>CANQIU010000010.1 GCA_947624145.1 uncultured Bacilli bacterium | reverse complement strand
GTATATAAATAAACATCATCATTTAAAACTAAATAATTATAACCTTCTGTAGTATTAACAACATTTTTTTGGCCAAAAATAGAGTTTATAAAACCATCATTATATTCACCCCAGTTGTTAAGTTCTTCAATAATTAAATCAGCACTATAAACATGGTCCACCCAAGATGGAATATCTGCTAATTGATATTTTTTAGATTCCCCACTTATAGCATCCAGAATTACAACGCCGGAAATTTCCTTTTTTAAACCAACTCCCAGATATTTTATAATTGGCACGATCCAATAAGGTTTTCCTTCATTATCAATTTCAAAAGAAGCTTCATCAAAGATTAAGGTTGGATAACTAAATCGAAGTTTACGATTTAAGTCTTCATTAAAATAAGCACTAGGAACATATTTTATTCCTTTATCTAATGTAACAAGTTTGGCTTCCCCTGTTACTGAATCAACCGTAATATAACCTTTGATTCCCTCTTTATGATTAGCAAAATACTTAATTATGCCGGCATATTCAATGGGCGTTACCCGAATAATCGCATCATTATAATTGATTTGCGTATATAAATCGCTAACATAATATTGACTAACCCAATCGGTAGCTTCTCCCATTTTCCGGTCCCCAAGTTTACTACTACTTTCTTTATCTAGTAAAGGAATCTTCGTAAAATCAACTAAAGCTACATCTTCTGTAAACTCATGGGTATTATCAACACTTATTCTTGTAGCATACTTTTTAGCATTAAAAAGGGGCGATAAGAAAAAGTTAATAACGATAATTGCCACGATGATAAAACCAATAGAAAAAGATAAAATTGTATTAGCTTTAGCCATTTGCCATCTTTTTCCTGTTAGAATAATAGATATCGTATTAAAAGATGCTAAGATAACATAAACAAGCATTATCATAATAAGATACATCCAAAAACTCATACTACTTAAATTTATTGGTGGTAAGAATATATAAAACAAAACTAAAGCAACCCCTAAAGTAATGCATATATTAATAATATTTTTTTTCATAATCTTCCTCTTTTCTTAAAGATATTCTACCATATAAAAAAAAGACTTGCAATTCTAAGAAACTTATATTATAATAATGAACTGTTTTAGGGGGTTATATTCAATGAATAAATCTTATGAATATATTGATGGAAAAGTTATTTTAGAAAATAAACAAGGAGAAAAATATGCTCAAAATGTCTGTAATAATACTTATGATATTGTTAGACAAGAAAATTTAATTGAAACTATTGATGATAATATTAAAGATATTGAAGAAGAAAAGAAAAATACTAAATTAGATAAATTTTTCTATATTATAATGAAAATGATGTCTGTCTTAACAGCATTATCACCAATTATTTCAGCATTTATTTTTACACTTCTTTTTTATAAGTCTAATTCATTATTAGTTAATGATATTTTTATTGCCAATCAAAATGATTTAATCATAACTAATATTCTAAAATTTTTTCATATTTCTAGTATAAATGAATCTATCTATTATTCATTATCTTGTATTTTTTCATTAGGATCTATGATTATTGTTCCTACCGGAATAATTTTTGCTACTATTACTCATATACTATATAAAAAAAGACAAAAAGAAGTTTTACAAGAAATAGCTGGCTATGAAAAATCTTTAGAGTATTTAAAAGCAAGAAAAGTAACAGAAGAAGAAACATTAGCAAAGTTAAAAGCTGAATCCAAAGAATTAGATAATGACCAAGAAAAAGGTTTTAAACACATCGAAGTTGATGAAGATTACAGTGTTGAATTAGATGAAGGAATAGATAAGGCTTATGATGAAGGAGTAAGCCTTAGGAGAAAAAGGAGATAAAAATCATGAATAAATCTTATGAATATTTAGACGGAAAAGTTATTTTAGAAAATAAACAAGGAGAAAAATACACTCAAACTGTCTGTAATAATACTTATGATATTGTTAGACAAGAAAATTTAATTGAAACTATTGATGATAATATTAGTGATATTGAAAAAGAAAAGAAAAATATTATGCCAAGTAAAGGATTAAATATATTTGTTAATCTTTTATGGCTAGCCTTTATTATAGGTGGACCTATTTTTGCTTTTAGTTTAGGACTTCTTTTACCAGTAAAAACTGGTTCTATTGCTGATATTTGTATGAGTAATATTCTAAACTTCTTACATATAACAAATATATCTTTACAAACTTATTATGCTTTATGTTATGCCTTAGCTCCCTCAATAGTTTTTATTATTCCTGCTGGTATAATATGTATGTTAGTAAATAATATTACATATAAGAAAAGTAAAAAAAAGATAGCTGGCTATGAAAAAGCTTTAGAATATTTAAAAGCAAGAAAAATAACAGAAGAAGAAAAATTAGAAAAGTTAAAAGCTGAATCCAAAGAATTAGTTAATGACCAAGAAAAAGGTTTTAAACACATCGAAGTTGATGAAGATTATCTAGATGAATTAAATAATAGTATAGATGATGTCTTTAACAAAGGATATACTTTATCTAGGAAAAAGAAAAACAGTTTTAATAAATAGTTTAAAACTGTTTTTTATATAGTAGTTGGTTTTAAATAGGTAAATCCCGGAATATTTCTTAATACGCCATAAAGAATAACAATAAATAATAATAGATATATATTTCTTTTAGATAATTTAATCTTTTTAGAAAATATTAAATTATAGATAAATATTAAAATATAACCTATTAATAAAATAAAGACTAAGGGATTGTATCGAAATGCTTGATAAACATCTAATTTAATTAAAGAATAAAGCATTCTTGTAATTCCACAACCAGGACAATAAAAATTAGTAATTTTATGAAATAAACAAGGAATGCTAAATGATAAATAAGTATTTAAAAAATAATAAATTATGAGAATTAATAATATTCCAACTAAATTTATTATTTTTTTATTTGGCAAATTTATTTAAATCACTTTGAGCTAAGCAATAAGATACAATACCAAAACCAAATAAAGCAAGAACTAAATATAATAAAAATTATCAGATACTTCTATATTATTTATTTTTCCAGCTTCATATATTTTTTTACCTAATTTATAATACCAATATAATGCATAAATACCACAGGTTAATAAAGTATAGACAAAAGCTAAACCTCCATCCGCAGTTTTTTCATTTTTACTAATGCTGTTTGAATCATTAGTTAAACAAATAAACCAGTAAATACCATAAATTCCACAGGTAATTATTAATAGCAAAATACAGGTAAGAATTTCTCTTTTTTCAATATGAGCAACGTTATTATTAACATAAGAATTATCAGTATAATTATAATAATTATTTATTTCTTGATTATTAATTGCTCCATTAAAAGGGGTTCCACAGTTAGAACATACATTAGCATTATCATCCATTTCTTTGCCACATTTTGTACAAAATTTACTCACTTTTAAGCCTCCTCATATTTTAAGTATATCATTTTATATTTTATTAGTAAATTAATCTTTAAATAATTTTTCTTGCATTCCATAAGGATTATTTAAATACATTTTATATAAATTATATATTTCAGTATCTTCGTATTTTACCTTTTTAAAATTTTGATTTAAATCTAATATTTCGCCATTTAAATAAGAAATAAGAATTGGTGAATGGGTAGCAATAATAAATTGGGAACCATTTTTTACTAATTCATCAATTAAGCATAACAAAGTCATTTGTCTTGAAGGCGATAAAGCCGCCTCCGGTTCATCTAAAATATATAAACCATTGGCCGTAAACCGATTTTTTACTAACTTTAAAAAAGATTCCCCATGAGAGCATTCATGAAGATTGCCTCCATAAGAATTATATAAACTACCATAGTCATCTTCTTCAACTAATCTTTGTACTTCCGTAGAAAAATTATAAAAGCTCTCCGCTCTTAAAAAGAATTTAGTCTTCGGAACATTATAACGATGGATTCTTAAATAATTATGCAAAGAAGAAGTAGTATCTTTAGTGCTATATTGAAAGTTAGGGGTTCCGCCTTCGGAGGGTAACTCTAAACATAGAGCTAAGGCTTCAATTAAGGTTGATTTCCCAATTCCATTTTCGCCAATTAAAAATGTCACTGGTTTCGTAAAACTTATTTCTTCCATCTTTTTGATAATTTCAATATTAAAAGGATACTTATCAAAACTAGGAATAAGATCTCTTTCTAAAATTACTTTTTTTACAAATAAATTATGATTCATTTTTTATCCTTATTTTTTTACTAAAACTAATCTATCAATAGCTTCTAAGTTATCTTTATCAAGGGGAGTTAGACTTACTTGCATATCTTTAGCATTAGCATGAATTATATAGTTAACATTATTGATCTTACCTAAATAAAGCATCACATGCCCAATCCGATAAAGAATACTTAAATATTCATCATCTATAACATCAAGTTTTTCTTGCAAACTTAAGTGACTTAAATAAGTTATCGTACCTACGCTATTTTTTTGATCCGAAGTATTTCTAGGAAAGATAAAACCAAAAGTTTTAAATATATTAGCAATATAACTTGAACAATCAATTCCCTCATTATATCCGCCCCAACTATAAGGAACATTTTCATACTTAAAAGCTTCAATTATAATATTCTTTTTCGTAAATGGTAAATAGCCAATATGAGCCTTACTCCTCGCTAAAATAACTTCTTTTGGTGATACTTGTCCAAACTCATCCTTAACAGGAATAGCTACTTTATAACCATTTTCTTCTACCCCTAAGTAAGACAATTTAACGCCCATATCTAAGGAAGTATTATCAACTTTTACTTGAAAGTCGGTAATAACTACAAACGAAGGATTATTTTGAAAATAATTTAGATCTTCTTCTTTAGCTAAAGCAATATCTTTGCTCATTACCCACCCCTTATAAGTAGGAGTTATAACAAAAGACCAATTATGATCTAAACTTTCATGTAAAATTACTACGGGAGTATTTACATAAACTTCCGTTTCTTGTAAACGATCAAAATCTTTAAGATTCTTTTGACTATAAAAATTCTTATTGGTTGGTAGACTTCTTAAATTAGTTCTGGCAACAATTATTCCTTTTCTTATATTACTATTTATATTATCTAAATTACGATTATCTAATATATCTTGTATATTTTCTTTAGTATAAATAAAAGAACCATCATACTTAGGTAAACTTGGTAAACTATAATTACTAATTAAATTATATATTTCTTCATTAGACATATTTAAATAAGTTTCTAATTCATAAATTGCCTTAGACTTACTTTCTATTTTTTTATTATAACTAGTTATTTCTTCCTTATTTAATAAAACTTCATTATCTTTAATTAATTCTAAATATTTTAAAGCATTATTAGGAATTATTTCAATATAACTATCATCATATTTTTTTAAATTAGTGTTGATAACTTTAGGGTTATCAACCAAATTATCTTGATAATAAAACATAAGACCTCCTATAAAAATAATAGTTAATATAATAATAGTTATTCTTCTTTTCATAAATATCGTTTATTATTATATCCAAAATTATTTACTTAATTAAGTTTCTTTTTAAACAATATGGTACTACTTCATTTTTTAAAGTATTAGAAAGTATTTCTTCTCCATCAGTTGATTGATACCATAAGAAATCCCCTATTTCCTCGCTTAAAAGAAGTTCGCCTTCTAATAAACCATTATACTTAAATACATAAAAATGAATCGGTGTTTTGCCATCACTAGTAGCTATTTCATCAAATTCCATAACTAACTCCAACTTGTCTTCAGCAAAAATCGCTTTTGGTCCTAATTCTTCATGACATTCTCTTATTGCTGCTTCCAAGGGTGTTTCGTGTTCTTCAACTCTACCCCCAATCATTTGATAAGTTGGTCTTTGACGAGGCTTATCAATCAGTAAAGCTTGATCTTTAAAAAACATAGTTCCTACTACTAACATTTTTCTTCCTTTCTTAAGACTAATTTAAAACTATTAAATTCTTCAATAAAATTAGTCATTTCAAAAACATAATTGCTTCTTGGTTTTATTAATTCTTCATCATAGTTTCCATCGGCAATGAAAATAGTGCCATCTTGTTCAGGAGATACTGTATAAAGTACTCTTGCCCATTTAAGACGAGCTATTGCCTCATCAATTTCAATAGAATATTTATAAATACCATTACTAGCTAAAGATATTTCTTGTAAGATATTAGTAAAAAGACGGTTTTCTTTACAATATATAATATAGTTAATTAATTTATCTTTATCAAATTCTAATTTTCTTTCTTTTAAATTTAAAGCTATAAATAATACTAAGAAATCATATGCACTAAAAGTAGCCTCATAAAAATAATCAATAAACTTTTTAGTATTTTTTTCTTTCATAATAATTTTCCTTTCGTTTATCTATTTTATACTATATCCCTTTTTTTGTAAATGATTATTAGATAAGGAGCTACCACATTTGAAGTATTTCTTTTAACTTGATAACAAATGTTATTACTTTCTAAATACTGGCTTATCTTCTTACTTTCTTTTAAACCTTCTTCATGACCCGGATAAACAACTACTAAAATAAGACCATCATCACTTAAAAGATTTAAGCCCTTTTCTAAAGCCTTAAGAGTTGACTTCCATTGGGTGGTAATCTTTTTGTTATTACCGGGAAGATAACCTAAATTAAAGACAATTAACTTAACTTTATGATCAATATTTATTTCATTTAAGTATTCATGACTTTTTAAATATAAATAAACATTAGAAAAATTAGCAACTTTTATTTTTGTATTTTCGATAGCTTCTTTTTGAATATCAAAACCAAAGACTTTTCCTTCGGGAACTAATTTAGCTAAAAACAATGTATCATTGCCATTACCCACCGTAGCATCTATAACATAATCATTTGCTTTAACATTAAGGATCACTTGTCTTTTGACTTCATTTAAGATACTTTGATAAAATCCTTGGTAAGTTTTTCGCTTAGTTAAAAGAGCAATTACTTCTTCTTTAAAAGGAAGTTCATAAATAATAACATTACTTTTAATATTTTCAATTAAAGAACATATTTTAACTATCCTATTATCTTTTATAATTAAACCCTTAAAATATAAATCTTTTAATTTTAATATTAATTCATCAGTTATAAAGGAAATAATGATTATTTTATTTTTTAAATTATTATTAGTAATATGATTATAATCTATTATATCTTCTTGATTAAATGATTCTTCTTGATAATTTATAATCATATTTGACCTTTAAAGGGATATATAATAGTTTTTTCATTAACTAAATCTCTTTGATTAAGATCCATTATTCGATCAATGGTAGGGGATGTATTAACTACTACTTTAGATGATTTTATATTTTTGATAAATAATGAAGCATTATCAATAGAAGTTGTAAATATCGAACTACTATATCTACTACCATTATAATTTATTTGCGCAATAGCTTCTATTACATCATCAACGATAATAGAATTAGGAACATCATACTTGAGATTTTTATTTATATATACTTGCATATTTAAATTTAAACCAAGAATTTTATTTAAAAGATCAATATGGGTTAAATCTTCAATATATAAATCATAATTTTCATAACCACTTAAGATTATTTTATTTTGGCATTTAGTCGCTATAAATTTTTGAAAATCATGATCTCCTAAAGCAATTACTAAATCAATATTAGCATCGTTTTTTAAAATTTCTTCATAATCACTAGTAATATATTGTTGCACTAAATATTCTAAATCATATTCTTTTAAAAGAGTTTTGATTAGTGTTATAAATAAGTTATTAACGCCATACATATAACCATTATTAATAAGAATAAGACAATTCCCAGCTAAAATATTTCTTAAGATTAATTCTAAAGTAAAATAAGGATTTCCATCATAGAAAGCATAAACATTTCCTAAATCATGAATTTCTTTACCATACATAACATCTTTGTTTTTGATAGATAATGTAACATTTCCATAAAAAAGATTTTCTTTACTAATATTTTTAAAGATATTAGTTAATACTTCAAAGTCTATTAAAAAGCCATTGTTATTTTTTATATCTATTTGCGCACAATTATTAATAGAATCTAAATTATTTAAAATAGTTTCTTTAATTTGCCTCATTATTTTTTTTAAATTATTTTTTAAATGATCTTTATTTACTAATAAGCTATTTTTTATAATATTATTTAGATTATCTTCCATAACTAGGACCTCCTTCGATAGCCAGTTCACTATTTATATTAATTGCTTTATTATACATAGTTCTTTGTTCTTCATTTAAATTATTTATTTCTATTCTCTTATTATTTTTTATTTGTTCTAAAGCTAATTTTATTTGTAAAGCTAATATATCTTCTTCAATTTCCGGATTATATAATAATTCACTGAGGATAATTGTCTCTTCATTTACTTCATAGATTAAAGCAAAATTAGGATGCAAGATAAGATGCGTCTTATGCGGATCTAAATCATAGTATTCAGCAATTTCTGAAAATAAATTAGGTTCATCTAAAGAAAGATTATAAAGATATTCGCCGTGGGTTGCATAAGCTAGTCTATCTAAAGCTAATAGTTCTTTTTCGGTAAAAGTTTCTTCCGTATATTCAGTATATTCATCATTATATAAAGCAAGAGTTGGACCATCATAACTATTATTAGATTCATCGATGGCTAAAATATATTGTTCTTCCGAATCACTTGTATATAAACCTCGAGATAATTCCACAGGTGGTGTAAAAGGCAAAGGTCTTGTTGGCCAATTTGTTTCTCGGGTTGCATTATTTCTAATAGCTATGGCAATATCATTATATCCTAAGCCTACGGTTACTTTACTTAAGCGCAAGCCCGCATATTGCTCAGACGTTATCATTTTTTTGGCTAATAAATCTTGATATTTAGCTTTATCAATTTGAATCATTTCCGTGGAAGCTTGTTGATAAAGATTAAAGACGAGGTTCGCAAACTCTTCATTAGAATAATTACCTTTATGATTAGCTCGGTCAAAAGCTCTACTCGGTATTTCAATATTATCAAAACATAAAACGTTTTTATTTCGCCATACCCAACTTTGCGAAACTATATTTCCTTCCTCATCTTTAATTACAAAAACACGCCCATTTTTATCAACCAAACTATGTTCCATACAAACTTCAGCCGCATTATTTAACTCTTGACAACAATCCGAAAGAGTACCGATAGCTAAAGCTAAGGGATCATCAAGTTTTAACATTTCATAAGTATATTTAGCCACTGTTTTTTTAATTGGCGGAATACTACTATATACTCTTCTTTTAGCATAATTATATATTTTTTGAAGTACTTCAAAATCTTCTTGACTATAACCAGCAATAGAAGATATTTGGGCCGCCTTTTCATTACCTACTTCAATATCCAAATACTCAATGCTTTGAACATAGTTAACCGCCATTTTCCAAGTAAGATGCCGGTTACTATTCATTGCTTTGATTTCTTTAAATGATCTTTGCACACTGGAAATTAAATTCGTATTATCATTTAATATTTCATTAAAGTTCTCAATTAAAAATTGGCGAAAATCAGGATCATAACTTAAGTTAAAACCGCCAAAAAGCGTGTGAATATTATCTGGTTCAACTAAAGGAATTTCCGAACAACAAATAAATAATTCTCTAATAGCGGCGATAGTCTCTGGATATTTATCTTGACTAATAGTTAAAGTATAACTGCCATCCGCGTTTAATCGATATATTTGGGCAAATATATCTTTAGTAAAATCAATATTTACTTTTTCTTTTTCTAAAGCTTTAAGTACATCTAAGATAAGTAATCCATCAGGGTAAGAAATATTGTTTATATCGGTAATTGCACAGGTTCTTAAATAAGTCTTAAATTTCTCATCATCCATCTCTTGAGTCCTATTTTTTAAGGCCGCTATAGTATTACAAAAATATTCTTTTTTAATATCTTCATCAGCTGATTTTATAATATAGCCTAGATCTCTCTCAATTTTAAGCGGTATTTTAGTTAGAAAATCACATAAACTTCTAATTCCTCTTGAATCTTTATGAAAAACACCAAAACTATAAGCCAATTTTAAAAGAGCTTCTTTATTTTCAGCGTTCTTGGCATAACCTTTTAATTTGGTAATATGACTCCAAGTAACACTAGAAGTTAAAAATTTATCAATTTCTTCGATAGGAAAACATTCCATAACAAATGCATCCGGAATAAATTTTTTGCCAGTTTTATCATACCATGTTTTCATTATTTTTATTTTATCAGTTTCAATCATATGCATAACCGTCTCGGGTTTGCTTATCCCTAACCTAAGGCCATCTTTATCACCAAAAATTTGAAAATATTTTATAGCTTTATCTCTATCATTAACATCATAGTTTCTTAAAATTATAGCCTTAAGATCCTTGTCCTTAAAGATATCTTTTAATTTGGGAAGTCTATTTAATAAAGAAAATGATAATTCATTAAAATACTGTTTTAGCCGCTCGGGAGCATCTTCACTAATAAATAATTCAGGACATTTTTCTTTTAAAAAGCTTGGAGCATTTTGAATATTAAAACGATAACCATTATGACAATTACGAATAATTGTATCTTCTATTTTTTTCTTCATTTCTTCATAAGAAATTATTTCGTTTGTTGTATCATCAAAAAAGTGACCATCTTTAAAGTAAAATAACGATTTATTATAAAATCCCATATAAGAAAGGACATTTATTAAAAGATTACCATAAATAGAACATAACTCTAAAAATTTTTGTGAACCATAGGCATCTATTAAATATAGCTCAGCATAATTAAATCTTTGAGCTTCATTCAATCTAGAATAAAAATTAGTATCATTTCTATGATAATTTCTAAATATAACATACAAATCTTTATCCTTTAAAAGATCAACTAATTTAGGATATTTACGAATAGAGTCAAAAGATAATCCTCTAACATAGAAGGCCTCTTTTAAATTATTTTTTTCAGATTCATCAATATCCAATTGGTCAAAATCAATAAATACATCCGGATAATTTTTTTTAAATTCGGCATTTAGATCAAGATTTTCATAGAAAATTCTGGAATTTTTTATTTCCGCATAGAGTCCTTTTTCTATTTCTCTTTCCACATCTTTTTCATCAAGCCAATTTCCGTTTATCGCAAATTCATGGTCTAATAAATCGCCATACTTAACAATTAATCTTAATAAATTTTCTATACCAAATCTTGGCAAATATTCACTAACAAAGTTATTCTTATACGGATTTACAGTAATATCACTACGGATTAATTCGCTTACATCCGTATTAATTAAATAAGGAATGTATTCGGGATGATTATATAAAGTGTTTTTTGTAAGGCGATTTTTATAAAAGAGATTCTTTAATTCTTGAGGTGCACCTAATCCTACAAATATTTCTGGATGGTCATTTCGAAAATTTCCTTCGATAAAATCGTAATTAAATTCATTTGAAAAAGCTAGACCTTTACGCATATAATTTAAAAATTTAGCAAAGACTTTGGTAAACTTTTGATAATCTAAAATTCCATTAGAAAATTCTCGTATTATATAACTATCTATACTATTAATAATAATTTTAAACATTTCTTGATTAGAAAATATTTTAGTATCTTGTTCCAATCTTTTTATATTATCAATATTAAAAGCACTAACTAATTTTTGTTCATGAATATTATTTATAATTGTTTCTTCATCATAATTTTCTAAATCAGCATAAGTTCCCGTGGCTTCTATAACCTTAAAATTAAATTTAAAAGCCGTATTCATTTTAATATTTTTAGCGGAAATAAAACTTTTAACTGTCTGATAAAATAGTTTTTCTCCTGATAAATTATTTGCATTTAAATACCTTAGAAACTCAGAAACAAGATTTCTTTTTTCCAAATATTTAAAAAACATAGGATGTTTACTTAAACATTTTACAAACACCCCATCTCCTAAAGCATTGGCAAAATCATAATAAAAACCACCCATAAAATACTCAATAGGTAAGTCTTTAAAAGAATTTAAATTAGCTATTACATCATCCAAACTTAGTTTCTTTTGATAATATTTATCTTTTAATTTTTCATCAATTGCCGAATCTAATAGTAAAAGATGCTGATTATCTTGAATAAACATTTTGGGTAGTTCATCTATTCTAATTGCTTTAAAGCGTTGTTTAATAACCCCATACATAATATATTCGTAACATACCTCTTTTTTATTACTAGAAGAAAGTATCCGAGCATAAAAAGGATTCGTGTCTGGATAAAGTAATTTATTAGTTTTAAAAATTAAATCATATAAATCGGCCGATTCTTTATAGATAGCTATTATTCTTTTTAAACCCATAACTTCTAACATATATTTTTCTTCGGGATACAAAGAATTTAAATGTAATAAATAATTTTTTTTATAAATTTCTTCTATTTCTTCATTAGATAAATCTAATAAATCATTAAGAACTAACTTCTTTTGATAATATTTATTTTGAAAAGCTTCGGAAAATTTATCAGATAGAAAAATTTGAGGATTATTTTGAATTGTTTTAGCATCAAAAAACTTAGGATCAATATCATATTTAATCAAGTCTAAATTTTTTATATTACAACTTTTAAATATACATCTATGATTACTAATAAGTCTCATATCTATATTAGCTTTAGTATTAGAAAAGTCCGCTAATAAGTCGTAAGAGGAAATAATAGATAAATCTTCCCATGCTTTAAAAGGAATATCACTTAAGTCATAAGAAAGTAATTGTTTTTGTTTAGCCCAATAGTTTTCAATTAAACCACCATCGGTAGCAAGTTGCGCCTTTAAAACCATTAATTCACTTTTAATTTGATTAAATTGTTTTAAAGTTAACTTCTGAGCCATCATAATCTCCTCCTAGGATCAATTAAATAATAGCACATTAATTAAATATTAGCTAGACTTTAAAATTTATTTTAAACGCTTTAGCCTTAATTCTTCGATATCTTCTTCATTTGCTTTTTTTACATTAGCCTTAGCTAAATCATTAAAAAATGTCGCAATTTCAGCGTAATATGGACAAGTTAAATCATCCCCAAGATTTAAATCAATAAAATCACTAACTTCTTTAATTCCGTAAATGTCTTTATAAATAGATAATATGACGGCCTCATTTACTTCTTTTAAAGAAAAATGATTATTTCCTTCATTAAATTTATCAATAGTATTAATATCTTTACCATTTAAACTTAAGAATAGCTTATAAAATATATTATATAAGTTCGTATCTTTAGGAAAAGAAAAATCAATAATAGTATAATCATTATTGGGATTATCTTTACCATCAACCCCAAAAGCTCTTAAACCATAGCTTGGAAAATTTTGCTCATTCATTATAAATATTTTTAAAAACTTCCTAATTTCCTTATTTTCTTTACTAATAATGAAATAACCTGGTCCTAAATAAGTATCATCATATAATAGATAATTTTCCATTTAAAAATTCTCCTTTTTTATAAAGGTTATTTTAACACAACCGATATTATATAACAATATTTTTTATTTAAAATTAGTATAACTAATAGTTATACTTGATATATAAAATATATATTTTAATTATATTAGATAATTAGTTATAATAGAGCTAGATGGGAGGAAATCATGATTATAGGTATATGTGGAAAATCCGGCAGTGGTAAAAGTACTTTGGCTAAACAAATCATGGAACTAAACAGTAATTCGATTCACCTAGACATTGATAAAATTGGACATAAGGTACTACTAATCCCCGAAGTTATCGACGAATTAACTAAAGCTTTTGGTAAATCAATTATCGAAAATAACTTAGTAAACAGAAAGAAACTTGGCGATATAGTTTTTAATTCACGCCTAAAGATGAATAAACTAACGGATATTACTTGGAAATATATGCAAATAGAAATTGATAATATTTTAAAAGATAATAAAGAAAAAATAGTTATTTTAGATTGGCTCTTACTACCTAATACTAAATATTTTAAAATGTGTGATATAAAAATACTATTAGATATTCCTTATAATATTAGAATGAATAGAGCTATATTAAGAGATAAGATAACGGAAGAGGCCTTTAATTTAAGAGAAAAAGCTAGTATAAATTATGATGAGACGGCATTTGATTATGTATTAAAGGAAAATGATTTAGAATTTGGTAAAAGGTTGGTGAAGAAAATATGATTAGAGTTTTATATCCCGGGAGTTTTGATCCTCTTACTAAAGGACATATGAATATTATTAATCAAGCAACTGATTTGTTTGATGAAGTTATTATTGCTATTATGCAAAATCCTTTAAAAAATTCGGGCTTTTTTACTTTAGAAGAAAGAGTTGAAATTTTAAAAGAATTATATAAAGATAAAAACAATATCCAAATAGTAACAGGTTCTAATGCCACGGTAGATTTAGCTTTAGATAATAATTGCAAAGCTATTATAAGAGGGTTACGAGGCTTAAGTGATTATGATTATGAAGTACAGTTACAACAAATTAATAAAGATTTATCTAATAACTTAGTAAATACGATTTGTTTATTTGCCGATAAAGAATATCAATTTATATCTTCGACAATTGTTAAAGAGGTTTTAAATCTCGGAAAAGATATTTCAAAATATGTTGATCCATTAGTTCAAGAAAGAATGCTTATAAAAAAGAGGCGGATCTAATGACTAAAATAATCATAACACCTTTAGGAACTGTCTCCCCATACCCTAAAGGTCAAATGAATTGCCCAGGCTTTTTCGTAGAATATGCTAAGGAAAAAATTTTATTAGACTGTGGCAATGGGATAACTAGGTTACTAAACTTTCCTAAAGATTTAGAAAATTTAAAGGTAATTATTACCCATTATCATAAAGATCATTTAGCTGATTTAGGATCTATTCAATATGCCTCTTTTGTTTATCATAATTTAGGTCTTTTAAAAGAAAAAATTAAAATATATTTGCCTGAAGAAGATTATGCTAATAATAAAAAAGCAATCTTAGCTAACAAAGAAAGTTATGCTGATTACTTTAATATAAATGATAATTTAGCAATTACGCTAAATGATTTAAATATAGCTTTTGAAGATAACAAATCTCATACAATAAACTCTTATATGGTAAAGCTACAAAATAAAGATTTTAAAATAGTTTATACCTCAGATATAGGAACTACCAATTGGGAAAAGCTAGTAGATTTTTGTCAAAATGCTTCTTTAATTATTTGCGAAAGTTCTTTTTTAAAAAAGCATCATTCTAATAGCACTAGCCATTTAACTGCTTATGAGGCCGGACTCTTAGCTAAAGAAGCTAAAGTGCAAAAGCTACTATTAACTCACCTTTGGCCCGAAGAAGATAAATCTTTATACTTAGAAGAAGCAAAACAAGTTTTTCCTAATACTTATTTAGCTCAAGAAGGAAAAAACTTATCTTCCAAAAATATTAAATTAAGCCTTATAATAGGTTTGATTTTTACTTGTTGGTTTACTTGGATTAGTCATCTTTATTAAACCATTTTCTAAAGCTGGTTTTAAATAATTATTTCTAAAAGAAATTCTTGACTTTAAATTTAATTTTAACATTAAATCTTTTGTAGATAAAGCAATTTCTTCATCCATAACATCTAATAGTTTTTTAACATATGGACTGATATGATTGACTTCATTTGTTATACTATCAATTAGTTTGGATAATACTTCATCAATCATTTTTAACATAAATTCAATAAATTCCGTTGAATTTCCTTGGGCATTGCAATTGCTAATAGCTTGATAATAATCTTCTTGATATTCCTTTATCTGAGATTCTATTGGAACATACTCAAAAATATTTTCCCAATGTGCTAACATGACATTTTGCCAAAGTCTTGCCATTCGCCCATTGCCATTACTAAATGGATGAATAAATACAAATTCATAATGAAAAACCGATGATAAAATTAAAGGATGTATTTCATTCTTATTCTTTTTTAACCAAGCAAATAGCTGATTCATCAAAGTTGGTACCATATCCGGTTTAGGACAAATATGAATACATATGTTTCCATCAAAAACACCTTCATTTTTTTGGCGAAAGTATCCGGCATCATCGATCGTTAAATCAGTCATAACTTTATGAACTTTTTTTAGATCTTTTAATGAATACGGATTAACATCCATCATCATTTTATAAGCAAAAGATGCATTTTTAACTTCTTGAACTTCTTCTTTTTCACCAACAACTAATTTTCCATTTACAATATCTTTTACTTGATTAAAGGACAAAGAATTATTTTCGATAGCTAAAGAGGAATGAATAGAATGAATCCGATTATTTCTTCTTAAAATTGGCATTTTATTTAAATCTTTATAATTATCTAATTTACCAACTTTTTTCATAATTGCTGAGACATATTCTAAAATATTATTAGTAATTGTAAATGGCGGAATGTAATTTGCCAATTAAATCACCTCTTTTTTGATATATTTATTATATAATATTATATTATTATAGTCAATTATCTTGTATGTTATTCTGTATGTTATCTTGTATGTTTTAAAACCAATATTTTTTCATTTGCTTTAAAAATTTTTTGGTAATTGGATACACTTTGTTATCATAAATTATAGAGTCAATGCCACAAAAAGGGCATATAGCTGTTCTATTATTATCACACCACTCTGTTATTAATTCTGGCTTAAATATTTTTAAGTAATAAATACATCCACATTTAGAAACTTGTTCTAATTTTTCTTTATTATATGCACAACAGACATGAGCATTTTTTAAGACTTTTTCATTCATTTTAAACACCATATTAATATTTTAGCAAATTTTTATCTAAAACTACATATATTTATTCTTGCCTCATTTTCATGTCCTTGATTAAGGTAGTATTCATTACCCGAGACAAAGATATTTTCATCTACCTTTTCCTGAAACTTAACTAAGTAAAATAGCCCGCCTTTAATATTCGTATAACTAATTATTTGATGAGCATAATTTTCTTCTAAAAACTTTAAACTTTTAGTTAATAGTTTTTTATAAATTTTTATTTTTTTCTTAACTATTCTTTTTAAATCATAACAAGTTAAATAATCTAAAACAATATATTGAAGAAAAGCCGAGGTAGATAAATCATAACTTTTTTTATATAAATATATTTTATCTATAATATTTTTACTAGCTAAAATATAACCAACATTTATAGAAGGACTTATTAATTTTGAAAAAGTTCCTAAATATATAATATTTTTTTGATTATTTAACTTACTTAAACTTAAATAATTATTATTAGTATAATTAATATAACTATATGGATCATCTTCCATAACTAAAATATTATATTTATTAATTATATTTAAAAAATCTTTTCTTTTTTGATTAGACCAGGAATAACCAGTAGGGTTATTAAATGTTGGGGTAACATAAATCATTTTAGGATTATATCTTTTTATTTTTTCCTCTAACTTCTTTAAATTAAAACCATCTTCTTCTAAATCTAAACCTATAATATTTATTTTTCTTTTTTTAAAAACATCTAAAGCCCCAAAGTAAGTTGGCTGTTCTACAATAATTGTCTCATTTTCTTTTAAAAGGGCATCAATTACTAAATTTATAGATTGTTGGGAAGAAGTAGTTATTAAAATATCTTGATAATTAATGCTTTGCTTCCATTCTTTCTTTAAAATATCACCTATTTTTTGCCGCAGTTCTTTTAAACCTTTTGGGGTTAAATAAGTATTATAATTAATCTTACTATTAAGAACTTTTTTAATACTTTTTTTAATTTTTTTCTGATCAATTAAATTATAAATACCTTGCGAAATATTCATTATTTTTTCCTGCATATATATAAAGAACTTTTAGCTCTTTCAATTAATTTAATTTCAAAATATGGTGATAAGATTTTAAAATATTCTTCCTTGCTTATCCAATCAAAAACCGTATAATGTGGTTGATAATTTTCTCTTATTTGGATATGATGAACCTTTTTATCTACTAAATAAGATACCTCAACATAGTTTATATTATCAAGACTATATTCTTTTACTAAAGGTTTTATAGGTGGTTTTATTTTAAATGTATTAAAAATAAATAGACCATCTTTGTTAAAGATATTACTAAGTTTTGCAGGATTAATAGTTAAAAGCCAATAATTAATGGCTTGTTCACAAAAAACAACATCATACTTATTTATATTAGTGTCTAAAAATTCTTGCACGCTTTGGTTTAGAACCTTAATACCTAGGCTTTCTAAATCAGGCGGAATCATATCTTTTTCTTGATCAACATAAGTAACACTTGGGGTAAGTTTAATG
The DNA here is from genome assembly GCA_947624145.1 of uncultured Bacilli bacterium. Taxonomy (GTDB): domain Bacteria; phylum Bacillota_I; class Bacilli_A; order RF39; family UBA660; genus Onthocola_B. The sequence continues at coordinate 5,523 of CANQIU010000010.1, read as the reverse complement.
AGTTCTTTGCTAAGCCGGCCATCACCACCACATAGATCTAGAACTTTATCATCTTTACTAAGGTGTGCTTGCTCAGTTAAATAAGTAACGCCTTTCGTAAAATATCTTTTATATAAATTTTCATAAACAGTATATTTAGGATATTTCATATTTTCAACTTCTTTCTATAATAATTTTTCCTTTTTCATCAAATAAATAGATAACACCATGATTTCTAATATTAAAAGAAGTATTAGTAGGCCTATTTGCATCTTTAACCGTGCCTGGGAAAGCATAGTCATAAAATGGTAATTTAGAATCATAATAATGATTAATATGAACAATTACTTTTACCTTTTTATTGGTAAATAATTTAGCTAAAAGAGGGGCATTTAAAGTAGCTTTAGGACCATTGACTAAAACGATATGTTTATTATGATCAACATTTTTAACAATAGTATAGTCTTTAAAATCTTCTTTGCCTCGCAAAGTAGTTATAAAACTACCATCATCTTGAATAACCGCAACCGAACCAAAAATATACTTATTACCATATACTTCTTTAGTCATTAATGATTGATATTTATGAATATATTCATAATAAAGATTTAACTTTTGAATTTGAACTATAGAATCAGTAGTAAAGATAGTTTTATAATATATATCATTTTCTGCATCCTGCAAAAACTTTTCTTCGTCCTCAATTAATAATAAGCTTTTTTCTTTAGTAAGAACATATTCTTTACTATTACTTTCGATAATTAAAAATGACCATTTATTATTAAGTAAGTCTTGATATTTAATCTTAAGTATTTCTTCATTTAGATTAGGTATTTTTATTTTTTTATAATTAAGCACTTTTAAACATCTCTTTTATTAATTTTTCAGCAATATCTTCTTTGCCAGAAGCCGTAATGTAGTTATTATTTTTATCAATAATATAAGCTATATGATTTTTCTTACGAATATCACTTAAATCATTAGCCACAACTAAATCACAGTTATTTGTATCTCTTAAAGATGCGGCTACTTTTATTAACTTTTCTTTTTTAACCCCATCTAATAATTTAAAACCAATTAAATGGGTTTGCGGACTTATCTTTTTAATTAAGGAAATTATTTTAGGTGTTCTTTTTAATTTAATAATTAAATCATCTTCGTTAGAAGATATCTTATTTTCTACGATATTATCTTGATTATGGGTTATTAACTTTTCTAAATCTTTATGGGGATTACGCCGAATATTCTCAGCTATTTTTTGAGCCGTTGTTACAAAGTCAACGGTATAATCAGATACCGCCATAGCATGAATAAAATAATCTATTTTTTCCTTAGTTAAAATGTTTTCTACGGCTTCTTTTAAATCATTAGTATCATCAATTTCTATAATATTAACTTTAGGATGATTGGGTTTAAATGCTTTTTTAGAACAAATATAATATATCTTATCAATATTGGCATTATTTAGTTCAATTAATTTATTAGCTATAATATTTCCTAGTTTACCAGAGCTACTATTGGTAATCTTTCTTACATTATCAATTCTTTCACTAGTACCACCGGAAGTTATTACTATTTTATATTTCATTTTACTTTCTTCTCCTTTGCTAAAATCAAGTTTTCATTAGCAAAATAATTTTGCACATATTCAATAATTGTTTCTTTTTTAGCTAGTTTGCCTATCGCGTTATAACCACAGGCTAAGTTGCCTGCAATTGGTTCAATAAATTGATAGCCATAGTCTTTTAATTTTTTTATGTTAGCTTGAACAATAGGATTTGTATACATTATATTATTCATAGCTGGAGCAAAGACAACGGGATTGGGAGTTGCCATTATAGTTGTTGATAACATATCATCGGCAATGCCACTAGCAACTTTACCAATAATATTCGCGGTGGCTGGAACTACTAAAGTTAAATCAGCTTTTTGTGCTAAGCTAATATGCTCAACTTCTACATAATCTTTTTCCTTAAACATATCCACTACTACTTTATTTTTCGATAATGTTTCTAAAGTTAAAGGCGTTATAAATTCAGTCGCATTTTTAGTCATAATAACAAAAACATTAGCTTTTTCCCTTCTTAGCATGGAAATTATTTCGCCGACTTTATAACATGCTATTCCCCCAGTTACCCCAATTAAAATATTTTTATCTTTTAACATATATATCTTCCTTTCATTTAATATTTTATTTTAAATATATTGATAAGTAAAATATATAAATGTTATAATATTAATAAGGAGAACTTATAATGAATATAGATTTAGAATTATATCGAATTTTTTATGTTGTAGCCAAACATAAGCACATGACAAAAGCAAGCGAGGAATTACACATCTCGCAGCCAGCGATATCTCAAGCAATCAAAAAACTAGAAGAACAATTAGATGGGACCTTATTTCTAAGAAGCAATAAAGGCATGAGCCTTACCGAAGAAGGAAAAATGTTTTATGAATATGTAAAAGGAGCTTTAGAGTTAATTGACAATGCGGAAAGAGAATTTACCTCATTTAAAGATTTAAGTAAAGGACAAATAAAGATTGGATGTTCTACTACTTTAACAAAATTAGTTTTAATGGATGCTATTGAGAGATTTCATTTAGATTATCCAAAAATAAATATTGATATTACTAATGATTTAACAAGTAATTTAATAAATGATTTAAAACTTGGAAAATTAGACTTTGTAATATTTAATGAAAGTAATCTTAAAGAATCAAATGTTTCTTTAAAAAAAATTAAAGAATTAAAACAAGGATTTATTTATAATCCTAAATTTTTTCAAGATACAATAACTAGTTTTAAAGATTTAAATAACTATCCTTTAATACTCCAAAAGCCTGAAGCTAATAGCCGCAAATTACTTGATTATATAGCCCTAGAACATCACACAAAATTAACTACACAAATGGAAGTTGTAAGTCAAGATTTAATAACTGAGTTTGTAAATATTGGCTTGGGAGTTGGCTTTACTCTAATAGATTTAGCTTTAAAAAATTTTAAAAACTTAAAGGAACTAAAAATCAATAAAGAAATTCCCCCTATTAATGTTTACTTAGCCACAAATAAAAATGTTTACTTAACTTTTGCTAGTAAAACTTTTCTAAATTACTTAAAATAAAAAAGTTAGTCCATCTAACTCTTTATTAAATTTAGTTTTTGTCTTAATAATTCTTGATTATCATTTGTTCATTTTGATAGGCATATAATATATCTTGTTCAGTTAAATAGAACATTTATCTATTAGATTTTTTAAACTATAAACGATAAATTTTTTATATTCTTCATCTTCAATAAAACATTTATCATTTTCTAAAATCTCGATTGTTTGAAATAATCGAGAATATGTATTTTTTTCCTTGTATTTTCTCATAATATTTCTTCTTTCTTTATATTAATATTCTATTTATTATTAATCTTTTTCTCTAACCTTTTATAATTAGTATTATTATTCATTATTTGGAAAGCACTTATTATAGCACTAGAATCAAAATAACTTCGATAATAATAGCCATTAGTTAGATAACCACTTATACCATTTTCTTTTTTATTTTCTTTAGTATTTAATATTTCTTCAATTACGGTATTTAAAGATTTACCCTCTTTTACCCATTCAAACATGGTTTTAGAAATTTGTAAGCCTTGAGATTTGCCAATAAATTCATTACCTTCTTTATCGATAATTGAAGCATAAGTAACGATAAAATAAAAGTCTCCGACTTGCTCATATCCTCCTTCAATACTTATTAATAAGTCATAATTAAGGTTATTTTGGAAACAATATTTTATTACTTCTTGATTTCGGTTATGAGCCCCAAATAAGATCTCATTATTTAGTGGTTTTGAACTAACATGAGAGGAAACTTCTACAACTTCAATCTCATAATCACCAATGTTTAATGAATTTAAAGCAATCGCAATGGCCTCTTTTTTTGATTTATTTTTAGAACCAAGAATAATTTTCAATCTTGTACACCCCCTCAACCAAAAATTAATTTTTAATTAATTTCCTTTTTAAATCATTAAGAGCTAAAGCTCTGGCGCTAATCTTATTTTTTTCATCTAAAGGTAATTCCGCTATAGTTCGGCCATCTTCTAATTCAAATATTTCATCAAAGCCAAAACCATTTTCTCCTCTTCTTTCTTTTGCTATTGTTCCTTCTATAATCCCTTCGCTAGCAATAGTTTTTACTCCATCATAATAAACAATACAACATACTATTTTAGCTCGACGATCACAATGTTCATTAGTTTTTTCAATTAAATAGTTGTTTCGCATCTCTTTCGTGGCATTTTCTCCTAAAAAACGATGAGTTAAAACATCCAAAGCTTTAATACAAAGACCCGAATCATCCGCAATCACTTCTTCATGGGTAATATTATATATTTCTTGAGCTTTTTTGGTAGCATTACCTAAAAAGGTCTCTTGATCTTCTTCAACATCAATTGAAATATTTCGATCTTTTAATGAAGCTATTTTATAGTCATTTAAAATTTCTCTTATTTCTCTTAATTTTCCTTCATTATTAGTTGCCGCGATCATAACCATACATCTCCTTTCAATGGTTTAAATTTATATATTTGACTATTTTACTAATAATTTGTTTAATTTTTCTTCATTAGTTTTTATAACTGCTAACTGTAATAATTCTTGAAGATTATTTATTGGTTTATTATCATAGTCTAATTCATAAAGCCAATCTAAATATTTAATTTTTTCAGCATTATCAGGTCTTCCATATACTACTTTTCCAGTATGTAACCAATATCCAAATTCTACATTAGTAGTAAATGCTGGCATATCTGGTAAATATCTTGGAATCCAAAATACTATAGTAGTAGCTTCACTTAAAGCTATTCTTTCCCACATTGCTTGATCAACATAACTTTCCTTTGGTTTCCAACTAGAGTATTCAGGAACATATACTATGCCATCAAAACCGATATTTTCTAAAATATTGCATGCTTCTACTCTCCATGAACGTGCATCTTTATTTCTTGGTGTTGGCCCAGCCAAGAATATAGATTTTTCTCCTTTTACAACATCTTCATCCGAATAATTTATTTTCATTTGCACCTCTCAGTTTTAAAAATAATTTTCCTCTTTTTCAAAAAAGTGAGGAAAAAATGAGGAAAATTTTCAGCTTTTATGGTTAATTTATACTTTTTTAGATTATCAAATCCTCGCAAAGTCTTATAAAACCTACTACTTTCCACAACAATTTTTATACTTTTTACCACTGCTACATGTTCCTTATAAACGGTATTATCGGTATTCTAGAGAATTTTAGGTCTGGTAACAAATAGTATTATGTTATTTATAATATTATGTTTACTATAAATATCTCATAAAATGGGAACAAATTGGGAACATTGTTATCATTCGCCTACATGTATATTTTAGCACAAATAATTAGTTAATAACAACTTCTTTATTTAGCTTATTACACAATTATAGTTTTGTATTATAAAGTAGTTAATTTAAAATTTTTTTTCGTATATAAATGCTAGTTCTTTATTAACTTTTCCTAATTTTCCAT
>CANQIU010000009.1 GCA_947624145.1 uncultured Bacilli bacterium | reverse complement strand
ATACATTAGCTGAGTTACAACAACTAAAAAAATAAGTGATAATTCACTTATCTTTTGATATGGCTGTAAATACTAACTTTTTCCCTAAAGAATTTTTTCTCGTAATTAATCTCTTGGTTTCATTGTTGGAAATAAAATTACTTCTCTTATAGTTTCGGCTTTCGTTAAAAGCATAACTAAACGGTCAATACCAATGCCCATTCCTCCTGCTGGTGGCATGCCATATTCTAAGGCTTCCACATAATCTATATCCATATCATTAGCCTCATCATTACCTAATTCTTTTTCTTTTAATTGGGCTTCAAATCTTTCGTATTGGTCAATTGGATCATTAAGCTCTGTGAAAGCATTAGCATATTCACTTCCTAAAATAAATAGTTCAAATCTTTGGGTAAAACGAGGATCCTTAGGATCTTTTTTAGCTAAAGGAGATATTTCAATTGGATGACCAAAAACAAAGGTTGGTTCAGTTATTGTTTCTTCAACATATTTTTCAAAAAAAGCATTAACAATATGACCATAACCAAAATGTTCTTCAACTTCAATTCCATGTTCTTTGGCAAGCTTTTTAGCATCTTCTAAACGCATGTCTTGGAAGAAATCAATTCCACATTTTTCTTTAATTAAATCACACATATGGGCTCTTTTAAAGCCAGGAGCTAAACTAATAGTTTGACCTAGATACTCGACTTCATAACTACCATTTAACTCTTTAGCACAAGTTGAAATAATTCCTTCCGTTAAATCCATCATTCCTTCTAAATCACTATAAGCTTTATAGACTTCCATCATTGTAAATTCCGGATTATGTCTTTTATCCATTCCTTCATTTCGGAAAGTCCGTCCTATTTCATAAACCGCATCCATTCCCCCAACTAAAAGTCTTTTTAAGTTAAGTTCTAAGGCTATTCTTAGATACATATCTATATCTTGCGTATTATGATGCGTAATAAATGGTCTAGCAGCGGCTCCCCCTAAAATTGTACCTAAAATAGGGGTTTCAACTTCCGTATAACCTAAATTATCTAAATAATGTTGAATTGACCGAATAATTTTAGGTCTTGCAAAAGCAATCTTTCTAGCTTCATCATTCATAATTAAATCAACATATCTTCGGCGAAAACGTTCTTCCACATCATTTAAACCATGATACTTTTCCGGTAAAGGTCTTAAAGCTTTAACTAAATGCGTATATTCTAAACATTTAATCGTTATTTCCCCTGTTCCCGTTTTCATTACATAACCTTTAATTCCTACAATATCACCAATATCTGCGCTTTTAAATAAGTTATAAGATTCTTCTCCCACATCATTTATTGATATATAAATTTGAATATTACCTAATTTATCTTTAATTGACATAAAAGAAGCTTTTCCCATCTTCCTTATAAACATTATTCTTCCAGCTACTACTACTTCATTTTTTTCTTCTTCTAATTGTTCATGGTCATAATCTTGATATTTTTCTTTAATATTTAAAGAAAAATCCGTAACATTATATTTATGACCAAAAGGATCAATTCCTAACTCTTTTAATTTATTTAATTTTTCTCTTCGAACTAATTCTTGTTCACTAAATTCTCGCATAAATTTCAACTCCTAGATGTATTCTACCATAAAAATAAGCCAAAAAAAAGAACTAATTTATTTAGTCCATAGTTCTTTTTAAACCTTTTAGTAATATTATATTTTATATAATTTAGTGTTCTTTTTAGAAATGACATATATTCCGACAGCTGTAACGATTCCTAAAGCAATAATAGTAATTGGTAGGGTTACACCTGTTTTAGGGTTTTCTTCTATGATTTCAACATCAATATCAACTGAACCAAAGCCAATATTTAAAGTACAATCATATTCTTCCCCTTTTTGTGTTTTTACGGTTAATGTACCTAAATCAAATTCCTTTCCTGTTACAGAACCACTTGCCGGATAATAAGTAATTAAATAACCATTTTCTTCTTGACTAGGTGTTGATAACCAACTTTCAGCTGGAGCATTTGGGGTAATACTTACAGCTCCATTTTTTTTGCCATCTTTTGGCGCATAAGTTATTCTAATAGGAATACTTTCAAAAGTAATTTCTTGGTCACTTACAACTTTTAAACTATAAGTCCATTCACAAGTTTCTTCATCAATATCTTTACATACGGCATTTCGATCAACTTTAACACTAATTTTTGGCTTTCCTGCTGCCCCAACCATCATTGGGAATAATAACCCAACCATCATTCCTACAACTAAAATACTAAAAAATTTTTTCACACTCACACTCTCCTATCTATAGTATGTCTAAATTATAGCATAAAAATACAAAAATCAACATATTTTTTAAAAATTTATATTAAAAAATGTCAAATTGTGTTATTATAATAATATAAATACTAGGGAGCATATGATAATGATTAAAATATTAATTAAATTAAAAGATAATACCATTATATTTAAAGAAAAGCATAAATTAAAGCAAGAATATAAAAGCTTAATTAATACTAATATAATTAGTGCTAATGAATTAATCTTTTCGGATGAATATATTATTAATAATGTTAATATTGTAAGTACTTTTATAAAGGATATCTGTAAAGTAGAAAATATTGATACCGCGATTATTGAAAGTGATTCTTTATATTTATTAATATGTAATTTATTTATAAATAATCCTTATATTACATCCCTAATCTTAAAAGATGATACAAATATGACTTATGCTTTATGTGAAACTATTTTAAAAACGCATCTTAAAAATATTAGTTGTTATAGCTTACAACCCTTTATATTAGAATTATTTGATAAAGCCCATATTTTAGTGGAATCCCGTAGTGAAATATTATTTTTATCTAATTTTATGTTAGATAATAACTTAAATATCTTCTCTTCTTTATTTTATAAAACTAATTTAAATATAGAATTTCCTTTAGATGAACAAGATGAAGAAGACTTTAAAACGTTTTGTAAAGTTAATAAATATTTAAAGACTATTCATGTTAATCGAGCTTCTTTAGATAATCTAGAATTTATTGTTGATAATTTAAAAGGAACTCGAAAGAAAAATGTTAATATAATTATTCATGATAATATCATTGATCCTAAAATAATAGAATATTTAAAAAACTTTAATAAAAGAAAGAGTAAACATTATAAAATATATTTTCAATTAGCTTATACAGATGAATATATTAATAATAATTTATTTAAAGAAACTAATAGTAAAATATTACAAACTTGTGGTTTAATCATTATCTTAATTATAACTTGTTCTTTTACTTATGTATTTTATGATAATTATGCTTCCATGAAAAGCAATGAAGAAATAAAAGAAAGCATTGCTAAAGTTATTGATTTAACTGATAAAGAAAAAGTAATCGAAGATTTAAACTTAAATCAAGATGATTCTTTAAAAGTTATTAATGAAGATATAGCTTCGCTTCTAACAATTAATCCTGAGGTTGTGGGATGGCTTAAAGTTAATGGTACTAATATCGATTATCCAATTTTACAAAGTATTAATAATGAATATTATTTAAAACATAATTTTAACTTAGAAAATGATAATAATGGTTGGACCTATATGGATTATCGTAATGATTATATAAATTTAAATGATAATACTATCTTTTATGGTCATAATCGTTATTACTCAGGGATTATGTTTGGAACTTTAGAAAATGTTATGCATAAAAGTTGGTATGCTAATCCAGATAATTTAACAATATCTTTTAGAACGCTTTATGCTAATTATGAATTTAAAGTATTTTCTATTTATAAAATATACAAAACTAATGATTATATCACAACTAACTTTTTTAATAATGATGCCCGAATAAAATTTTATGAAATGCTTAAAAATCGCAGTATATTTGATTTTGGTATTACCCCAAAGTATAATGATAAAATTATTACTTTATCAACTTGTAAAGATGGCGATAACCGTATTGTTCTGCATGCTGTTTTAACGAAAACTACGACTAGCAGTGATATAGAAAACCAAGATGTAGTTTAATCTTCATCTTGGCTTTCTTTTTTATATTCTAAATAATCTTCAATTTTACCACTTTTTTTAAACTTTTCCCACAAATCTTTTTTAGCCATTTTTATCACCTAATATAATAATGTGCGTGAAGTTTAAATTTTATTCATTATCAATAAATCCTAATTCAACTAAGTATTTTTCTTTATCTTTCCAATTATTTAAACATTTAACATATAATTCTAAATAAACCTTTTGTTCTACTAATTTTTCTAATTCTATACGAGCTAATGTACCAACTTGTTTTAATCTTGCCCCATTTTTACCAATAACTATTTTCTTTAAAGATTCCCGATCGACAATAATATCGATACTAATATTAACAATATCTTTTTGTTCTTGAAATAAGGTCGTATAACAAGTAATACTATGCGGTACTTCATCCTCCGTTACGGCTAAAAGCTTTTCTCTAACGATTTCACTTGCCATAAATCTTAGGGAACTACTGGTATACATATCTTTAGGAAAATACTCTATTTCATCATGCAGATATTTTTTAATCACCGTAATTAAATGTTTAATGTTATCATTTTTTAAAGCTGAAACAGGAACAATCTCAGCAAAGTGATAGATATCTTTATTAGCTTCAATGGTTTTTAAAAGCTTTTCTTCACTTAAACAATCGATTTTATTTAAAACTAAGATAACGGGGATTGAACTTTTACTTAAGCTTTCTAAGATATATTTATCGCCTTTACCAATCCCGGCGTAAGCATCAACACAAAATAGAATTAAATCAACATCTTTTGTTAAAGATAAAGCTTGTTTATTTAAAACTTTGCCCAGTCTTTCCATTGGTTTATGAATGCCTGGGGTATCAACAAAAACAATTTGATAACCATCTTCATTATAGATACCTTGAATAATATTTCTAGTTGTTCCAACTTTATCACTGGTAATAGCTACCTTTTTTTCAATAATTGCATTAATTAAAGTGCTTTTTCCGACATTAGGTCGGCCAATTATACTTACAAAACCACTCCGCATGATAACCTCAAAATAAAGCCACAAGCTCAGGGATAAAGATAAAACCAGCAATAACAAGTAAAACAATTGTTGCAACAAAAGTCGCCGCGCCCCCACAATCTTTGGCAATTTTAGCTAAAGGATGAAACTCTTTAGTTACTAAATCCACGGCAGCTTCTATCGCTGTATTTAATAATTCCACTGATAAAACAATCATTAAAGATATAATTAAAATTGCCCACTTAATAAAACTTATTTTAAAAATGATACCTAAAATAATAGCTAAAATAGTTCCTAGGCCATGAAGCCATAAGCTTTGTTCATTACCATAAGCATAAACTAACCCCGCTAAAGCATTCTTAGCACTATTTATTTGCCTTTTAAGGCTCATATTTTTATGTCCCTTAACTTTTTCTTTCTTAGAACTTAAATCCATTTAATACTACCTCCTGTTTTTTAAACATTTCCTCTTCTTCTTTTTTTCCTAAAGTATGATCATAGCCCAGTAAATGTAAAAGACCATGAACTGTTAGAAAAGCAAGTTCTCTTCTTTCACTATGGCCATATTCTTGGGCTTGCAATTGCATCCTTGGAATAGAGATAAATATTTCGCCTAAATGTCTTACTTTAAATTTAAGTTTTTCATTATCTTCATAAGCAAATGATAATACATCTGTAGTCTTATCAAGATGCCGATACTTTAAATTAAGTTCCTGCATCTTTTCATCATCAATAAATATAATTGAAAAAATACCTTTTTTAATATGTTCTAAAGCTAAAGTCTTTTTAATAACCTTTTTTAAATAAGCATAATCTTTATAACCATATAAATCAATTATTTCATACTTATTCATTATATTACCACAACCTTCATAACTTTTAATATATAAATTATTCCTAAAATAATTAAAACAAGACAAAGAAAATTATATAAGCCTTCACTTCTAAAGAATCTTGGTAAATGATTTTTTATTGCGGTTAAAGCTATATAAATTAAATAACCAATAATTGAACCAACAATATTAAGTAATATATCATCTATATCAAAACTTCTCCCAATATTAAGTTGAACAAATTCCACAGTAGTACTAACAATTAAACTAATTATTAAAGGACTAAAAATCGTTTTAGGATTAATATATTCGGCAATAATTAAACCAAAGGGAATAAAAATAATAATATTACCTAAAACATTATAAATAAATAACTTACTACCAAATTCATATCTTAAGATTTCGGTAAAGGGAACTAAATTAAGACCTCCCGAATTATTAAGTTCAACTTGCGTTAATAATTGAAATAAGAAAAAGATATAAACAATTGCCATAATAGTTAAAAATTCTTTATAAAAACAAATTTTTTCCCGATGCGTTCTTAAATAACAAAATCTAATCGTTATAATGGTTACTAAAAAAATAACTAAAATGGGCCAGTTATGATTAAATACACCCTTTAAGGTATTTAAAATCATCTTGATCAACTCCTATTATCTTCATTACTTAAATCAGTGGTAATTTTCTCTTGACTGATTAGTTCTTTGGTAATAACAAAGACTTCTATATCCATTGTACTATCATTTAGGCTTTTTTTCAAAACTTTTTCATCAATTATCTCATCTTTTTCGCCAATTTTTTTCTTAATATTTGAAATTGCTTTATTTATCCCCATTTCTAAAGCTTCTTCTTCGCTATATTTATTCGTTATTTCTTTTGTTTCTAATTCTTTTTCTAAATATAAAGAAAAATCAAATATTTTTAAAATATTCGTATACTTGCTTTGATAAGTAGAAAATCTTTTTCTAAAGATTGTTTTTTTATTATTCTTTACTTCCCAAACTAAATTATACTTGCTTTTTCCCGTCTTAGTAGAAGTTTTATAATTAAAAGGAATACTTACATCAACCGTATACCATACCTCAGCATAGACTTCCCCCTTAGCACAAATACTTCTTTTTTCTTCTTCATTATACATAATTTTACCCGAGATTAAAGTATCTCCTTCTCTAACATAATCATCTAAGTCAACTAAAGCTTCCCCATCATATAACAAAATATCTTTAATCCGCCCATTTTTTACAGCAACGATATCACAAGTCTTATCTTCTTGCGTTGTATCCGTAATAATTCTTTCTTCCACTCTTACAACATAACTCATCCCATGTTCTTCAATTTCTAACCAATCTATTTTATCTGGATACTTATCTTTAATTTCTTCTTTAATTTTAGTTAAAGTCTTATAGCTTTTTTTAAAACTTAAGACTTTAACATTTCTTTCTTCTAATTCTTCTTTAATTAAATCTCTAATTTCTTTATTTTCATGCACAACATTTATTTCCACAATTAAATTAGTAAAAATAAGATAAGCAACTAAACCCCCTATTAGGGTGATGACTAAAATATGATTTCTTTTTACTTTATTAATTAAAGCATATATGCCTAAATACTTAACAATCGTAAATTTATAACTAACTAAATATTTTTCTAAACGTTGATAATCTTGATAATTAATTTTTAAATAAATATATTCGTCTTGATATTTTATATCTTCTATTTTTAAATTTAAATATTCTAATTTTTTAATAAAATTATAATAATTAGGACATTTACTTTTTACCCAAATAAGTTTTTTAAACATATTCTTTACCTACTTTAATAACTTCTCCTTTAATTAATAATTCATTTTTAAGCATTTTGGTAATAAATAAATTACTTCCTTCAATTACTAAATTAAATTTAAGCATCTTTAAAATAATTTTATTTTCTTTTAAACTAACTAATTCTTGATAATTAAAAACATGAACATAGTTCTCATAGATTGATATAAAATAATCTTTATCATATAAAAAATTAAGAAGATTTTCTTTAAGATGCATAATATCACCATTAAATTATATGAAAAAAACAGTAAATAACTTTACTGTTTTAGCTTAATTTTTGTTTAACTAAGTTACTAACTAAGGACATATCCGCATTAGTTAATTTAGCACTTACCTCTTTCATTACTTTTCCCATATCTTTAATTGACTCAGGTTTAACTTCTAAAAAGACTTCGTCAATAACTTTGGCAATTTCTTCTTCACTCAGTTCTTCTGGTAAGTAATTATTAATGATCGCAATTTCTTTTTCTAAAGAATTTATTTCTTCATTTTTACCATATTTAAGAAATTCGGATATAGAATCTTTTCTTAGTTTAACTTGTTTTTTTAAGACACTAATAACTTCGGTATCATCTAAGTCATGTTTTTTATTAATACTTTCTAGTTGTAAAGCACTTTTTAACATTCTTAAAACGGATAGCTTAAACTTATCTTGGTCTTTCATTGCTTGTTTTAAATCTTCATTTATTTGCGTATTCATGATTAACCTCTGTTTTTCTTATGGGAATTTTTAATTCCTTCTTTAATTTCGTTTCTTCTTCTAACCCCAGGTTTTTCATAGTGTTTTCTTTTTTTCACTTCAGAAGGGACACCACTTTTAGCAAATTTAGCTTTGAACTTTTTTAAAGCAAATTCAACATCGCCATTTTTAACCACTACTTTTGTCATTTTTTCCCTCCTTCCGGTTTTTTTTCTATAGAATATTATAACATCATGCTTGGTGCCTTGCAACAATTTTTAGCTAAAATTTAAAAAGGGTTAAGAAAACCTAACCCTCCTTTTTTAACAAAAGTTATTCGTAAATATTCTTCTCATTGTTGAACCGACAGAACGGCCAATTTCAAAAAGCAACGATATTCCTTTAGTTATAGCATTAATTAAAGTTGGAAGCGATGTTGTAGCTCCGCCTTTAACTTCAACTAATTCATATTTAGCTAACATAAAACCCTCCTATTTTTTAAATTTAATTATTAATTTATCCGCGTAACGAACCGCAAAAGAAATCAGGCTTTCAATAATTATCCAAGTTAATCTTGATATTCCCCCTTTAACTTCTTGTAATTCTAACGTACTTAAATTATTCATAATCTTCCTCCTTTCTTCTAATCTTTTTTACATTTTTCGGGATTAACTATCCCATCAATAATTCCCACAGCTAAAGTAACTAAAGCTCCTAAAAGATACCATGATAATTTAAAAGCTCCGCCCCCTTTAATCTCTTGTAACTTGGCTCTTTCTAAACAATCCATATTACTCCTTTCTTATAAACTTACCTACTTTTTGGATAATTTTTTCTTGATTAGCATAAGCTGTTATAGTGAGAACTTCATTATTTAAAAACTTTTTATCAACTTTTATACAGACCATTTGATAATAAAGATAACTATCTTTATCTAATTCTACTTCGCCTAAACTTAATATTTCGTAATTGTATTTAACTTTATTTATTTTAATAAACTTTCCATTTAATAAAGTATCAAGGTAATTTGTTGGAACATTTATATAAATAAGCTCATTATTAACAATTCCTTTATAAGTAAATGTATCATAGCATTTTAAAAAACTAACATAAATAAAGGAACCTATAAAAATTATCGTTATAAATAGATATGTTATTTTCAAAGGAAACTTTATTTTTAAAAGTAAACTATAATCCATTTTTAGCCTCCAATAAAATTCTTTTCTTAAATAAGTCATCTTGATTCTTATGGGTTACATATATAACGATTTTGCCTTTTAAAAACTTTTGGAGATTTTTTATTATTCTTCTTTCCATTTCATAATCAACTTCACTTAAGGCCTCATCAATTAAATAAATCTCCGCGGGTTTTAAAAGGGCTCGCGCCAAAATGATTCTTTGTCTTTCTCCCCCTGAAATAAAACTGGAATCATTTGAAATAATTGTGGCATAGCGTAAAGGTTTTTTATTAATGATTGAATCAACCTCACAAACTTTACAAACTTCATGAAATAAAGTCTCATCAATATTTCTTAAACAAATAATATTTTCTTTAATTGTCCCAGTTCTTAAAGCTTCATTTTGGCTTATATATGTTACATTATCCCGAATGGTAGCTAGAGAATAATCTTTTATGTTAATATTATTAAGATATATTTCCCCTGTATAATCGGTTAAGAATTTATCTAAGATTTTACAAAATGTTGATTTACCACAGCCGGAATTTCCCTTAAGTAAAACCATTTCCCCATTTTTAATTTCTTTACTTAAGTTATTAATTACCACATGATAGTTATCATAACTATAGCTTAAATTAGTTATATTAATCGTTGGTTTAAGTAAACTTATTGCTTGTCCCTCTTCTTCTTCCTTAATACTTAAAAACTCATTTATCTTGGTAAAACTAGCTTTTAAGAAATTAAATTTAGGAATAGTATCGATAATATTTTTAAAAGGATCAAAAAAGTAAGTTATTAAACTATTAAACGTAATTAAATTAGCAATCGTTAATTTATTTTGACATATTAGAATAAATCCTAAACTATTAATTATAAATAAACCAATTTCATTTAACCAAAGCTTAAGATTACCTTGTTTATTAAAAAAACTCATGACTTTAAAGTTATCATATAAGAAGGTTGCTAAGCTATGTTCAATTTTTCTTAAGGCTTCTTTGGTTAATTTTAAGTTTTTTAAAGAACTCATCATCGTAATTTCTTCAAGTAATATAGTATTAAAATCTTGTTCTAATTCTATATTCCTATAAGCTTTTTTGTATATTATTTTACTAGTAAGTATTCCTACTAATAAATAGAGTATAACTAAGAAAATAATTATCCAAAATAAGTTATGATCAATAATATACAAAAGGGGCATCGTAATAAAACTTAAAAGCAAATCTAATATAATACTTATAAAAATATCGGTAAATAAAGATTTTATATTAATGATTTCTTTTACCCGAGTGGTAATTTCGCCACTGGTCCGAGCCTCAATGCTAAGCAAAGGGATTTTAAATATATGCCTAATAAAATTAGAAAGCAAAGTTACATCGATATTTTTATTTAAATAATTTTCTAAACTTTGCCGTAGATAACTAAAGATTAGTTTAAAAATTAATAATAAAGCAAAGATTAAAATAATTATTTTTAAATAATCTAAGTCTTGATTTAAGCTAATACTCTCCAAAGCTACTTTAAAATAAAAACTATTAATAATCGTTAATAAACAAAGTAATATACTTGTAATTATTATACTAAGAAAGAATCCTTTTTCTTGCTTAACTATTTTTATGAAAATATCTAATAGATTATTTTCCTTAGGCATAAAAATAATTGGGGTTTTGGGATAAAACAATAATAGAACTCCATCCCATAGTTTTTTAAATTCTAAATAAGGCATCTTAACGTTGCCTTTAGCCGGATCCATTAAAAAGACTAAATCTTTACTAATCTTTGTAACAACAACAAAATGTTCTAAACCACTTTCCGTAATAATATGAGCAATTGCTGGTAGTTTAAGATCTTCTTGATAAAGACTATCGATCTTTACTCCACTAGCATCAAATCCATACTTTCTAGCAGCTTCGATAAGATTAAGCGCATTAGTCCCATTAGTATCAGTCATTGTATCTAAACGTAATTTCTCCATGGCTACATTACCTTTATAATATCTAATAATAGCTAATAGCGAACACACGCCACAATCTTTAATATCTTGTTGTTTAACGACATTAACTTGTTGCATAAATTCTCCCTTCACTATTATATATAGCCAACAAAATAGCTATTTCCTTTTTTTATTTAAATTTTTTTAAGTTATATTTTTCAAAATAGGACATATAATTTACTAGATTTTGGAGGATAAAAAATGATAAACAAACAAAACTTATGGTTTATAACCTTATTTTCGCTAATTTTAGTTTTAGGTATTTACTATGTTACGATGGATGATGATACTTTAGCTGTTTTAGCGGGAGGCTCGGATGTCTCGGAAGTCTTAGATATTAAAGAATCAGATGTTTTAGTGGCTTTAAGAGTAGAAGAAGATGAAGAAATCTTAAAACAAATCGAAAGTTATCAAAATATCTTATTAGATAGTGCTGCAACTATAGAAGAAAAAAACGATGCTTATAATTCTTTGCAAGCCATAACAAATCAAAAGTCAGAGACCGAAAAAATTGAAAAACTAATCACATCCGAATTTAAATTAGATAATTTTGTTAAAATTAATCAAGATACAATAAGTATCGTCGTTGCTAAAAAAGAACATAACGCTGAACTAGCTAACAATATTATTCGCAAAGTCCAAAGCTTATATAAAACCCAAAAATATATTACGGTTAAATTTGAATAATAGAACCTTTAGAAAAATACTTCATAAAATATTATGAAGTTATTTTTTTATAAGAAAGGTGATTACATGAAAAAAAACATCTTAACTATGCGTGAACAAGAAGTATTTCAACTACTTGTTTTAAATAAATCAACTAAGGAAATAGCTCATGAATTAAACATCAGCGAAAAAACCGTTAGAAATCATATCTCTAATGCTATTCAAAAATTAGGGGTTAAAGGCCGAGCTGGCGCGGTTGTTGAATTAATTCGCATGGGTGTTTTAGATATTTAAAAAGACTTCGGTCTTTTTTTTAGCATTTAAAAATATATTTTTATTAGGTGTTAGTTATGTTAAAAAAATCTTCTTTAAGACGAATTATGATTACGACTTTAGCTTTATTTATCTTACTTATTATTTATTTATTCCCGGATAAAAATAAAATAGAAGAATCTTTATCTTATATTGAACCTGAGCAATTACCAATCTTTTTAATTGATAAGATGGAATATGTCGCCAGAACTAGTGTAGTTAAAAGTCAAAGTGAAACCCTGGAAATTATTACCGAAATAATTGAAACCCTTACTATTAATAGTCCCCGTTCTAGTTATATACCGGAGGGCTTCATGGCCATTATTCCTCAAGATACCCATCTTTTAAATCTTGATTTAAAAGATGGAACATTAAAACTAGACTTTGATAAAAATTTTTTAAAGGTTGAAGAAAAAAATGAAGAAAAATTAATTGAAGCTTTAGTTTATTCTTTATTAGAACTAAAAGATATTAAAAAAATTAGTATTTTAATTGAAGGAGAACCTTTAACGAAAATGCCATCTGGAAAAAAAATACCAGCTTTACTTGATAAAAATTTTGGTATAAATAAAATATATAACTTAGATTCAATCAAAGATACTAGTAAAACCACCGTCTATTATTTAAGCAAAAATAAAGATCTATATTACTATGTTCCGGTTACTACTATTAATAATGATTCTACCGAAAAAGTTGAAATAATTATAAAAGAATTAAAAACCACCCCCATATATCATACTAATTTAATTAGTTATTTAGCCTCATCTACTAATTTAGTTAACTATGAATTATTAGAAAATAGTATATCTTTATCTTTTGATAATTATTTAATAGCTAATTTAAGTGATGAAAAAATCTTAGAAGAAGTAAAATACTCCATCGCCCTCTCGCTACGAGATTCTTATGGAGTAAGTGAAGTTATCTTTAATTCTTTGGATGAAGAACTTGGTGTAATGGCCTTTTAAAGTTTTCGTAATAAAGTTAAAATATACTTAAAATTGGTATTACGATTTACTTTAATTAAAAAATAAGTTTTAGAAGTGGCTATATACCAATAATTCTCTTTATTTAAACTAATTATAGTAATTAAATATAATTTATGATTAACAATAACTCTTAAATGATTCTCATATAAATATATTTCATATAATTTTTGATATTTTTCTTCATATTCTGGTAATATATAAGTTATTTGTTTTTTTAAAATATCTAAAGAATTATCAGTTATATCACTTCTTTTTGGTAATTCTAATTTCATAGTATTTTAGGGAAGTAAAAATAGGATAGTTTAATTATATCCTATTTTATTAAAGCTTGTAAAGAGTCAATCAGCAAGCTCACTACTATACCAAATGTAATGATTATCTTCGTATTTAAAGGTATGTTTATAGCTTGCCGCTTTAGTTAAGTTATTTTTTAAATCAATAGTTCCATCTTTTAAGAAATTAAAACTATATTGATAATTTCTTTCATAATCTTTATAACAATTATTTTCTTTATCACACAAAACATATCTATCATAAATTATAATTGTTTTACCATCATCTAAAATAGTATATTTATCATATTCTCTTTTTTCTATATAACTATTAGCTTCATTTAATTTATTTAAAGTATAACTACTTTGTTCTTCATTATAAATAAGTTCATAATTATCAGTTAGATAATCTTGATGATTAAACTTAATTTCTTGCCCAAATATTTTTTTACCAATCAATTCAAAATCTTGAATCTTTAAGCTATTATCTTGAATTAAATCTGATTCATTATTTTCAATATATTTTATAATAGTATTAGTAATTTCTATATTAGTTAAATTACCTAATTTATAATAGTAATTATGATAATTAGGTATATAATTATAGAGTTCATTTAAAAGATCATTATCTACTTTAGGATAATTTTTATTTTTATCTTCAAAAGCAAATATTTTTAAAAAAGCAAAGGTTATAATTAAACAAGCTATAGCTACTAAAAGATATGCAATTTTTTCTTTTTTAGACATTTTCATTATTATCACCTATTCTAGATAAAATTTTATCACGAAAAAATTTTTTTGACAATATATCTAAAATATTATATAATGGGTTTGTTCAGTTGTCCTCGTAGCTCAGCTGGATAGAGCAATCGCCTTCTAAGCGATCGGTCAGGCGTTCGAATCGCCTCGAGGACACCATTTAAAAAATAAACACGATTTTTTAAAATCGTGTTTTTTATATCTTAAGCCGCGGGAGCTTTCTTGATTAATTTAGCATGTAAAACGACACGATTAACATGATTATAACAAGTTGACAAAGTTAAAATCTTATCGTTCGTATTTAAAGTTGTACCAAAATCAATAGAACTGCGGGAAAGTATTGTGTCTAAAAATTTTTGTTTAGATTCTGTAGTTCCAAATTGACTAGTTAAATAATAAGT
The DNA here is from genome assembly GCA_947624145.1 of uncultured Bacilli bacterium. Taxonomy (GTDB): domain Bacteria; phylum Bacillota_I; class Bacilli_A; order RF39; family UBA660; genus Onthocola_B. The sequence continues at coordinate 9,026 of CANQIU010000009.1, read as the reverse complement.
TTCTTCCGGAACAACATATATGGAAACAACTTGCCATAAAGTATTTTGAGTTTCAGTTGATAAGTGAACAACATAATTATCGGTATCTTTATACCAGTTGCTTTCTAAGATATTTTTTAGAGAACCAAACATCGTATTATTTTGACGACCATGAGCATAAATAATGGTATTATCATCAAAATCCTTAATATTATTACGATAGTCCATGAAAACCCAACCAGCTGAATTAGAGGACTTGTCAAAGGCATGATCTAAATAAAATTCATTATCGGCAGCTTGCACAACTGGATAATTTATATTAGTGCCATTTACTTTAAGCCAAGCCACAGTATCACTATTTTTATTCTTTAATTCCGTTAAATCAACATCAATTAAAGGAATTTTAATATATTTTTTATAATCACTTTCGGGAACTGGTTTGCTTGGATCATCAGGCGTCGGCTCCTCTTCCGGGGGATTAACAATTTCCACATTTTCGGGATCTTCTTCTAATTCTTCAATTGGCGCTAAATTTTCAATTTCTTTCATTTGCGTTTCAATATCTTTATTTTCTTTTGACCAGTTAAAATAATGCATACCTGAATAAATTAACAAAATTAAAAATATTCCCAAAAAAACAATCCAAACCCACTTTTTAAGGCGCATTTTTTTCTTTGGTTGCTTAAGTTTTTTTTCTTTCTTGCTTTTTTTATTTTCCTTTTCTTCAACTTTTTGTTCTAATTCTTCCATTTTATTCACCACTTACTTAATAATATTCGTTATTTCATAAAATAATATACTATAATTTAATCTAAAAATCAACTAGCCCAACTACTTTAAAAAATGCTTCTAAGTATTTTTTGATACTCTTTTAAACTTAAATTTTGTAAGTCTTCTTGCTTCATAATTAACCTCATATTAATAAAAAATGCTCCCAAATCTAATTCTTTATTCTTTTTAGCATATATATAATAAAAATTCTTCTTTTTATTACTTTCTACCATTAATAAATAATCTTTTAAAAATAATGCATTATTGCTTTTTATTGGTTTAATTTTTATCTTTGTCTTTTTAAGATTATATTCATCTATTTTTTGATCTAATAAAGTTATTATTAAATTATCCTTATTTATTTTCATTTTTTTAACATATTTATTTTTATCAATAAAAATATCTATTAAATTACTAATAAAAATTAAAATAATAAATAAGATTACCAGATATTTTAAATAATTATTTAAATACTTCGATATTTCTAATAAAATAAGAATAAATATTAAACAAAAAAGAAAGATTTGAAAAACTATGATAATATTTAAAAGTTTTTGGCGAAGGGTTTTAGAATCATCTTCTTTAGCTTTAGCAACATATTCTATTTTGTTATTCTTTTTATATTCTTGATAATATTTTTTAACTTCTTTTTTTAAGGGTTCTTTATCTTTATTCTTTAACATCTTTCCTCCTATTTTTGACATTTAGGACAATAATAAGTACTTCGACCTCCAATTTTTATTTTTTTAATTGGGGTTTGACAAATAGGACAAGGTTTATTTTCTAATTTATGAACTTGTAAATAATTTTGAAATTGTCCAGTTACCCCTAAAGAGGAAGTATAGCTTTTAATGGTTGTTCCGCCCATTTCAATGGCTTTTTTTATTATCTTATTAGTACTTGATACAATATTTTGACAGTCTTCTTTTGTTAAATCATGGCCTTTTTTTAAAGGATTAATTTTTGAGGCAAATAAAACTTCATTAGCATAGATATTTCCTAACCCACTTATAATTGTTTGATCAAGTAAAAGAGTTTTAATAGGAATATCTTTATTCTTAAAATGTTCTATTAAATATTCTTGAGTTAACTCTTTACTAAGGGGTTCAGCCCCTTGCTTTTTTATAGCCTCAACTTTAGAAAGATCTTCTTTTTTAACTAAATTCATTCGACCAAATTTTCTTGTATCATGATATCTTAAATCTGTATTATCTAAAAGTGAAATAATAATATGTTCATGCTTAACTATTTCTTCATTACTTTTTTTAACAAAGTACTTTCCTTCCATTCTTAAATGACTTAATAAATAATAATCACCTAAATCAAATAATAACCATTTACCTCTTCTTTTAATATCTTGAAATTTCCTGCCAATAAGAATCTTTTTAAAATCTTCTAGATTACTTTCGATTATCTTAGGATAAAGAATTTTTACATCTTTTATTTCCTTATTTAAAATTTTCTTTTTTAAAGTATTTTTTACTGTCTCAACTTCAGCTATTTCTGGCATAATTAATTCCTTTCTAATTCATTTCTTCTAAAATATCTAATTTATAATTTAATAATTCATTTAAATTAATACCATATTTTTCTTTTAATTTATTAAATCTTTTAACAAATTCTTGATAATCTAAGATAAATAAATCAATATAATTAGTTAGCATATCTAAAATTATTTCAATTTTATTATCTTGTAAATAGGCAATTATCTTTTTAATATTTTCTTCATCTAATTTTTTTAAGACACTTTCTTCGAATGTATCATATAAATTATCTATACTTTCTTCATCTAATATATTCATTAAATAATTCATCTTTCTTCTCCATATTCTTGTTCTATTTGTTTTAAATTTAGACCATATATTTTTAATAAAAGACTACCTGTGACATTAAATATTGGATTTAATTTTTCATCAATAACAATACTTATATTCAATTCTTGACAATAATTCATTAAACCTTTTATTTGTTTGGTACTTTTGCGAATAACGTTAATATTTATATATTTTTCCAAACCTAATTCTACAAATAAAGATATGGCATCTTTAATTCTATTAATATTGATAGCCCAAATAGATGGAACTAATAATTTTTCATATAAAGGATTTTGCCAATACTTTAAATTTAATTTTTCTTGAATATCATTATAATTACTATTCCAGATATTGGAAGTTAATAATTTGTGAAATTTGGGGTTTTCCCATTCGGACATTTCTAATATTTTTTTAATTTCAATATAATTACTATTCCAGATACTTGATGTTAATAATTTTTGAAACTTGGGATCTTCCCATTCCGGCATTTCTATTATTTTCTTTATGTTTTCATAATTATTATTCCAGATGGTTGAGGTTAATAAGTTTTGAAACTTGGGATTTTCCCACTCTTGAAGCTCTAATATTTTTTTAACTTCTTCATAATTACTTTGCCAGATGTTTGGAGTTAATAATTTTTGAAATTTTGCATCTTGCCATTCGGACATTCTTAATATATTTTTAATATTGTAGTAATTACTTTGCCAGATAGTTGAGGTTAATAATTTTTGAAACATTGGATCTTCCCATTCTGGAAGTTCTAATATTTTTTTTATATTTTCATAATTACTATTCCAAATACTTGAAGTTAATAAGCTTTTAAATTTTACATCTTTCCATTCCGACATTTCTAATATTTTTTTAATATTTTCATAACTGCTTTGCCAGATACTTGAGGTTAATAATTTTTGAAATTTTGCATCTTCCCATTCCGGCATTTCTAATATATTTTTAATTTCTTCATAATTACTTTGCCAAATATTGGAAGTTAATAATTTTTGAAACTTGGGATCTTCCCATTCGGACATATTTAAAATATTTAAAACTTCTTGATAGGAACGGAGTTTTAAATAATTAGAATCTAAGTCTTCTAAATTTCTTTCTTTTAACAAATTTTTTATTAATATATATTCGCTATTGTTCATCTTTGTTCATCTCCATATTCTTGTTCTATTTGTTTTAAATTTAGACCATATCTTTTTAATAAAATATTACTTGAGACATTAAATATCGGATTTAATTTTTCATCAATAATAATACTTATATTTGTTTCTTGACAGTAATTAATTAAAGCTTTTATTTGCCTAACACTTTTACGAAGAACCGCAACAGTAATATATTTTTCTAAACCTAATTCTTCAAATAAAGATATGACATCTTTAATTTTCTTAATACTAATTACCCAAATAGAAGGTCCTAATAAATTTTTATATAAAGGATTTTGCCAATATTCAAGACTTAATTTTTCTTTAATGTCTTTATAATTACTAGTCCAAATAGTTGAGGTTAATAAGTTTTGAAACTTGGAATCTTCCCATTCAGGCATTTCTAATATTCTTTTAATATTTGCATAATTACTACTCCAAATACTTGAAGTTAATAAGCTTTTAAATTTTACATCTTCCCATTCCGGCATTTCTATTATTTTCTTTATGTTTTCATAATTATTATTCCAGATGGTTGAGGTTAATAAGTTTTGAAACTTGGGATTTTCCCATTCAGGCATTTCTATTATTTTCTTTATGTTTTCATAATTACCATTCCAAATATTGGAGGTTAATAATTTTTGAAACTTGGGATCTTCCCATTCAGACATTTCTAAGATTTTTTTTATTTCTTCATAATTACTTTGCCAAATATTGGAAGTCAATAAATCTTGAAACTTGGGATCTTGCCATTCGGATATTTCTAATATTTTTTTTATTTCTTCATAATTACTACTCCAAATATTTGAGGTCAATAAATTTTTGAATTTTTCATCTTCCCATTCAGACATTTCTAAAATTTTTTTTATTTCTTCATAATTACTAGCCCAAATATTGGAAGTCAATAAATCTTGAAACTTTGGATCTTGCCATTCGGATATTTCTAATATTTTTTTTATGTCTTCATAATTACTACTCCAAATATTTGAGGTCAATATATTTTGAAATTTTTCATCTTCCCATTCAGACATTTCTAAGATTTTTTTTATTTCTTCATAATTGCTATTCCAAATATTGGAAGTTAATAATTTTTGAAATTTTGCCTCATTCCATTCAGGTAAATTAAGAATATTTTTAATGTTTTTGTAATTACTATGCCAAATAGTTGGGGTTAATAATTTTTGAAACTTGGAATCTTTCCATTCCGGCATTTCTAATATTTTTTTTATTTCTTCATAATTACTTTGCCAAATATTGGAAGTTAATAAGTTTTGAAACTTTATATCTTGCCATTCGGACATATTTAAAATATTTAAAACTTCTTGATATGAACGGAGTTTTAAATAATTAGAATCTAAGTTTTCTAAATTCCTTTCTTTTAATAATTTTTTTATTAGTATGTATTCAGCATTATTCATAAAAATTCCCCCACTTTTTTAAAGATTATTTTGTTTCATACCAATTAATCCCGGTATCTATTTCGACTTTTAAAGGAACATCTAACTTATAGACATTTTCCATTTCTTCTTTAATAATCTTTTTAACTTGTTCTAATTCTGCCATTTTAACATCAACAATAATTTCATCATGAACTTGTAACAAAATTTTACTTGTAATATTTTCTTTTTGAAATCTTTGATAAACCTTAATCATTGCTAATTTCATAATATCGGCACTAGTTCCTTGAATCGGTGTATTCATAGCCATTCTTTCCCCCATTTGTCTTATCATATAATTAGGGTTCTTAACTTCTTCGATAACTCTAGTTCTGCCAAATAAAGTTGTTACTTCGCCTTTAAGATACGCATCTTTTATTCTTTCATCCATATAAGCTTTAACTTCCGGATATAATTCATGGAATTTGTGAATAAACTGATCGGCTTCGGCTTTCGAAATATGTAAGTTTTCGCCTAAACCAAAACCACTGATGCCATAGACAATTCCAAAAATAACAGCTTTGGCACATCTTCGCATGTTCTTTGTAACCTCTTCATCCCTAATTCCATAAATGGTACTGGCAACCCTAGTATGAATATCCGCATCATTTTTAAAAGCCTCGATTAAACCTTGACTTTGAGATAAATGGGCTAAAATTCGTAGTTCTATTTGCGAATAATCGGCACTTAGTAATAGATCATTACAAGGCAAGAAAGCTTTACGAATATTGCGACCTAGCTCTTCTCTTACCGGAATATTTTGTAAATTAGGTTCAGTTGAAGAAAGTCTTCCGGTCCTTGTTAATGTTTGTTTATAAATCGTATGAATCTTATCATCATCTAAAACATAAGTATCTAATCCTTCTAAATAAGTACTTTTTAGCTTAGTTAAATTACGATACTCAATAATTTTTTCAATAACCGGATGCTTATCAATTAACTTTTCTAATTCCTTAATATCGGTTTTATATCCTGTTTTATTCTTTTTTCCTTTACCTAATTCTAAAAAGTCAAATAATACTTCGCCTAATTGTCTTGGTGAAGAAATATTAAACTTAATCCCTGCTAGATTATAGATTTCGTTAGTTAGTAATTCAATTTTAACCGATATTTCTTCTTGCATATTCTTTAAAATATTTTTATCTACTTTAATACCTTCTATTTCCATGCTACTTAAAACTTTTATTAAAGGCATTTCAATATTATAAAATAAATTATCTGTTTTAGTTTCCATTAATTTATTTTTAAATTCTAAATATTTATTATAAATAAATAAACTTTTTAAAATATATTCTTTTTTAAAATAAGGACTATCAAAGTTAGCTTTTTTTAAATTTTCATAAAAAACAATATTTTCATTAAATTGATTAGATAAATAAGCTAAATCATCTTTAATAGTATAATTTAATAAATAAGCAGCAATCATTAAATCAAATGTAATATTTAAATCTATTTTGGTATTACATAATATTTTTTTAGCATCATAGGTATATATATTCTTATTTTTTATACTTTCTAAGGTAGCCATAACTAAGTCTTTTTTAATATAATAGTTATTAGATCCATCACTTATAGCTAAAGCTACAATATTTGCTATATGATAATTTTCATTATCTAGTTCTAAATAAATAGCTAAATCATCATTTAAAATAAGTTCATCTAAAGAATTAATTTCTTTAAATTTAATATCTTCTTCTTGTTTAGAAACTTCCATATTTTTAAGTAAAGAAAAGAATTCTAATTCTTTATATAAATTAATTAATTCTGTTTTATCATAAGTTTTATCATAAGCTAAATCATTTAAGCTAATATTTAAAGGAACATCTCGGTAGATAGTAGCTATTTTTTTACTCATAAAAGCACTATCTTGATCACTAATTAATTTTTCTTGTGTTTTTCCGGTTATTTTGTCAATATTTTGATAAAGGTTTTCAATTGATTCATATTCTTGCAAAAGCTTTAAAGCCGTTTTTTCGCCAATACCTTTAACCCCAGGAATATTATCAGAAGCATCACCCATCAAAGCTTTTAAATCAATCATTCTAATCGGGGCTATTTTATAATCTTCATAAAATTTATCTTTATTATAACGAATATAACCTACTTGTTTTAAAAGCTTAACTTCTGTTTCTTCACTAATTAATTGGAGTAAATCTTTATCACTAGAAACAATAATAGCTTTAAAATCCGCATCATTTTCCGTATATTTAGCAATCGTGCCAATTATATCATCGGCTTCATAGGGTTCTAATTCAAAATGTCTTATTCCCATTTTATCTAAGATATCCCGAGCTACGGGCATTTGCATTTTCAATTCTTCCGGCATGCCAATTCTTCCTTCTTTATAAAAGGAATATTCTTCTTTCCGAAAATTGATTCCAATATCAAAAGCAACAGCCATATACTCAGGTTTTTCTTCTTCAATTATCTTATTAATCATCGTAACAAAACCATATAAGGCATTCGTAGGAAAACCTTTAGAGTTTTTCATAAAGTTTCCATTATAAGCAGTGGCATAATAAGATCTAAACATTAAATTATTTCCATCAATTAAAATTAAATTTTTCACCATAAATACCTCGTACCAATATTATACCAAATATTTATTAATTGGCATAGAATAAGCCATTATTTCCATATAATTTTTATATAGGAAGTGATATTTTGTTTTTAAATATATTAAGTATTATAAAAGATATGTTATTCTTTACGGGAAGTTATTCTAATAATGTTTTTCCTGATCCTTTAACTAGTGAGGAAGAAGAAAAAGCCATTGCGCAAATGCTAAATGGTAGTAAAGAAGCTCGGGATAAGTTAATTGAGCATAACTTAAGACTAGTAGCCCATATTGTTAAAAAGTATGATTCTAAAGATATTGATACGGATGATTTAATATCAATTGGAACTATTGGTTTAATTAAAGGAATCGATACTTATAAAAATAATAAGAAAACTAAAATAACAACTTATGCGGCAAGATGTATCCAAAACGAAATATTAATGTATTATCGCAGTAATAAGAAAAATGGTCTAACGGTTAGTTTAAATGATTCAATTGGCTTTGATAAAGAAGGTAATGATATTAGTTTAATTGATGTTATTAAAGATGAATCATTAGATATAAGTGAAGAATTACAAATAAAAGATAATATTGAAGATTTAGCTAAATATATGCATTTATTAAATAAAAGAGAAAAAGAAATAATTATTAAAAGATATGGTTTATTTAATCATAAAGAACAAACTCAAAAAGAAATAGCTAAAGAATTAAATATATCAAGAAGTTATGTATCGAGAATAGAAAAAAGAGCTTTAACAAAAATATTAAGAGAATTTATTAAGAATAAAAAGATATAAATTGTCTATTTTATTTTACTAAATAAATCATAACAAGATTTAATATAATTAATACTATTATTTTTAATTTTTTCCATTGAATTGGAAAAAATTTTTTATTTTAAGTTTTTTTCCATTAGACTGGAAAAACTTTTCATTATAGCTTTCTAATTTAGTCATACCACCCATATAAGATTACAACACTTTTGAAATTAAGACTGATCCATCTTCTTGATAGTTATTTTATAATAAAGCAATAAGTATTCTTGGGGTGCAATAACGGTATTTCTTATAGTTTCAATTTGCACCAATAAAAACTATAAATTCATACTATTTTGGTTTAGCAAGAATTCTTGCACCCCAATTACTAATATACCTTCTTCTGTATACCAATACTTAATATTGTCTTTTACTACAATTATTTTTTTAAAATTATCGTTTATACTCATTAAAGGTCGTTCTTCTTGAAGTGTTTTTTCTCTTGTTTCTAAATTTAATGCTGATTGTATATAATATCTTTTATTTCCTAAATTACATACAAAATC
>CANQIU010000008.1 GCA_947624145.1 uncultured Bacilli bacterium | reverse complement strand
AATCGGGTCTTTTTTGCGGTTAAGAAAAATGTAGATGAGATAAAAAGAGAAAATTTTAAGTATCCGAAAAGACAAGACGAATATGGAACTAGTGTTATAAGTATTCAGTTTACGAAAGATGGCACGAATACCTTATCAATTAAAAATAGATATAATCATACAGTTAAAAATCCTGATGCCACATTTTCCAACGACTTAGATAATATTATCCCGGGTCTTACGAAAAGTTTTGAAAAATATTATAAGCTAAAACAATTATATAAAAATGATGATTTTGAAATAATTGGTTACATCATGGCTAATGATGGAAAATACTATAAATATAATTATGAAATACATAACACTTATTATTGTCCTGACAATATTATCATTGATAATTTTAATGTAAAAAAATACCCAAAAGAAAAATATCTTATTTTAGATTATTTTATCCTAGATTTAGAACAAAAAGAAATGTCATTATATGATGGTATTCTTAAAGATAGTTTTCCAAAGTCTATTGGGAAAATAAAAAAAGTTGAAATTAAAAAAGAAGACAATGAAAAAAAAGTTTTAATTACGCCGTTAGACGGAGAAATAATTGAAATAAGCTTAGATAAATTAAATAGAATAATAGGTTATAAAAATAATAATGTAAAAGAAATATATAATTATTTTTTAAACGATAATTATCGTTTAAAATCTCTGGAAATGAATAATGTTGTTAAAATAAACAATAGATTTTTAATTAATAATATCCATTTAAAAGAAATAAATTTGCCTAAAGTTGAATATATAGAAGATGCATTTATATTAAATAACGAATGCCTAGAAAAAGTAAATATGCCAAATTTAAAAGAAGTGGGAGATTATTTTTTATGGCAAAATCTACTTTTAAAAGAATTATATTTACCAAATTTAAAGCAAACTGGAATGTACTGTTTAAATCATAATGAAAGCTTACAAGAGGTACTTCTGCCTAATTTAGAAAAAGTAGGTCATGAGTTTTTAACTCATAATAAAGAACTAGTTTCTATAAAATTACCTAAATTACAAACAGTTGATAAATTCTTTTTAACTAAAAATGAAAAATTAAAAGAAGCTTATTTTCCTAATTTAATGGAAATAAATGACTATTTTTTTGTTAATTGTCAATTTTCTTTAAAAATATTTATTGCCCCTAAGTTAAAACAAATAGGCTGTTATAAAATTTCTGAATATTTGGGTAGTTATCCTAATTTAGAAAAATTTGTTACGGCAGATGGTAATTTTTCCTTACAAAGAAAACTTGACTAGGGATAAGTTTTGCTATAAAATAATTCTTGTTTTTAGGGGAGTTTTAAAATGGATAAAGAATTAAAAAAAATAAAGAAGTTATATGGTGAGGCTATGATGCACTTTTGTCGGGATAATTTTGCTCTTATTTTAGAGACTCCTGATTTACTTTTTAATATTCTAACGAGTAATTTTCACCCAACCCATGAACTATATAAAGACTTAGAAAAAAACAATTTACTTTTAAAATTTAAAGAATTTATTTATGCTAGTACTAATACAAAAGAAGAAAAAATGGTTGAAGTTATGAAAACGCCAAAAGAACTAATGGCTCAAGCTGGCTATGATTTATACGAATGCTTAACGGAAGATGATATTCAAAAGTTCCGAAAGTACTATGCTAAAGATGAAGAACTATGTACCTTTCGGACCCATCGGTTAAGAACAAATCGGGTATTCTTTGCTGTTAAGAGAAATGTTAAAGATATTAAAAGGGAAAATTTTAAGTATCCGAAAAGACAAGATGAATATGGGACCAGTGTTATAAGTATTCAGTTTACGAAAGATGGCACGAATACTTTATCAATAAAGAATCGATATAATCACACAGTAAGTAACCCCGATGCCACATTTTCTAACGACTTAGATAACATAATTCCCGGACTTACAAAAAGTTTTGAAGAATATTATGATTTAAAACAATTATATCAAAATAAAAAATTTGAAATACCAAATTATGTTAAAGCTAATGATGGCAAATTTTATAAATATAATTATGAAATAGATAATATATACTATTGTCCTGATAATATCATAATTGATAACTATGCTGTTAAAAAATATGCAAAAGAAAAATATCTTATTTTAGATTATTATATTTTAGATTTAGTAAATCAAGAAATAAAACCTTATGAAAAATTTAGAAAATATCGGATACCAGATAGTTTTATAGAATCTATTGGGGAAATAAAAAAAGTTGAGATAAAAAATGAAGGGGAAGAAAAGAAAATTTTAATTACACCAGTAGACGGAGAAATAGTTGAAATAGGTTTAGATAAATTAAATAGGTTAATAAGTTGTAAAAATAATAATGTCAAAGAAATAAAAAGTAATTTTCTATTTTTTAATGAATACCTAAATAAGCTTGAAATGAATAATGTTGAAACTATAGAAGATAATTTTTTAGCATGCAATAACACTTTAAAAAAGATAAACTTACCTAATGTTAAATCAATTGGTGACAACTTTTTAGGAGATAATGAAAAATTAAAAAACTTAAGTATGCCTAATTTAGAAACTATCGGATGTAATTTTTTATATGGAGATTTAGCTTTAGAAAAAATAAACTTACCTAAATTAAGAAAAGTTAAGTATTCTTTTATCCATTATAATGAAAATTTAAAAGAATTGATTTTACCTAATTTAGAAGAAGTTGGTGATAACTTTTTAATAGAAAATACTAAATTAACTACTTTAGATTTACCTAAATTAAAAACGGTTGGTGATAATTTTTTAACATATAATGAAGTTTTAGAAACTGTCTATTTACCTAGTCTAGAAACAGCAGGCATAGAATTTTTATCTATCTATACTGATTGTGCTTTAAGAGTTTTTATTGCTCCTAAATTAAAGGAATTAAATGATTATTATGCCGTATCTTGTTTTTATGAAAATCATCCCAATTTAGAAGAATTTATTACCGCAGATGGTAATTTTTCCTTACAAAGAAAACTTGACTAGGGATAAGTTTTGCTATAAAATAAATCTTGTTTTAAGGGGAGTTTAAAATGAATAAAGAATTAAAGAAAATAAAGAAGTTATATGGTGAGGCTATGATGCATTTTTGCCGGGATAATTTTGCCCTTATTTTAGAGACTCCTGATTTGCTTCTTAATATTCTAACTAGTAATTTTCACCCAACCCATGAACTATATAAAGATTTAGAAGAAAATAACTTATTTATCGATTTTAAAAACTTCATATTTAAAAAATTTAAAAAAGATAAAGATACCAAAAAAATTGTAATTATTAAGTCTCCGGAAGACTTAATGGCCAAAGCAGGGTATGATTTATACGAATGTTTAACAGAAGATGATATTCAAAAGTTTCGAAAATACTATGTTAATGGTGAAGAACTATGTACCTTTAGGACGCACCGCCTAGAAACTAATCGGGTCTTCTTTGCAGTCAAAAAAAATGTGAGAAAAATAAAAAGAGAAAACTTTCCACATCCTTTAAGGCAAGATGAATATGGTACTAGTGTTATAAGTATTCAGTTTACAAAAGATGGAACGAATACTTTATCAATAAAAAATAGATATAATCATACCGTGGAAAATCCCGATGCAACTTTTTCTAATGACTTAGATAACATAGTTCCCGGTCTTACGAAAAGTTTTGAAAAATATTATGGCTTAAAACAATTATATGAAAATAACGATTTTGAAATACCAAGTTATGTTAAAGCTAATGATGGAAAATACTATAAATATAATTATGAAATTGATAATATCTATTATTGTCCTGATAATATCATAATTGATAACTTTGAAGTAAAAAAATACCCTAAAGAAAAATACCTTATTTTAGATTATTTTATTCTAGATTTAGTAAATCAAGTAATAAGTCATTATGAAGGCTTTGAAGTTTATAGGTTATCAGATAGCTTTTTAGAATCTATTGGCAAGATAAAAAAAGTTGAGATAAAAAATGAAGGGGAAGGAAAGAAAGTCTTAATTACACCGTTAGATGGAGAAATAATTGAAATTGGCTTAGATAAATTAAACAGAATAATAAGATATAAAAATAATAATATTAAAGAAGTAAAAAGATATTTTCTATATTTTAATGGATACTTAAATAGTATTGAAATGAATAATGCTGAAATCATTCAAAATAATTTTTTAAGATGTAATGAAACTTTAAAAGATATAAACTTACCTAAGGTTAAATACATTGGTGATTGCTTTTTGGAATATAATGAATGTTTAAAAAACTTAAGTATGCCTAAATTAGAAATTTTAGGATGTTATTTTTTATATGAAAATTTAGCTTTAGAAAAAATAAACTTACCTAAAATAAGAATAATTAATGATTCCTTTATGGGTCATAATAAAAAATTAAAAGAATTGTTTTTACCTAATTTAGAAGAAGTTGGTAATAGCTTTTTAATAGAAAACGCAGAATTAACTACTTTAGATTTACCTAAATTAAAAACAGTAGGTAATTATTTTTTAACATATAACAAAGGTTTAGAAACAGCTTATTTACCTAATTTAGAGATAGGTGGAGTACATTTTTTATCTATCTATACCGATTATGCTTTAAGAGTTTTTATTGCTCCTAAATTAAAGGAATTAAAAGATTATTATGCAGTATCTTGCTTTTATGAAAATCATCCCAATTTAGAAGAATTTATTACGGCAGATGGTAATTTTTCCTTACAAAGAAAACTTGACTAGGGATAAGTTTTGCTATAAAATAAATCTTGTTTTAAGGGGAGTTTAAAATGAATAAAGAATTAAAGAAAATAAAAAAGTTATATGGTGAGGCAATGATGCATTTTTGCCGGGATAACTTTGCTTTAATTTTAGAAATACCAGAAGTACTATTAAATATTTTAACTAGTAATTTTCATCCAACCCATGAACTATATAAAGATTTAGAAGAAAATAACTTACTTTTAAAATTTAAAGAATTTATTTATGCTAAGTTAGATAAAAACAAATTAGAAGAAATTGAAGTAGAAGAATCTCCCACGGAACTAATGGCTAAAGCTGGCTATGATTTATATGAATGCCTAACCGAAGATGATATTCAAAAGTTTCGAAAGTACTACACTAAAGGTGAAGAACTATGCACCTTCTGGACAAATAGATTAGAAAAAGCCCGTGTCTTCTTTGCCGTGAAGAAAAATGTAAATGAGATCAAAAGAGAAGATTTTCCTAACCCTTCTAGGCAAGACGAATATGGCACCAGTGTTATAAGTATTCAGTTTACGAAAGATGGCACCAATACTTTATCAATTAAAAATAGATATAATCATACGGTAAGTAATCCCGATGCGACATTTTCTAATGACTTAGATAATATTATGCCAGGTCTGACGAAAAGCTTTGATACATATTATGGTTTAAAACAAAAATACAAAAATAAAAATTTTGAAATACCTAGTTATGTTAATGCTAATGATGGAAAATACTATAAATATAATTATGAAAAACATAATATCTATTATTGCCCCGATAATATAATAATTGATAATTTTAACGTTAAAAAATACTCCAAAGAAAAATATCTTGTTTTAGATCATTTTATTCTAGATTTAGAAAAAAAGAAAATAAAACTTTATAATTTCCTAGCTAACGATAGTTTTATAGAAAGTATTGGTAAAATCAACAAAATCGAAATAAGAAAAGAGAAAGAAGAAAAGAAAGTTTTAATTACCCCATTTAAAGGAGAAATAATAGAAATAGGTTTAGATAAATTAAATAGAATAATAAGTTATAAAAATAATAATGTTAAAGAAATAAATGATTATTTTTTAGATTATAATTATTATTTGCAATATCTTGAAATTAATAATGTTGTAAAAATAGGTTCTGATTTTTTATTTGATAATATAGAATTAAAAAGTTTAATTGCGCCAAATTTAAAAGAAGTAAGCAATTGGTTTTTAGCTCGCAATAAAGATTTACTTGTTTTAGATTTACCTAATTTAAAATATGCGGGGATAACCTTTTTAGAATGTAATGAAAAATTAAATGAATTAAATTTGCCTAAATTAGAAAAAGTTGAAGTTAGTTTTTTAAGATTTAATAAAGCTTTGAAAAAGTTATCTTTGCCTAATTTAAAAAAAGTAGGTATCTCATTTTTAGAAAATAATGAAAATTTAGAACAATTATTTTTACCTAGTTTAAAAGAAGCTAATGCCTATTTTTTATTTAAAAATAAGAAATTAACTTTTTTAAGTCTACCTAAATTAGAAACTGTGGATAGTATCTTTTTAAATAATAATGAAAAATTAAAAGTAGTTTATTTACCAAAATTAGAAGAAATTGGCGATAATTTTTTAAATAATTATAATGAGTCCTTAAAAGTATTTATTGCTCCTAAATTAGCAATGATTGGAAATTTAACACCAATAGCCTTTGGTGAAAGATATCCCAATTTAGAGGAATTTGTTATCGCTGAGGGTAATCTTTCACTACAAAGAAAACTTGACTAAGAGGAGGCTTTGCTATAAAATAATTCTTGTTTTTAGGTGAGTTTAAAATGGATAAGGAACTAAAGAAAATAAAGAAGTTATATGGCGAAGCAATGATGCATTTTTGCCGGGATAATTTTGCCCGTATTTTAGAAACTTCCAATTTACTTCTGAGTATTTTAACTAGTAATTTTTATCCAACCCATGAATTATATAAAGATATCGAAGGATATAATTTAATTACGGAATTTAAAGGCTTTATTTTTAAAAAAAGTTTAAAAGAAGATAAGATAAAAGAAGCTAAGTTATCTCCCCAAAAGCTAATGGCTCAAGCTGGCTATAAACTATACGAATGTTTAACGGAAGAAGATATTCAAAAATTTCGGAAGTATTATGCTAAGGATGAAGAATTATGTACTTTTTGGACACATAGATTAGATAAAGCTCAAGTTTTTTTTGCGGTTAAGAAAAATGTTAAAGATATTAAAAGAGAAGATTATAAGAATCCTAAAAGACAAGATGAATATGGCACTAGTGTTATAAGTATTCAGTTTACGAAAGATGACAATAATACTTTATCAATAAAGAATCGTTATAATCATACAGTTGAATATTCTGATGCCACATTTTCCAATGACCTAGATAATATTATACCTGGTCTTACGAAAAGTTTTGAAAAATATTATGGCTTAAAACAAAAATATAAAAATAACGATTTTGAAATACCAAGTTATGTGTTGGCTAGTGATGGAAAATTCTATAAATATAATTATGAAATAGATAATATTTATTATTGTCCTGATAATATCATAATTGATAACTATGAAGTTCAAAAATACCTTAAAGAAAAATACCTTATTTTAGATTATTTTATTCTAGACTTAGAAAATAAAAAAATCGAGTATTATGAAAAGATTGATATTAATCGGTTATCTGATGGTTTTTTAGAATCAATAGATAAGATAAAAAAAGTTGAGATAAGAAATGAAGGGGAAGAAAAAAAGGTGTTGATTACTCCAGTAGATGGAGAAATAATAGAAATAGGTTTAGATAAATTAAATAGAATAATAAGTTATAAAAATAATAATGTCAAAGAAATAAATGATTATTTTTTATACTATAATGAATGTTTAACAAATATTGAATTAAATAATGTTGAAAAAATTGGCAATGATTTTTTATTTGGTAATGAAATTTTACAAGATATCAAATTACCTAAGGTTGAATATATTGCTCATAACTTTTTATATTATGATTTTGCTTTAACATCCTTAAATATTCCGTCTTTAAAAAACGTAGGCAATAAATTTTTGTTAAATAATATAATAATAAGTAGACTAAATTTACCTAATTTAGAAGAAATAGGTTCTTCCTTTTTAGACTATAACAAAAAATTAAGCAAATTATCTTTACCAAAATTAAAAACTGTTGGTGCTGAGTTTTTGGGTTGTAATGAAATTTTAGAAGAAATAGATGCTCCCAATTTAATGAGTGTTGGCGATTGTTTTTTGCTTTCTAATAAAAGTTTAAATAATTTATATTTACCAAACTTAAAAATAGTTGACGATTGTTTTTTGCGAAGTAATATAGTCCTAAGAAATTTGCGCTTGCCAAATTTAAATTCAGTAGGACATGATTTTCTTTTTAATAATAAAAAAATAAAAACTTTAAATTTACCTAGCTTAATTAAGGTAAAAAATGCATTTTTATATAAAAATACTGAATTAAACGATCTAAATTTACCTAGTTTAGAAATTGTTGAGGATGGTTTTTTAGCTAATAATAAAGGTTTAAGAAGTCTATATTTACCAAACTTAAAAACTGTTGGTAATAGTTTTCTTTGCTTTAATGATCAATTAGAAGAAGTTAAATTACCTAGCTTAAGAAAAGTGGGCCGTAACTTCTTAGAATCTAGCCAAGAATCTTTAAGAGTTTTTAAGGCTTCTTATTTAAGACATATTAAAAATTATATGTTCCTATCTTTATTTTATAAAAATTATCCCAATTTACAAAAGCCTAAAAATACATTAATTCTTTTAAAAAGCAAAAAATAATGATAAAATAAAGATAAAGAAAAGGGTGATTGAAGTGTTACTTAAAAAACCATATGGTCTTCTTATTAAATATTTTCGTTTAATTCACTTTATATTATTACTTTTAACTATTTTAGTAGCCGTTAATACGCATGATATTGTTAATTTTTTTCAAAGCTATGTTGCTAATAATTATTCGGTTGTTGTAACAAATGATTTAGCATCCCAATATATTGCCTCTTTTATATATTTTTTTATATTTTTAATTTTATTAATGTTTTTAGCTTTATTTGTTTTATTAAAATATAAGAATAAACCGAAAACATTTTATCTTATTGCATTTAGTTATTATACATTTTTATTTATTATGATTATAGTAGCTAAGTCTTTAATTAATAGCTTAAATATAAGCCTTTGGGAAACAGTAGCGGCTCGTCAATACCGAGATTTTGCCCAAATTATTTATTGGCCCCAAATAGTGTTTATAATAATTTTAGGAGTTAGAACTTTAGGCTTTGATATCAAAAAATTTGATTTTAAAAAAGATATCGCAGAATTAGATTTAGAGGAAAGTGATAGCGAAATTGTTGAAGTTAATTTAGAATTTGATACAACGAAAGTAACTAAAAAGCTAAGAAGAATTATTAGAGAATTAAAGTATTATTTTTTAGAAAATAAATTTTTAATAATTATTATAGGCGTAATTATCGCAATATTTTTAGGATATAAAGGATATACTAATTATGAAAAATTAGATTATAAATATAAACAAGGTGAGTCTTTTAATTATGGTGGCTTTAAATTAAATATCAAAGATTCTTTAATAACAAATCTAGATTATAATGGTAAAAAACTTGATGATAATAAATACTATTTATTAATTAAAATAAATTTTAATAATATTTTAAAAGATGATATTAAAATAGATTATTATAATTTAAAATTAGTAAATGGTAATAAAACATATACTCCATCTTTAGATTTAGGAATTAATTTTTTAGATTATAGTGAACCATACTTAGGTAACTTTATTAAAAAAGATGTTCAAGATAAAAATTATTTATTTACTTATGTTATAGATAAAAAAGATATTAAAGATGATTATAAAATAGTTATTTATAATGGTTTTTCGACTAAAAAGGAAGCTTCTAAAAAGATAATTATTAAATTAAAGCCTTCAATAATAGATGAAGTAAGTTTTATTAGTCAAATAAATAAAGATAATACCTTAAATTTTGAAGAAACATATCTTAATAATACTACTTTAAATATCAAAGATTATTTAATTGCCTTTAATTATAAGTATATATATAAGACTTGTGAAGACTGTCAAGAATTAACTTCCTTTATCTCTGCCCAAAATTATATGAATAATTTATTAATATTAGATTATGATTTTCTTTTAGATAATACTAGTGAATATTCTAAATCTGCCCAAACTATTCATAGTTTCTTTAATCATTTTGTTAAAATAAAGTATGTATTAGATAATGAAGAATATATTGTTAATAGCGAAGATATAACCCCTAGTGTAGTAAAAGATAAACTGATTCTAAGAGTACCAAAAGAAATAGAAGATGCCGAAAGAATAGATTTAGATATAACTATTAGAAATAAAAAATATATAATTAATTTAAAAAAATGACATTTAAATGTCACATTTTATTAGTCTTTCTTTTTAAGACTAAGTTTAGCTATCAGCATATTCTTTTAATACTTCTGTGGTTCTCCTTGGCTCATATTTAAAATCTTCTAGTAACTTGGCTATCTTTTCACTATCATTAGCAGCAACTGTCCTTGTACTACAAGCCCTTGTTTTTTCTTTTTGTTCTAGTATGGCTAATATTTGATTAATATGGGGCTCTAACTGGCTAAAAATACTTACTAAATCAATTTGTTCTTCTTCGAGATATTGATTGGAAATTAAATTTAATAAAGATTTAATAAATAGCAAAGAACCTTGATTAGTTTCCTTAAATTCTATACTATTGGGTAATTTATCATCACCTAATAAACTAAAACCACAGATGGCACAGACGTGTAATGAATCATGATTAAGAAATACTTCATGATGACAATTAAAAAGATTTATCTTGCCTTCTAAATAGGCTTGGGGATTAAATTTTTGATAACTTAATTGCCTATCACTTTCTCTAATAGCTTTTTTAACTAATAATTCTAATTTCTTTTTATCTTTAATCATTTTTCTTCCCTTCCTAATCTCATTATATAAAAAATTATGATATAATTATAATACATATTATTTATATCAGTCATAACGGGAGGTAATAATGAATATTAATTATGAATTATATAGGGTATTTTATTATGTGGCAAATTTAGGTAATATTTCTTTAGCAAGTAATAAACTTAATATTTCGCAACCCGCGGTTAGCAAAGCTATAAAAAATTTAGAAGACCAACTAGGAGGAAAATTATTTATCCGGACAAGAAGAGGAGTTAAGTTAACAAGCGAAGGCGAAGAATTTTATTATTATATTAGTCAAGCAATAGAATATATTAAAAGTGCGGAAAATAGATTTAATGAACTTACTAATTTAGAAACAGGCATCATCAAAATAGGTATTAATACAACTTTAACTAAAGAATTTTTATCCCCTTATTTAAAAATATTTCATAATAACTATCCCAAAATAGAAATAAAAATAATTACGGGGATAACTAGTGAATTAATATCTCATCTTAGAAATGGTCTAATTGATATTCTTATTTTAAATGTTACAGATGAAACTGATTTTAATGATATTGAAATTAAAAAAGTTAAAAAAATTCAGGATTGTTTTGTAGTAGGAAATAAATATTTTAATTTATTAGGTAAAAAATTAAGTCTTAAAGATTTAAATAATTATCCCTTAATTTTGCAAAATAATGGGACTAATGCCAGAGACTTTTTAAATAAAATTACTAATAAATATGATGTTGTCTTAACACCCAATATGGAACTTGCTAGTTTTTCTTTAGTAGTAGAATTTACTAAGATAGGTTATGGTATTGGTTATATTACCAAAGAATTTATTCAAAAAGAATTAGAAACTAAAGAATTAGCCGAATTAAAAATAATAGAAAATATTCCAAATAGATATATAGGCGTAGCTATTTCTAAAAAACATATGCCTAATTTTGCGGCTAAAAAATTAATTGAAATAATTAATAAGACTTCTTTATAAAAAAAACATCTCTTTTTAGAAATGAATTTTTTAGCTTATATGTTAATTCGAACTTAACGAATAGATTTTTTACTTGGAGGAACCGACCAGATTTGAACTGGTGATCAGGGTGTTGCAGACCCACGCCTTAGCCACTTGGCTACGGTTCCACTTCGCTTTTTATTTTATCTTAATATTGATCATTTGTCAAACCTATTTGATCTTTATTTAATTATATTTAATACCATGAATATTATGTAAATTTTTGGTAAATTATCTTGCGATGTTTATTGCTATTTACTTAGGATTTGGTTATAATAATAAAGTACAGGGAAGTGTGATAAGTGGACGCAGTAGAAACAAAAATAAGTGCCCAAGATATTTGGAAATATCTTTCAACTGTTGTTAGTTGGACTGTTTTTACGTTGCTTATCATGGTAGCTATATTACTTATTTATTATGCTATTTCTATTGTTCTTTATAATAATTTTGGAGATAAATTCGCCCCAAAATTTTCTTTATATACTATTATGAGTGGTAGTATGGTTCCTAATATTCAAGTCCATGATGTGGTTATTAATACAAGAGTAGATTCTCCTGATGAACTTGGTATCAATGATGTTATTACATTTACTTCTGTAAGTCCTGAAACTACAGGAACTACAATTACCCATAGAATTGTTTCTATTATTAATGATGAAAATGGTGTAAGTTATGTAACTAAGGGAGATGCTAATCCTATTCAAGATACATCGCCTGTCCCTTTTCATAATGTTATAGGTAAAGTTTCTTTAAAGATCCCTCTTTTAGGAGGCATTCAAGTTTTTGTTGCCCAAAGATTTGGTTGGCTTTTACTTTTATTATTTCCCGCGATATGTATTTTATTAAAAGAACCAATTAAAAAAATATTATATAAAGGCGTTAATGTAGATAACTATATTACTGATAAAATAGATGAAGAAATATACGAAGATGATATGCCTGAAGTTAAAAGTATTTTAAAAGAAGATATTGATGCTAATGTAACCATATATAAACCAGCTTCAAAAAAAGAAGAAGATGATTTTAATTTGCCTGATTTAAAGTAGTCTTATTCTTTAAAAAATAAACTTATATTTGGCGATGCGACCAAGAACCTATTGTTAT
This sequence comes from uncultured Bacilli bacterium, assembly GCA_947624145.1. Taxonomy (GTDB): domain Bacteria; phylum Bacillota_I; class Bacilli_A; order RF39; family UBA660; genus Onthocola_B. The sequence goes on along the minus strand of CANQIU010000008.1, from coordinate 13,514 downwards.
TATAATAGTAATAAAATATAGTATTATTTTTGATAATTTGCTAAAATAGTAATAGGTAGATGGATTATGGAATATAAATATGCGGATTTAGTAAATACCAAAATTGAAATAGATATTAAAAAATTGCCTAAGGTACTAAAACAAATGGTTGAATTAATGGAAGAAGCAGCTAAAGATGGTAATTGGTCTTTATACTATGGTTACATAGGAGGTTTAGAAACCGTTGCTAAAAATTCTTATGCTGCCGGGGCAATTAATAAAGATATCTATACAAAAGTTTTATTTAAATATGGGGGAAAAGATGAAAATATATGATTTAATAATTGCCAACTAAATAAAAGAACTTATGGAGGTCATGCTGGCTAAAAAAAGGAATAATAATAAACTCGGAAAATTGGTTTTTAAAATTTCCTAAATCAACTTTAAGTATGAATGGTGATGTTAGAAGTTATACTACCGCACCTTTATCCGAATTTTTAGGTTCCCATATCTATGAATTACTAGATATACCAGTGCATGAAACACTACTTGGAATTTATCAAGAAAAAGTAGTTGTAGCTTGTTGTGATTTTTTAAATTATGGGGAAGTTTTAATTGATTACAATGCCATTAAAAATAATTTTGATGGTACTTTAGAAAAAAAGTTAGAATCTTTTTCTTCTAGTAAAGAAAACTATGTTGAGATTGAAGAAGTAAGATTACTTTTAAAAGAGAATGAATATTTTAAAAACATTCCTGAAATTAAAAATAGATTTTGGGATATGTTTGTTATTGATGCTTTTATTAATAATAATGACCGAAATCCAGGCAACTGGGGATTAATTTATGATGAAAAAACTGATACTTTAAGAATGTCTCTTGTTTATGATAATGGGGCATCTTTTAATAATAAATTAACCGATGAAAAGATAAATAAAATTTTAAGTAATGAAGTATCTATGCAAAATAGTTTTTATAATTCGCGAATATGTGCGTTTATGAATAATGATAAATTAATTAATCCCTTAAAATTAATTGAATCTAAAAGTATTCCGGAATTAAATGAAGCAATAATTCGAATTGTACCTAAAATAGATATGCCGAAAATAAAAGATTTTATTAATGATATACCAAATAATTACCAAGATTATGCGATAATAAGTGATCTTCAAAAAGAATTTTATCTAAAATCATTAGAATATGGATATAAAAATATTTTATTACCAACTTACGAAATACTTGCAAAATAATTTTATTATGTTAAAATATTAAACAGAAAGACAAAGAAACAATTTAGTAGAATTATAATATAATTCATAATAAGAGATAAAGTATATAAGCTGAAAATACTTTAATGATGGTTATAATTTGAATTTCAATTGAAAGAGTCTGTTGGGTAATTCCCTTATAATTAAAAGCGTATGAAATAAATTTCATAAACTAAGGTGGTACCGCGGATAATTATTCGTCCTTATGTTTATGGAATTTTTATTTTTAAGGAAAGGAAATGTGTTATGGAAAAGGAATTAGAAAAATTAAAGGAAGAATTAAAGGATAAGTTAAAAGAAACCAAAAAGGAAGCAGATATATTAAATATTAAGTCCGAATATGTAGGAAAGAAAAGTCGAATTAGTGAGCTTTTAACTAGTCTTAAAGATATGTCAGTTGAGGATAAAAGAAAGTATGGTAGTTTAATTAATAATACTAAAAAAGAATTAGAAGAAATTGTTAATAAAGCCATAGAAAATATAGCAAATCAAAGTAATGTTTCTTTTGATGATACTTTAGATTATGATATTGAAGTAGGATCTTTGCATCCTATTACAATTGTAGCTAAAGAAGTAACGGATATTTTAAAAAGAATGGGATTTACGGTTGTTCAAGGTTTTGAAATGGAATCAGAATATTATAATTTTGAAGCTTTAAATGTGCCTAAAGATCATCCAGCTCGCGATATGCAAGATACTTTTTATTTAGATAATGGGATGCTTTTAAGAACTCAAACAAGTGGAGACCAAATTCATTCTATGGAAAAGTTTGGCGCACCTTTAAGAGTTTGTTCACCAGGTCGAACATTTCGAAATGAAGATGTGGATGCATCTCACGAAAATACTTTCTTTCAAATTGAAGGAATGGTTATTGATAAAGGAATATCGATTGAAAGCCTAATTTATGTAATGAAAGAAATCTTAAGAGAAGTTCTTCATCAAGATGTCGAAGTGCGTCTTCGTCCAGGCTTTTTCCCATTTACCGAACCCTCATATGAACTTGACTGTAGCTGCTTAATCTGTGGCGGTAAAGGTTGTCCTACGTGTAAGCACTCTGGTTGGATTGAAATTGCACCAGGAGGTATGGTGCATCCGAATGTCTTAAGAGCAGGCGGCATTGATCCAGAAGTTTATAATGGCTTTGCCTTCGGTTTAGGTTTAACGCGAATTGCCATGATGAAATACAAAATAAATGATATAAGAGTTCTAAATTCTGGTGATTTAAGATATTTAGAAAATTTTAAAATAAATTAGGAGGAAATTATGTTAATATCTTGTAATAAATTAAAAAGTCATATTAAGAATAGTGAAGACATTGATTGGTTAAAAATATGGGATATTTTTACAATTAGAACCGCGGAAGTCGAAGGGGTTAAAGTTGTTGGTAACCAATTTGATGGGGTTGTAGTAGCCGAGATAAAAGAGTGTCAAGATCATCCCGATAGCGATCACATGCATATTTTAAAAGTCGATATTGGGGAAGAAGAATTAGTTCAAGTTGTCTGTGGCGCTCCTAATGTTAAAGTAGGTTTAAAAACAGCTTTAGTAAAAGTGGGGGGCCATATTGATGGCATGGAAATTACAGCTCGACCTTTAAGAGGCGTCATATCTAATGGTATGTGTTGTAGTGGTAGGGAACTAGGCATAAGTGATAATCATGATGGCATTTTAGAGTTACCAACTGATGCGCCAAATGGCATGGATTTAAAAAAATATTATCCATTCATTAATGATATTATTGCCGAGATTGATAATAAATCTTTAACTAATCGTCCTGATCTTTGGGGTCATTATGGAATTGCTAGAGAAATTGCCGCGATTACTAAGCATGAACTTTTACCTTTAGAAATTGAAGAAGTTAAAAACGATCAAGAAGATTTAGATATTGTTATTAAAGATCCTAATCTATGTCTTCGTTATTGTGGTTTAAAAATCGAAAACATAACTAACAATAAAAGCCCAATGGCAATGCAAGTCTTTCTTTTCTACTGTGGAATGCGTTCTATTAATCTTTTAGTTGACTTAACTAATTATCTAATGCTTGAACTTGGTCAACCAATGCATGCTTTTGATGCTAGAGTCGTTAAATCAATTGAAGTAGGCCTAGCAAATGATAATGATACTTATACGACTTTAGATGGCGAAGAAAGAAAACTTACTCATGATATGCTCATGATTAAAAATGGGGATAAATACTTTGGCATTGCCGGGGTAATGGGGGGCCTAGATAGCGAAATTTTACCAGATACTACTTCTGTTTTCTTAGAAAGTGCAACCTTTAATGCGGGATCTATTCGAAAGACCGCGTTAGCTTTAGGTTTGAGGACAGAAGCCAGTGCTCGTTATGAAAAATTTTTAGATCCAAATCTTACTATCATTGCTTTAAAAAGATTAGTCTATTTACTCCATCAAGAAAATCCTAATTTAAAATTTGTTTCTAATTTAACTGATATCTATCCCACTAAGGTTGAAGAAGGGCATATTAGTTTAAAGAAAAAGACCGTTAATATATATATGGGTAAAGTAATTGAAGATAATATTATTAAAGATATTTTAGAAAGATTAGAATTTAAAGTTGAAGTAACTAAAGATACTTTTGAAGTGACTGTACCAACTTTTAGACATACCAAAGATATATTTATTGAACAAGATTTAATTGAAGAAATAGCCCGAATGTATGGTTTTGAAAACCTAGAACCTAAACCATTAAAACTTGATTTAGTTGCTTTGGAAAAAGAAAATATCTTTAATCAAGAATATGAAGTTAAAAGATTACTAGCAACTAAATATAACTATCATGAAGTTCATAGCTATATTTGGTATGATACAGAAATTTTAAAAATGCTTAATGTTTCTAAAGATAATGTAAAAATTTTAGGTCGGCAAGAAAATAATATTTTAAGAGATGATTTAAGTTTTTCTTTAATGAATATTGTTTATAATAATTTAAAAAATAAACCTAGATTTAATATTATGGAAATTGGAACGATAATTAAAAATAATCAAAATAAAAGAGTATTAAGTTTAATTATGGTTGATGAAGAAAAAAATACCGAATTACTTTATAATAAAGCTAAAGAACAAGTTAAATATTTATTTAGTGCTTTAAAAAATATATCGGTGGAATTTAAAGATAATGTTAAGGAAGAAAGTTATTATGATAAATCTTTAGGAAAAGTGATAACTTTAGAAAATACAACTTTAGGAGAAATTAATGTTTTAGCTAAGAATATTACTAGTAAACTTGCGAAAAAGAAAATAATTATTTGTATAGATATAGATATGGATAAATATGAGCTTCTTTCTAAAGAAAATATCTTAGCTAAAGAAGTAAGTAAGTATCCAAGCGTTACTTTAGATTATACAATTCTTATGAATAATAAAAAATATGTAGATTTAAAAAATATTTTAGAAGAATTTAAGAGTAATTTAGTTATTAAATGGGAATTAGTAAGTATTTATGAAAATAAGTATACTATTAGATATACCCTTGGTAGTATGAATAAAACCTTAGAACAAAATGATATTTCGAAATTTAAAGAAAGATTCTTAAATCATTTAGAAACGCATAACTTATCTTTAGGGGAATAGAAGATGGAAGAAATATTATTAAATTTAAATATTGGTAATCAAGAATTTTTTGAATATATGCAAGAAAGAACGAAAGTAATGGATGAAATTGATACTTCTTGGTATGGGGTGTTTCCTATCGTAAGTGCCGAGGGAATTTTACAAGATATTCGCATGCTTATTCCAAGTCCTAGTAATGAATATAATACTCTTATTTGCATTCATGAATATACCCATGCTTTTGAACTATATCAGGAACTAGGCTTAGAATATAAGGATAACCGGTTAGAAAGAGAACAAAGAGCAAGAATAAAAGAAAATGAATATAAAATGGCGTTAAAATAACGCTTTTTTATTGACTTAATAGGAGAAAATGTGATAAAAGGGGTAAAAAAGTCAGGAAAAATGTGATAAAAAGGGTTAAAAAGTCAGGAAAAATGTGATATAATGTATTTAGGAGTTGAAAATAATGGAAAGATTAAGAAGAAAAATAGACTTATTTTTAAAAGAATGGAAACAAAGAGAAAATCATTTACCCTTAATAGTTAAAGGAGCTCGGCAAGTTGGTAAAACAGAAGCTATTAGAAACTTTGCTAAGGATAATTATGAAAATGTCATAGAAATAAATTTTTATACCCATAAAGAATATAGAAATATTTTTAATGATGGTTTAGATGTAGATAATATCTTAAGAAATTTATCTTTAATAAATCCCGAATTAATCTTTACAGCCAATAAAACTTTAATATTTTTTGATGAAATTCAAAATTGTATTAACTGTGCCTCTTCTTTAAAATTTTTTAAAGAAGATGGAAGATTTGATGTTATAGCCTCAGGCTCTTTAATGGGAATTAATTATAAAGAAATAGAATCTAATAGTGTTGGATATAAAGAAGATTATGAAATGAATTCTTTGGATTTTGAAGAATTTTTATGGGCCAAGGGATACAAAGAAGAACAAATTGAAGAAATGTATAATCATATGATAAACTTAATTCCTTTTAGTGAAATAGAAATGAATGTTTATACTAATGCTTTTCAAGATTATATTGTTTTAGGAGGCATGCCAGCTGTTGTATTTCAATACATAAAACAAAAAAACTTTAGCGGAACACTTGCCATGCAAAAACAAATTCTTTTAGATTATGAAGAAGATATTACTAAATATGCAGAAGGACTAGACCAAGGTAGAATTTTAGATGTATATCATAAAATACCAGTTTTTTTAGGAAATGAAAATAAGAAATTTCAAATAACCAAATTACGAACTGGAGCACGCAATAGAGAATATATAGGTACGATCGAGTGGCTTAAAAATGCCGGGATTATTAATATAAGTTATGGATTGGCCGAGATTAATTTACCTCTTAAAGGTAATTATAATCCAGATAATTATCGAATTTATTTTAAAGATACAGGTCTTTTAATTGCTAGTTTAGATGAAGAATCGCAAGAAGATTTGCGAAATAATAAAAACTTTAATACTTATAAAGGGGCTGTATATGAAAACATCATTGCGGATATGTTGGTTAAAGAAGGATACTCTTTATACTTTTATAAAAATGAAAAAAGTACATTGGAAATAGATTTCTTTTTAAGGGATAAGAATTCACTTATTCCCGTTGAAGTAAAAGCTACGGATGGAAGTTGTAAATCTTTAAATAATATCTTAAATAATCAAAAATATAAAGATATTAAATATGGAATAAAATTAGGTTTAAAAAATATTGGTTTTAATGATAAATTTTATACTTTCCCTTATTTTGTAACGTTTTTATTAAAAAGATATTTACAAGAAAAATAATGTTTTTTAAAAATAAATATGTTATAATAGAAACATAAGTTACTATATAGTTAGGAGGTTGTTTTATGCCGGCAGTTATTGAACTAAATAAAAGTCATATTGTTAAAGTTGCAGTTAAAATGGTTAATGATTCAGGTTGGGATTCTGTTAATGCCAGAAGTCTTGCCAAAGCTTTAAAAGTATCAACTAAACCTTTATATCGAATTTATAAAAACATGGACGAAATCAAAAATGATATTTATAAAGAAATTTTAAAACAATATGATGAATTTATAACAAGTCGGATAGATTCTAAAAAAGCCTTACTTACTCTAGCCATTGCTTATGTAGAATTTGCCCAAAATTATAAAAATTTATTTATTAGTTTATTTTTAAGTAATAATTTAAAATGGAAAACATTAGATGAGGTTTTAAATCAAAAATGGAATCAATCAACTATTATTAATTTAGTTAATAAACATGGTTATTCTTTTGATGAAGCTAAAAACTTATTTATGAATTTTTGGTTATATACAAATGGGTTAGCGACTTTAATAGCGACCAATGAAATAACCATGGAAGAAAAAGATATCTTAGTTAAACTAGTATCTATGTATAAATTATTAACAGGGAAGTAATATGGAAAGAATAGAAATTGAAAAAGATAATTTGAGTATTGATCGAATTGAAGAAAAATGTTTACATTGTGGGGTATGTTTAAAGACTTGTCAAAGCTTAAATAATTTAGCTAATAAAGATTGTCTTAACTGTGGACAATGTCTTTTAACTTGTCCCAGTGGGGCTTTAATTCCTAAGTTTACTTATAAACAAGTCTTAAATTATTTACATGATACTAATTATACTTTAGTTGTCTTAACTTCTCCGGCGGTAAGGGTTGCTATTGGCGATGAATTTGGCTATGAAGCTGGAGAGTTTTTAGAAGGCAAAATGGTTAGTGCTTTAAGAAACTTAGGTTTTGATTATGTTTTTGATACGACTTTTGGCGCTGATTTAACAGTTATGGAAGAAGCTTATGAGTTAGTAGAACATCTTAAACAAGATAAAAAGCCATTATTTACCAGTTGTTGTCCTTCTTGGGTTTTATATATGCAAAAATATCATGAAAATGATCTTAATTATTTAAGTACATGTAAAAGCCCAATCGCTATGTTAGGTGCGATGGTTAAAACTTATTTTGCGGATTTTAATAATATCCCTCAAGATAAAATAATCACTGTAGCTTTAACCCCATGTGTATCTAAGAAAAGTGAAATGGCTAAATATCGTGATATTGATTTTGTGATTACAACCAGAGAACTTGCGTTAATGATTCGTGAATGTGCAATTGATTTTAAAGCTTTACCCGATTCTTTATTTGATAAAATGCTAGGTCTTGGAAGTGGTGCTGGTTTAATCTTTGCCTCATCTGGAGGTGTAATGGAAGCAGCTTTAAGAACAGCTTATTACATGCTTAATAAAGAAAAAGCTCCACAGGAATTTTATCATTTAACTAGCATTCGTGGCGAAAAAGATTTTGTTGAAGCAACCATTGATATGAAAATCAAAAAAATCAAAATAGCCGTTGTTAATAAGATTATTAATGCCCAAACCAATTATGCTAAATTAAAAGATTATGACTTTGTAGAAGTTATGGCTTGTCCGGGAGGCTGTGTTGGCGGCGGTGGTCAACCCGTTAATACCACATCTAAACAAAAAGAATATCGGGAAGAACGAATTAAAACTATTTATAATATCGATAATAATAAAAATATCAAAGAAAGCTTTGATAATCCTGAAATTCAAGATGCTTATCGAAGCTATATTAGTAAAAATAAAGTAAGTCTTCATACTAATCATAAATGCAATAGTAAGTTACCAATGTAAATTTTTAAAATATCTTTACAAAAGCTTAAAATATTTTTATAATAATTGATAGAAAAGAAAGGAAGTTTTTAGATGAAAAAAATCATTAATTTATTATTAATTATGGCTATCTTTTTAATTGGATGTGGCTCTAAAGTATCCGCTAGTAAATTAGATTTGCCAGAAGTTACAGACCATGAAAAGATTGTAGTTAATTTATTTTATGGTGATGGTTGTCATTTTTGTCATAATTTATTAACTTATATTAGTGAAAATTATGATGTCTTAAAAGATTATATTGATATTCATGGCTATGAAACTTGGTCTAATAAACCTAATAGTACTTTTTTAGGAGAAGTTAAGACAGCTTTAGTACCTGATACTGAACAATTTGGTGTTCCTTTTATGGTTATTGGTGATGAATATTTAATTGGGGCTAATACAACAGAATTTCTTAATTTAATTAAGAAGTATTATACCGATGAAACTTACTCTAATAAAACATTTGAATCATTACTTGCTAGTACTAAAGCGGAAATAAAAGAAGAAACTTATGATGAAGTAATGGCTACCTCTGGTTTAAAAACCCCAGAAAGTAATGTTCCTGATTGGCTAGTAATAACAATTATCTTAGTTGTTTTAGTTGGAGGAATTGGTGGCTTATTCTTTATTTCAAGAAAGAAATAAAAATAAAAAAATACTGAAATTTAAATTTCAGTATTTTTTTATGGAAGATTATATTTATTAACTGAATATATTCTTTTACCTGTTAAATCTAAATAATAACTTTCAACTAATTCAGAATTAGCATTATTATTAATATATACTTCAATTTTTATTGTATATCCTACAACCCCATTACCAGTTAAGTTTAAAACTGGACTTGGAGTTCGATATAAAACTCTTTCGCCTTCAACATTAATTTTACTAAATTCTTTTTGAATCTTTTCAGTTTCTTGTTCCATTATTTTATTAACCCCGGATAAGATAACATCGCTTTGATAAAGATTTAAATCTCGGCCACATCCATTTTCGGTTACATCAACGGCTAAAATATTATTTTCTTTATCATATTCAGAAGTTCCATATTTACAACTTAATGGCGTAGATGGGTTAGAATCTTTGCTAACAATATATAATATAGCTTCTTGAACTATAGTATTATTAGATGAATCTTTAGCTACAATTTGTACTCTATATTCACCAGGTTCTTTATATATAGAATAATCAATTCCCGTTAAATCATAATAATTAATATCACAAGATTCTTTACTATTATCATTACATGAGGCCACAAAATCATTTAAACTATAGGTTTCATTTTCATTTATAGTATAATCTTTTAAAACTAGTTCAGGTGATATGGTATCTAAGACTTGTAAAGTTGTTTCATATTCTTTTCCATAAACTTTAATTTGTACTTTATAATCACCTATTTTAGAAATATCAACATTTTTAAAAGAAACTTCAATATCATCTTCTTTAACATTTTCTAATTTACTAAATAATAAAGTTTTATCAGGTAGGTTAGAATTAATTTCAATAGCTACTTTATCTCTTATTTCTAAAATAGCATTATTATTTTTATTAGAATTTTTTAAGAAGTGGTTAGCTACAAAGAAACAAATGATTATACCAAGGATGGAAAGAATAATGATGATTATTTGCATCATGGTTTTTTGTGAACCATTTATGCGCTCATTAAAAAACTTTCGAGCCAATATTTATCCCTCCTATTCTTTATAATGATAACATATTTAATAAATTATGCCAATAAAAGTTCTCTTTTTTGTAAAAATTTGACATAAATTAGTTGCAGTTTATGTGACTTATAAGTTAAAATGTCCGCTTTTTGTTATTCATTTATAAGTTAAAATGTCCGCCACCAAAAAAAATGAATATAAAATTGATTTATAAGTTAAAATGTCCTAAAATACATCCACGGAAAGGAGGATGTTTTTTTTAAAATGACAAAATTAATCAATAAAGATTTATATTATGAAACAATCAAAAGAATTATTTGTAATGAAATAACGCAAAAAGAAGCTGCATTAAAATTAGAAATAACAGATAGACAAATTCGAAGACTTATTACTAAATATAAAAAAGAAGGAGAAAATGCCTTTATACATAAAAATGCTAGTAAGCCTAGTCATAATAAAAAAATCTCAAATGATGTTGCAAATGAGATCGTTAACGATTATTTAAATAATTATTCAGATTATGGTTTTACTCATTTTTATGAAGAGCAAGGCTATAAATATGGTATCTATTTTCCAACAATGTTTCATTTAAAAATGGAACTAAATGTGACGTAGTTACCTCTTATGATCATAAATTATATGGTCTTATAAATGATAAAATTTATTCGTTATCTTTAGTAAAACAACAAGATTGTAATATTAATGCATCTAAAAATGGCTTCAAACCAAGCAAGGATAACCCTTGGAGAAAATTTAAAATAAATTAAATTGGGGCTCCGCCCCAAACCCCGAGGTTTATCGCTTTTGGTTACCGAAAAAAGAAAATAAAAAAGAAGTATTAACTTATCATAGTTTTACTTCCTTTTTTCGTTTAACATTATTTAAGTGCTCCGGTCACTCCTCAGTGTTGCCATATCCCCTTAAATAACAATTTTATTATAATTATTTTAACTTAATTTGCAATAGGACATTTTAACTTATAAATGCCTTTTGGTATTAATTGTCTATTTTTTTAATAGGACATTTTAACTTATAAATACTCATTTAAAATTAGGACATTTTAACTTATAAATCACAAATTTGACATAAATTAGTTGCAGTTTAGCTTGTTTTATGATAATATCTTAGTTGCAAGTTTATTTAATTTTTTGAATATAATTTGTTAAGTGGAAGGGAAGATAAGCGGACTTGCCCGAGATTCCCACTTACGCGAAATACTAAAATTAGGAGGTGTTTATTCGTGGCTAAAGAAGTCGTTAGAAAAATCAATTTACAAATTGAAGCAGGAAAAGCTACTCCCGCCCCACCAGTTGGAACTGTTTTAGGACCAGCCGGAATTAATTTGGGTGATTTTTGTTCTAAGTTTAATGAAGCAACTAGAGACAAAATGGGCGATATTATTCCTTGCGATATTTATATTTATGATGACCGTAGTTTTGATTTTGTTTTAAAATCTTCACCAGCGCCATTCTTAATTAAGAAAGCAGCGAAGATTCAAAAAGCTAGTAAAAAAGGTGCTAATGAAATCGTGGCAACTATTACGCAAAAACAATTAAGAGAAATTGCGGAAGCGAAGTTACAAGATCTAAATGCTTATGATGTTGAAGCGGCTATGCGTTCGATTGCCGGTACAGCCAGAAATATGGGTGTAGCAGTTGAAGGTGTTAATGATGCTGAATTAAAGGAACAAGCAGCTGAAGCTGAAGCATTAGAAAAAGAACAAGCGAAAAGAGAAGCTGAACTTGCCTCACTTGAAGCCGAAGCTAAAGAAATGGCGGAAGCAGCAAATGTGGAAGTACCTGTTCATGGTGATGAAGAAGAAGCAAGTGCAGAAACTGAAGAAGAAAATTAATTCTTTAAATTATCCGCTAATGAACCACAGTTAGGAGGGAAAATATGAAAAGACATGGTAAAAAATATGTGGAAGCATCAAAAAATGTTGATAGAGATAAAGCTTACTCTATAACTGATGCAATTAAGTTAGTTAAATCGACATCAACTACTAAATTTGATAGTACTGTTGAACTAGCTGTTAAGTTAAATCTTGATGCCAAGAAGTCTGATCAACAATTAAAAGGTTCTTTATCACTTCCAAATGGAACTGGTAAAACGAAAAAGATTTTAGTTATTGCTAAAGGAGCTTTTGCCGAAGAAGCAAAGAATGCTGGCGCTGACTATGTTGGTGATAAAGATTTACTTGATAAAATTAAAAATGAAAACTGGTTTGATTTTGATGTCATTGTAGCCACTCCAGATATGATGCCTGAAGTTGGAAAAATAGGTAATGTTCTAGGACCTCGAGGCTTAATGCCTAACCCTAAAACCGGTACAGTTACTCCAAAAGTTGGTGCAGCTGTTGAAGATATTAAAAAAGGTATGGTTACTTATAAAAATGATAAATTTGGTAACGTTCATACCATTATCGGTAAGGTTTCTTTTGATGAGGCTAAATTACAAGAAAACCTAGAATATGCTATTAGTACCATTGCTAAGGCTAAACCTAGTAGTGTTAAAGGAGTATTTATTGAAAATATAAGTATTTCAACCACAATGGGACCAGGAATTAAATTAGATAAAAATAGTTTTGACATTTAATTAAAAATAGAATATAATACTTTTTAGAAAAAGCGAAAACCAAAGACAGTAGGCAAGTGGTAAGTCCTACCGAGGGGAAACTTAAATCTTTTTTAGGCTTCCTTTGGGGAAGCTTTTCTAATATAAGTATAAAGGAGGAATTATGGCAAGCGAAAAGATTCTAAATGAAAAGAAGCAAGTAGTTAGTGAAATTACCGATAAACTTAAAGCAAGTGAATCAGTAATTATATTCCAATACCAAGGTATGAGCGTTGATGAAATTAGTTCTTTAAGAAAAGAACTTCGTGATGTTGATGCCGAAGTAAAGGTATATAAAAATACTTTGCTTAAAAGAGCTGCTGATGATTTAAACATTAATATTGATGAATTCTTAGAAGGCCCAAATGCTGTTCTTTTTGGTAAAACTTTACTTGAACCAATAAAGATTGTATCAGAATTTGCCAAAAAGAATGATAAGCTTAATATTCGTGTTGGCGTTATCAGTGGTAATGTTGCAGATTTATCTGTTATTAATGAATATGCAAGCATACCATCAAGAGAAGGCTTACTTACAATGTTAGCTGGTGGTATGATGCAATATGTTAGAGATTTAGCAATTGGTTTAAACCTTTATGCTGAACAAAAGGAAGGAAAGGAATAAGATTATGGCAAAAATTACAAAAGATGAATTTATAAGTTCATTAAAAGAAATGACTATTCTTGAAGTAAAAGAATTAGTTGATGCAATGAAAGAAGAATTTGGAGTTGATCCTA
>CANQIU010000007.1 GCA_947624145.1 uncultured Bacilli bacterium | reverse complement strand
CTATTGATCATGCTAAAGCTTCTAAGGCACCGATTATTGTAGCTGTTAATAAAATTGATAAACCTGATGCCAATATTGATCGGGTTTTAACGGAAATGGCTGAGGCGGGTATTACACCAGAAACCTGGGGTGGTGATACGCCATTTATTAATATTTCAGCTAAAACTGGCGAAGGCATTCCACTTTTATTAGAAACTATTTTAACAGTGGCCGAATTACATGAACTTAAAGCTAATCCCAAAAGATATGCTTTAGGCGCTGTCATCGAATCTAAATTAGATAAAAATGTGGGGGGCATTGCCTCATTCTTAATTCAAAATGGGACCCTAAGAATAGGTGATCCTATCGTTGTTGGTTCTTCTTATGCCAAGATTAGAACTATGAAAAATGATTTAGGAGAATCAATTGTGGAAGCTGGACCAAGTATGCCGGTGGAAATTACTGGTTTAACGGAAAATCCTTCCGCTGGTGATAAATTTATGGCCTTTGAAACCGAAACAGAAGCTAAAGATGTGGCTGAAAAAAGAAAAGAATTAATTAAAAAGCAAGAAAATAAGAAAAATAATGTTTCCTTAGATGATTTATTTGCCTCAATTGATTCGGGTAATAAAGAAATTAATATTGTTTTAAAAGCCGATGTTCGGGGTTCCGAAGAAGCAGTTAAAAATTCTTTAGAAAAAATAACTACGAAAGATGTCAAAATTAAAGTTATTAGAAGTGGTCTTGGTGCGATTAGTGAATCCGATGTAATTTTAGCATCAGCCAGTAAGGCCATTGTGATTGGCTTTAATGTCGTAGCAACTAATGCAGCTAAAACCTTAGCTAAAGATTATGGCATTGATATAAGAAATTATACGATTATTTATAAATTAGTTGAAGATATTATAGATGCAATCAATGGTCTTTTAGAACCGGTTTATACGGAAAAAACTTTAGGTAGTGCCGAAATTAGACAAATCTTTAAGTTTTCTAAAATTGGTTCTATTGCGGGTTCTTATGTTACGGATGGTTTTATTAAAAATGGGGCTCTAGCTAGAGTTATAAGAGATGGGGTAGTTGTAGCTAGTGATGATAAAATAGCCTCATTACAAAGAGAAAAAGAAGCAGTAAAAGAAGTTAAAAAAGGTTTTGAATGTGGTCTTACTTTAGAAAATTTTAAAGATATTAAAGAACATGATATTATCGAAGCCTATGAAATGACTGAGGTTAAACATGACTAATCATAAGTTAGGCCGTATTGCAGCTGATATAAGTCATGCTATTAGTGATATCTTAATGCTGGAAGCCCGTGATGAAATCTTAAAATCTTTAACAATCACGGGATGTGATGTGGCAAATGATTTAAGTTATTGTAAGGTTTATTTTACTTCTTTAATCGATAATATGGATCAAAAATCTTTAGAAAAGGAAGTTAATGAAGCTTCTTCATTTATTCGGGGTCGTTTAAGTGAAAGAGTAGATTTAAGACATACACCCGAATTAAAATTTATTTATGATAAATCAATTGCTTATGGCGAAAAAATTGAAAATATTATTAAGGAATTACATTAATGAATGGTTTAATCATCGTTAATAAACCCCCAAATTTAACTAGTCGGGATGTTGTTAATAGATTAAATAAAATATGGCATACCAAAAAAATTGGCCATACAGGAACTTTAGACCCTTTAGCAACTGGTGTCTTAGTTTGTTTAGTAGGAAAATATACTAAGCTAGTTAATACAATTACCAGCCTAGATAAAGAATATATTGCGGAGGTAAGAATGGGAATTACAACTGATACTTTAGATATAACGGGTCAGGTATTAAACCAAAAAGAACCCAAGCTAACCCAAGATGAGTTAATAAAATGTCTTCAAAGTTTTGTTAAAGAATATGAACAAACAGTTCCTCTTTATTCCGCGGTCAAAATAAATGGTAAAAAACTTTATGAATATGCCCGTAATAAAGAAGAAATTATCTTACCCAAAAGAAAAGTAAAAATATATTCTTTAGAACTATTAGAATTTAATAATGAAACCTTTAAATTTAAAACTAGAGTATCTAAAGGAACTTATATTCGTTCTTTAATAAAAGATATTTGTGATTCTTTAAATATTTATGGAACTATGCAAAGTTTAGTAAGAACAAAACAAGGTTCTTTTTCCCTTAACGAATCTTTTACTTTAGAAGATATTATGAATAATAATTATAAGTTATTACAAGTAGATGAATTCTTAGATTATCCAAAAGTATTATTAAATCAAGAAGAATATTTAAAAGTTAAAAATGGCCATCCTATATTAAATAAAAATAATTACTTAGATAAAGTTTTATGTATTTATGAAAATAAAGTTATAGCTATATATCAAAAAAAAGATGATTACTTAGTTAATTATCTAATGCTATAATTTTTTTGTGGTTATTTTTCTAAATATATAGTATAGTTATAATAAAGAGGAAATAATGAAAAAGAAAGTTTTAATTATATATGCTCCTTATGGGTCAGGGCATCAGTCAATTGCTGAGTATATTGCTAGTTATTTTTTAGAAAAAAATAAATATGAAATAAAAGTCTTAGATGTGGCAAAGTATGCTAAAGTTATGGGCAAAATTAGTATCAAGGCTTTTGATTATATTATTAAATATCGAAAGAATTTAACTTTTAATTTAGTCTTTGATTTAACTAACAATAAGTTAAGTACAATAAACCAAATGCAAATAGTAAAAAGAGCATTTGATAATCCGAGTTTAAGAGAAGAAATCGTGGGTTTTAAACCTGATTTAACAATTTCAACGCACTTTTTTGGCAGTAATGTAGTAACATATTATAATAAGCTAGGTTTAATTAACTCAAAAGTTATGACAGTCGTTACTGATTATATTGCTCATAAATATTGGCAAAAGTATCACCAAGAACAAGATGCTTTTATCGTGGCTAATGATGTTGTAAAATACAGTATGGTTAAAGAGGGGATAAAGGAAAATAAGATTTATGCTTTTGGCCTTCCCTTTAAAAAAGAAGATAATAAAAAGATTATTAAAAAAGAAGATTTATTTTTAAAATATAATTTAGATTTACGCAAAAAAACATTTCTTTTCTTTGGGGGAGGATCGGTAGGTTCAATGGTTAATTATGATTATTTTAAAGCAATTCTTAAGAAAAACTATCCCCTTAATCTAATATTTGTCAGTGGTAAAAATTCCCATCTAGAAGAAAAATGTCGGGCCTATGTTTTAAAGAATCACTATCTAAATGTTAAAGTTTTAGGTTTTACAAAAGATGTAATAAGTTTAATGAATGCCGCGGATGTTTGTATTACTAAGCCAGGTGGAGCCACAGTTACGGAGTGTATTAAAATGCATTTACCCATGCTTTTAATCCCGGGTAATGGTGGACCAGAAAAATATAATGCTAGATATGTTTTAAGAAAGCATTATGGTAGTAAAGCAAGTAGTAAAATAAGATTATGTTCTTTAATCAATAAGACTCTTAAAAATCCTCATCTAATTTTAAATTGGCAAAATAATCTAAAGAAAGAAAAAGAAAGTGATACGATAAGCAAAATATATAATTTAAGTGAGAAACTATTAAAATAATGGTAATTGTTATTGAATTTTAAACGGACTTTTGATAGACTTATGATAGGGTGAAAGTAGTAATGAATAAAAAAAAGTTAGCCTACATAGGTTTAGTAATTAGTACGTTTTTTTTAGTAACTTCTAGTGTTTTAATTGTTATAGGTAAATTTAGTAATACTTTAATTACGAGATTTTGGCAACTTTTTTGTGGGGGAATTTTAATCATTGCCTCGATTATTTTCTTAGTTTGTTGTTTACTTATCTTTAAATATAAAAATAGAAAAGTTCATTCTAAAAAAGCTTTAGTTATTGGTGCCGTTTTTTTAGCAATCTATACAACGGGTTGTTTAAGTTTTTTGATTATTTTATATGGCCCTAATCATGCTTTTCGTGATTGGCTTATTACAACGGCGATGCGAACTATGAGTCATCAATACTATTGTCAATGGTTTTATAATGAAGAAATTATCGCGGAAGTTTTAAATAATAATACGATTATTGAAGTGGGGGAAGATACTAATCCCGATTTAGTTGATAAAGATTTAAGACCTAAACCAGATGATTCTAAAGAGCCTATTTATGCAAATAAGTATGAAAAAGATGTTTTAGATCATGAAGAAAATGCTTTATATAAGATTATTAATTTTGAAGTTAATGGTTGTAAGGCTTATATGGCTTTTGTGTATGATGCTAGTCGAGTAACCGTGGGGGTGTCTAGATATTTTGGCGAAGCTGGACAATATGTTTCTACTATGGCTAAATATTATCAAGCGCCTTTAGCTATTAATGGCGGGGGTTTTGATGATCCTGGTCAAAATAGTCGCGGTGGAGTGCCTATAGGAATTACGATTATGCATGGGGTAGTTAAGTCGGATAATCGTGTTACATCTAGTTATGGGATTATTGGTTTTAATCAAGATAATATTTTAGTTTTAAGTCGAAATAAAACCGCGGAACAATTGCTGGATGAAGGAATAAGAGATGCGGTAACCATGGGACCATTTTTAATTGTTAATGGTAAAAAGAGTACGATGAAAGGCAACGGTGGTTGGGGCTATGCTGCTCGAACGGCCATTGGCCAAAGAAAAGATGGAATTGTTATTTTCTTAGTCGTTGATTCTAATGAATTTCGAACTAATGGCGCATCAATGAAAGATTTAGCTGACATCATGGAAAGATATGGAGCCATTAATGCGGCGAACCTTGATGGTGGAACATCTTCGGTTATGTCTTTAGATTATGAAATAATTAATGACCCTATTGATTCAACTTTAAAACATAAAACCCGGGGAATCCCAACCATTTTTATGGTTAAATAGGAGGAATTTATGCCTAAAACAAAGATTATTGCGACCATTGGTCCATCTTGTCAAGATGCTAAAACCTTAAGAGAAATGATTTTAAATGGCCTAAATGTTGCTCGTTTTAATTTTTCCCATACATCTTGGCCTAAAGCTCAAGAAGTTATCGATACTATAAAAAAATTACGGGATGAATTAAATATGCCTGTAGCTATTATGATTGATTTACAAGGACCTAAAATAAGATTAGGAAAAGTAGAGGGAACGATTCTTTTAAAAAAGGGAAGTTATTTTACTTTAAAAAATAAAGATATGATGGGAAATGAAGAAATGGCAAGTATTAGCTATCCTAATCTTTATCAAGATGTTAAAAAAGATACCATTATTTTAATTAATGATGGAACTATAAAACTTAAAGTAGTTGAAATTAATCAGGAAGATATAAAATGTTTAGTTTTAAATGAAGGTTATATTTCTTCATTTAAAAGTCTTAATGTTCCTGATGTAAATTTAAATATTCCCTTTTTATCATCAAAAGATTTAATAGATTTACAAGGGGCTATAAAAAATGATATAGATTATGTTGCTTTATCTTTTGTACAAAGAAAAGAAGATATTGAAGAAATTAGAAAGATTATTAAAAATGAAAATGCTAATTTAAAAGTAATTGCAAAAATAGAATCAAAAGAAGCCCTTAGAAATTTTAAAAGTATTTTAAAATTAAGTGATGGAATAATGGTTGCAAGAGGAGATTTAGGAGTAGAAATTCCTTTTACTAAAGTACCAATTTTTCAAAAAAGAATTATTGAAGCTTGTTTAAAAAGAGGAAAAGTGGTGATAACTGCTACGCAAATGCTCGAATCAATGATTAATAATTTAAGACCTACAAGAGCCGAGGTAAGTGATGTTGCTAATGCTAT
The DNA here is from genome assembly GCA_947624145.1 of uncultured Bacilli bacterium. GTDB lineage: Bacteria > Bacillota_I > Bacilli_A > RF39 > UBA660 > Onthocola_B. Next base: position 22,020 of record CANQIU010000007.1, on the reverse strand, counting down.
TTATGATGGCACTAGTGCTATTATGTTAAGTGAAGAAACTTCTTTAGGAAAGTATCCGGTTAATTGTCTTAAGACTATGAAAGAAATTGCTTTAGAAACTGAAAAAACACTTGATTATACTTTAAGAAATCCTTCTAATAAAAATTATGAATTTATTATTAATCGGGCCTTACTGGCAATTGTTGAACCCTTAAATGTCCAAGCTGTCTTTGCTTTTTCTAAAACGGGTGATACGCCAAGAATTCTAGCCAGTTTTAGAGCTAAGTGTCCTATTTATGTTTCAACTAAAGAAGAAAAAAACTATCATCAATTAGCTTTAGTTTGGAATGTTTATCCACATTTAGTAAAAGAAGACTTAAGTCCTAAAGAAATAATATTAAATGATATTAAAGATCGTGCGCGGCATAATTTATTAAAAAAAGATGATATTATTTTAATTGCTGGGGGTAAATATATTCCTAATGATTCTCAAGAATTTAATAAAAATGTTGGAGGAATATATAAAATTTAGTAACAGAGAATTGATTTTGTTTAGAAGGTAAGATATAATAATTTATAGAAAATAAAGAAAGAGGCTAGGGTATGCGAAAGATAATTGCTAGTTTAGATATTGGAGATACATGGATTAAACTTGTTATTGGCGAAATAGTAAGAAATAAAGTAAATATTTTAGCCTGTGTTGATACCCCATCGAGAGGAATAAAAAAAGGTTTTGTTGTTAATAACGAAAGTGCTATTGAAGCTTTAAAAGAAGTATTTTTAAAAGCTGAAGAAACGATTGGTTTAAAGATAAAAAAAGTCTTAGTTACAATTCCCAGTAATAATACAGAATGTTTTTTAGAAGAAGGTTATACGACTTTAAATAGAGAAGATAATATTGTAAATAGTAAAGATATAATTAGAGCTATGCAAGCTTCTGTCTATAATAAGCTTGCTTTAAACCGGGAACTTGTTACAATATTACCTACTAAATTTTTAATAAATGATACCCAGATTGTTGATGAGCCCTTAGGATTGCCGGCTGATAAACTTAATGTTAAAGCTATTGCCGTAACTGTTCCTAAGAAAAATAGCGAAGCAATTATTAAATGCTTAGAAAAAATAGATATTGAAGTAATTGATATTGCTATTGGCCCTTTAGGAGACTACTATGAATTTAGAAATAAAGAAACGGAAAAATGTGTAGGAGCTATTGTTAATATTGGTTCTAGTAAAACCGAAGTCTCCATTTTTAATAAAGGAAGATTAACGGCCTTGGAAGTAATTGATATGGGGGGAGATAATATTGATTATGATATAGGCTATGTTTATAAAATAAATAGAAGAGATTCAATGTATTTAAAAGAAAAGATGGCCCTTTGTGATAAAAATATGGCGCAACCTAGTGAATCATGTTTTGTCGATAGTAAAAATGGTGATAAAGTTAAAATTAATCAATTTGATGTTAGTGAAGTCGTGATTAGTCGTTTAAAAGAAATATTAAATTTAGTAAAAAAGCAAATAAATCTCTTAACAAAAAAAGAAATTAGTTATATAATTATAACAGGGGGAACGACCGAGTGTGCGGAATTTAAAAGTTTAGTTGATGAAGTATTTAGTAAAGCTATCGTGGGAAATGTTTTAGAAATCGGTGCAAGAAATAATAAATTTGCGACCGCGGTTGGTTTAATTAAATATTATGATAGTCGTTTAAGATTAAGAAATAAAGATTTTTCAATATTTAGTATAGAAGAACAAGAAGAATTAAGTGGAGTTCATAAAAGAGTAAATATATCCGAAGATTCAATATTAGGAAAATTATTTAATTACTTTTTTGACAATTAAAGGAGAATGGAAAAATGAATGGATTACAGATGGATCAAATAGCCAAGATTAAAGTTGTTGGTGTTGGTGGTGGCGGTTGTAATGCTGTTAACCGAATGATTGAAGAAGGCGTTAAAAGTGTTGAGTTTTATATTGTTAATACCGACTTACAAGTTTTAAATGCTTCCGTATGTCCTAATAAAATTCAAATAGGCAAAAATATTACGGGGGGAAGAGGAGCTGGAGCTAATCCCGAGGTAGGAAGAGCTGCCGCTTTAGAATCAAAAGCCGAATTAGAAGATGCCTTACAAGGCGCAGATATGATATTTGTTGCTTGTGGTATGGGTGGGGGAACTGGAACAGGCGCAGCCCCAATCATTGCCGAAATTGCTCAAGAAATTGGCGCTTTAACCGTAGGTATTGTAACGAAACCTTTCCGTTTTGAAGGTAAAAAAAGAATGGAAAATGCTTTAGTAGGTTTAGAAGAACTAAAGCAACATGTCGATACTTTAATTGTTATTCCTAATGATAAATTAAGAGATATTATTGATAAAACAACGAGCTTTGATGATGCATTCAAAGAAGTTGATAATGTTTTACATCGTGGGGTTCAATCAATTTCCGATTTAATCGCTGTTACTGGAGTAATCAATCTTGACTTTGCTGATGTTAAAACTGTTATGGAAAAATCAGGAACAGCTATCATTGGTATTGGTTGTAATTCAGGAGAAAATAGAGCTATTGAAGCAGCTCGACAAGCGGTGGCTAATTCCTTACTAGAAGAAACAATTGAAGGGGCTAAAAATGCCATTGTTAATATCACCGGTGGTAAGAACTTAACCTTATTTGAAATTGAAGATGCGGTAGAAACAGTAAGAGAAGCCGCTAATAGCGATATTAACATTATCTTCGGAGCGATAACTAATGAAAACTTAAATGATGAAGTTATTGTTACTGTTATTGCGACTGGTTTTGAAGATGAAGGCGAAGTTGAAGAATCATTATTTAGTGATGAAACTCCCAAAAGAAGAACGCCGCCAGTTCAAGTCGATGATGAGTATGAAATACCGCCATTCTTAAGAAATGATAATTTTTAATCAAGGTTTAAAACCTTGATTTTTTTAAATTATATGCGGAAATAGGTGTAAAGTATTTGATGTTTAATATTGTAAAATTGACAAAGTTATGCTATAAATTAAATGAGGAGTGTATTAAATGAAATTATTAGTTGGGTTATCTAGAGGTTATGAAGAAAATAGTCCCTATAAAATGTGTATAGCCGATACAGATGAAATTAAAAGCGAAAGAAGATCTTTGGAGTGGGAAGATTTAGATACTAGTAAATTAGGCGAGTGTGTCAATATCAATATAAATATGGATAAATATAGAAATGCTTTGCAAAATCCTAATGAATATCTAACTGCAAAGTTCGATATTGAAAAATTAATAGGTCCAGGAATAAGGCAAGGAAATTTTCAAATTACTAATGTTTATTATGATGAAAATAATAAACCGCAATTGTATAGAGCTGTAGATTCCAATGGATATATTTCTATGCATGATATTTCAGAATTAGAGTATAAAAAGAAAGCTAGTATTTTAGGACAAACTATTGAAGAATTACCAGCATTTGTTAAAAAAGAACCATTAAGTATAGCTTATCAATGGTGGAAAGCTAAAGATGAGATTAGTAAAAAAGCTGAAAATAGTTTTTTATCTGAACAATTTGAAACTTATGAAGGGATGCCAGTTAAACTTTTATATCACTATTTAATCGGTGTAAAAGGTTTTAAAGTTGGGTATCATACCATGACAGAAATAGAAGAAGATTATTCATCAGAAATCCAACATGAATATATGCTTTATAAAGATACAGCTAATATAAAACTAAGAGAAAGTATTTCAAAAGAACCAAAAAATTATAATTCTTTTAGTATATTTGGTCTTGAAAGAGATCCTTATCCAGAAAAAAGACAACTTGGTTATTATGGTGCAACAATGTCAATTATTTGTAATAGAGAAAATTATCCAACATTTGATTATAAAAATTGTCCAAGATCACAATATTCTTATGATAAAGATGGAATAGCCATAGATATATCTTGTCGAAAAGATTTATTTTCAATTTATAATAAACTTGAATCATCTGGATGTATTTCGAAAAATTGGCGATTAAGTGAATATAATGATATATTTGGAATGACTGAGTATGCTTTATTACCAGAGGAAATTGCTTTATTAAGTGCTAGATTGCAAAGTGAAAAAGAAGGAACCATGTATGCTCATGGGATGCTAGCATCTCATGGTCATTGGTCAACATTTAATACTGATGAATGGATTAAGGTAGTAGGTTTAGCTCTTAGTATGCAATTTTATAGTCAAGAATTACAAGAAGAATTAAAACCTATTTTCCAACAATACGCATCTATGTTTTCTACTAAATTGAAAAAAATGATTGAAGAAATGGGAGCAAAAGATGCTCTTGAAGTTATGAAATGGACAAAGGACAATGCTAAAAAAGTATTGGAAAGTATTTCCTTAGTTAAAGAAGATGGGGCATTACATAAAGCTAACGTTTCCGTCGTGGATCAAATGGCTAATCTATTTACTTATAAAAGAAATAATTATCCTTTACCAGATTGGTTACAAATTTATTCACCTGAAACAATCGAAGCTTTAGGAGGAGTAGAATTATTGCAACAATTAATAACAACAAGAGGCGAAGAAGTTGCAAAAGAAGCAGTACCTATATTAGCAGAAGGAATTGAAAGTGAAAGAAGATATGAGCTTTTACAAAAAGGAGAAAGTTTTGTTAAATCAGAAGAAATAATAGTGGAATCAGCAAGAAAATGAAAAAAATAATTAAATAACCTAAGATACGACAATTTATGCGTATCTTTTTTGTTATGATAAAAATGGGTGATACATTTTTATGAAAATATATCTTGACCTAGTTGGTTTAATTAATTTTGCTTATGACTTTTTAATTTTAATGACCGTCGATATTACTTTAAAAAGAAAAACAAAATTAAGAAGAATATTTTTAGGATCATTAATAGGAACAATATCTATTAGCTTATTGTTTCTTCCTTTTCCCTCTTTTCCTTTATTTATTTTAAAAAACTTAGTAAGCATTATAATGGTTCTTCTAACATTTAAGTTTAAGGATATAAAATATACGCTTAGTAATATTTTATATTTATATATGATCAGTATCACTCTTGGGGGTTTTTTATATTTTTTAAATACATCTTTTAGTTATAAACAAGATGGTATAGTTTTCTATTTTCATGGGATAAGTCCTAATTATATTATCTTACTTATTATAGCCCCAATTATCTTATATTTATATATAATTGAACATAAAAAGATGAAAAGTACATATAATTTAAATTATGAAGTAAATATTGTATTTAATAGTAATAAAATTCTTTCTTGTAATGGTTTTATTGATTCCGGAAATAAACTAAAAGATCCCTTGACTAAAAAATATATTATTTTAGTAGAAGATTATTTATTAAAAGATTATATTCATAATAAGAATCCGATTTATGTTCCATATAAAGCTTTAAATAAAGAAGGTTTAATAAAATGTTATAAAATTAAAGAAATAATTATTAATAAACAAGTATTTACTAATTATTTAGTTGGTTTAAGTGAAAATAAATTTAACTTAGAGGGAGTTAATTGTTTACTAAATTATAAATTAATGGAGGATTTATGTTTCGAAAAATAATTGAAAAATTAATTAAGAAGTATAATGAAGTCTTTTTTGTAGGAGCAACGGATAAATTACCACCGCCTTTAAGTAAAGAAGAAGAACTAGATTTACTAATTAAGTCGCAAAAAGGTAATATTGAGGCCCGTAATAAGTTGATTGAACATAATTTAAGACTAGTAGTTTTTTTAGCTAAAAAGTATGAAAATACTACTTATGATATTGAAGATTTAGTTAGTATAGGTTCAATTGGGTTAATTAAAGGAATTAATACTTATAAGATAGATAAAAATATTAAACTTGCAACTTATGCTTCCAGATGTATATCTAATGAAATCTTAATGTTTTTAAGAAAGAATAAAAAAAGGAGAACTGAGATTAGTTTAGAAGATGCCCTAAATTATGATAATGAAGGTAATGAATTACATTTAGAAGATATTTTAGGAACAGAGGATGATTTAGTACCTAATCTATATGAAGAAAAGGTAAGTAAAGAATTACTTAATCAACAAATATCTTCTTTAAATGAAAGAGATAAACAAATTATGACCTTAAGATATGGACTTAATAATAGTAAAGAGTATACCCAAAAAGAAGTCGCAGAAATTTTAGGAATAAGCCAATCTTATATATCTCGAATTGAAAAGAAAGTTATTCGAAAATTAAAACAAGTAATGCATTAAAAAATATTTCTATTCCAAAAAAACTCCACAGTGGAGTTTTTTTGGAATAACTAATTGCTAATTTTGTTAAAACATTGTACAATATAGATGAAAGGAAAAGCAAAATGAAAATAAATCGAGATTATTATTTACATAGACTTATCGAAGCTCAAAATGATGGTCTTATAAAAGTTGTTACCGGAATTAGAAGATGTGGTAAATCATATTTACTTAATACCTTATTTTATGAATATCTTTTAAAAAATAAGATTGATGATGAGCATATTATAAAAGTAGCTTTAGATGATTCGGATAATGCTGATTTATTAATTCCCCAAAATTTAAGTAAGTTTATTAAAGAAAAAATAGTAGATTCTAAAATTTATTATGTCATACTTGATGAGATTCAATTAGTAGAAAATTTTGAAGGAGTTTTAAATGGCCTATTGCGAATAGATAATATTGATATTTATGTAACTGGTAGTAATTCTAAATTTTTATCTTCTGATATTATTACCGAATTTAGAGGTAGAGGTGAAGAAATAAGAGTATATCCACTTTCATATTATGAATTTATGTCGGTATATAAAGGAAATAAATTTGATGGTTGGATTGAATATATTACTTATGGAGGCCTACCTTTAGTCGTTGCCATGAATAGCGATGAAAGAAAAATGGCTTATTTAAAAGATCAACAAAGAAATGTTTATATAAATGATGTTGTTGAAAGAAATAAAATAAAAAATGATAGTGAATTAATTAGTTTGATTGAAATTATTTCTTCAAGTGTTGGTTCATTATCAAATCCTAAAAAACTTTCAGATACTTTTTGTTCCACGGCAGGAATAAACATTGATTCAAAAACAATTAGCTTATATTTAAAGTATTTAGAAGAAGCTTTTATGATTGAAAAAGCAGAAAGATATGATGTAAAAGGGAAAAAATATATGAATACTCCTTATAAGTACTATTTTAGTGATTTAGGACTTCGTAATTCTTTTATTAATTTTAGGCAACATGAAGAAACACATATAATGGAAAATGTTATATATTTAGAATTAAAAAGAAGAGGCTATAATGTTGATGTAGGAGTAATAGAATTAAATGAAAGAAAAGAAAATGAATATATCTATAAACAATTAGAAATAGATTTTATTGCCAATAAAGGAAATAATAAGATATATATTCAATCAGCCTTTAGTATGCCAGATGAAAAGAAAATTAATCAAGAAGAAAGACCTCTTTTAAAGATTAATGATTCTTTTAAAAAAATTATTATTGTTAAAGATTATATAAAAAGAACTAGAACAGAAAATGGTATAATTATAATGAATATATTTGATTTTCTTCTAGATAGTAATAGTTTAGATTATTAAAAATATATTGAATAGAGAAATCTATTCTTTTTATTTATCCTAGAATATTTTGTATAAAATAAGATTATTTATCGCACAATAAAATTTGAAAGGACTTTTTATGGCTAAATATAAAGTAGATATTACAGGGATAAATACAAGTGATTTAAAAGTATTAACTAATGAAGAAATGACTTATCTTTTTTTAAAATATCAAAATGGTGATTTAGAAGCTAAAGAAGAATTAATAAATGGTAATCTAAAATTAGTATTAAGTATTTTAAGATCTTTTAATCATACTAATTTAAACTTAGATGACTTATTTCAAGTAGGGGTTATTGGTTTAATTAAAGCAATTGATAACTTTGATTTATCTTATGGCCTAAAGCTTAGTACTTATGCTGTGCCTCTTATTATTGGGGAAATTAAAAGATATATTCGTGATAATACCGCTTTGAGAGTAAGTCGTAGTACCAAAGATTTAGCTTATCAAATATTAAAGTTTAAAGAGGAATATATGGCTAGTTTTAGTATGGAACCTAAACCAAGTTTAATAGCATCATCCTTAGGAATAGAAGAATATCAAATTGCTTATGCTTTAGATGCTTTAAAAGATCCCTCTAGTATATTTGAGCCCATTTATAATGATGGGGGAGATACAATATATTTATGTGACCAAATTGCCGATGTGAAAGATAAAAATAGTGATAAAGATATGCTGATTTCTCTAAGAAAAGCTTTACTTAAGTTAAAACAAAGAGAAAAAGATGTTTTAATAGAAAGATTTATCATTGGCAAGACTCAGATGGAAATTGCTGGTTTAATGGGGATAAGTCAAGCCCAAGTATCTCGAATTGAAAAAAGTGCTATAGAAAGTATGCGTCGCTTAATTAAATAATATAATTTATTAGGTGATAAATTTGTTACTTAGTGATTTACAAAGTAAAGATGTGGTAAGTTTAAAAACAGGAGATAATTTAGGAAGAATAATAGATGTTGAAATAGATGAAAAAGGGCAGATAATTAATATTTATGCGGAAACTAAGAAGATATTTCGAAAATATTTTAGTAATGATGAAATGAGTTTTAAATTTACGGATATTGAAAAAATAGGAACTGATTGTATACTAGTCAAGTTCTAATTTTTATGTTAAGATAATAATATGAGAAAAAAAAGTTTGATATTAGCTTCCTTTTTTATTGTATTTGACCAAATTATTAAGTTATTTATTAATAATTATTTTTCTTATGGGCAAATGGAAGTTATTATTCCTAATTTTTTTCATATTACCAAAATCTATAATTATGGAGCTGCTTGGTCAATGTTTAATGGGGGAAGATATTTACTTATAGCTATAGCTATAGCTTCTTTTGGGCTTTTATATAGTTATGAAATATCTTTTTCTTATAAAGAAAGAACGATCATGGCTTTTGGTTTAATTTATGGTGGTTTATGTGGAAATTTAATTGATCGCATGCTCCATGGTTTTGTTATAGATTATTTAAGTTTAAATTTTAAAAGTTATTACTTTCCCATCTTTAATTTAGCTGATATGTGTTTAGTGGGTGGTTTTGCTTTATTATTATATGCCATATTTAAAGGAGAAGATAAATATGAAGTTAAAGGTTTTAGAAGAAAACGAAAGAATAGATAAATATTTAAAAGAAAAAACAGAATATTCGCGCGAATTAATTACGAAGATGATTAATGATGGATATATTTTAGTAAATAATAAAGAGATTAAGCCTAGTTATAAAGTTAAAATAAATGATGAAATTACTTTAAATGAAGATTATATTAAGCCTAATACTTTAGTAGCTTCGGATATTAAATTAGATATTGTTTATGAAGATGATGATTTAATGGTTATTAATAAACCGAGTGGTCTAGTTGTTCACCCTGGGGCAGGTAATCATGATAATACCTTAGTTAATGGTCTTTTAAATTATACACAAAATTTATCGCATAATGATGAGGCAAGACCCGGCATAGTCCACCGGTTAGATAAAGATACATCAGGCCTTATGATTGTAGCTAAAAGCAATCAAGCTCATGTTTTATTAGCTGAAGGCTTTAAAAATAAAAGCATCATTCGGGAGTATGTTGCTTTAGTGGATGGTGTAATCCCGGTTAATAAGGCTTTTATTGATGCTCCCATTGCCCGAGATAAAAATGATTTTATGAAAATGAGGGTTACAAAAGATGGCAAAGAAGCCCGAACACATTTAACTGTTTTAAAAAGATATGCTAAATATACGCTTATTCGTTTAAAACTAGAAACTGGCAGAACCCATCAAATTAGAGTTCATTTAGCCTACATTGGTTATCCTTTATATAATGATCCAGTTTATAATAAAAAGGCATCTACTCCTTTTGGCCAATTCTTACATTCTGAGTATCTTAAATTTACGCATCCTATCACTGGAAAGGTTTTAGAATTTACCTCCCCACTTCCGGAAGAATTTCAAAGTTTTTTAGATATTCTTGATAAGGAAGAAATCTAAAAGTAATTTAAAACTATGACAAAAAGTATATATACTAAGTAATAAATAGGGAAGAGTAGCTAAATTATATTTATAATCTTTATTAAATAATCTTATAAATAAAAAAGCCAAAATCATTAAGAAAAAACTAAATATAGTTGTATAGATAATATTATTTAAAATGTAATAAAAATAAGCTATAGTTATATTTAGAATAATATTAGTTATTATTAAAAAAAGAAAATTATTAGTTAATTTATTATTTTTTAAGTAATCATAAGTACTTAAAGAAAGAAGAATAATACATATAGTGTAAAGTAGGATATATAACAAAATATTCACCTCTTTACTAAATATATGTTTTATTGTAAAATATAAGAACTGGAGATGAATAAATGGCATTAATAACATTAAGAAATAGTGATGAAATAATGATGGTTTTAGTTCATTATTTTGTAACTAAAGAAAATTATGCTCCAATAAATGTCCAAGGAGTAAAAGATGAAGTTTGGTTAGAAAATTTAGATGGTCCATATCGGGTTATTAGAATAACTAATCAATCAATTATTAATGAAGAACAATTAAAGTTTGATTTATTTAAAATGCATCATATTTTAAAACAAATTAAGAAAAAGACTTTATCTTTTAAACTTAATGCCTTAAATATTTGTTTAAATATATCAGATAAATTAGAATTAAATTCAATTTATAATATAGATACAATTAAAATAGATGATCTACATAAAGTTCAAAAAAATCAAAATTTAATTACAACTTATCCTAAAATAAAAGAATTAACAACGGATAATAAGGGGTTAGAATTAATAATTAAAGTAACTAATGATATTAATGAAAAAACCGAGAAGGAAAATCGTAAATTTGCTAGGATATTTAGTCCTAAGAAAATTATTTTTACTTATCTTTTTATGGCTATCTCGGTTGTAGTATTTCTTTCTATGCTTTTATTTTCTTGGAAGTACAATGGTCCTTTAGTTTACCGGGGAATTCCTTGCGCGGATGAACTTACCTATAGTTTAGTACGATTTGGGGCTATTCAAAGTAATTTAGTTAAAATGGGTGAATGGTGGCGGCTTTTAACAGCGGGCTTTTTACATATCGATACAATTCATTTACTCGTTAATATGTATTCTTTATATATTATTGGAACGCAAGTAGAAAATTTAATGGGGAAAACTCATTTTGTGTTAGTTTATTTAGTAAGTGCTATCTGTGCTTCTTTAATGTCTTTAGTCTTTAATACCGCCTTATCGGCCGGGGCAAGTGGAGCTATCTTTGGTTTAATGGGTTCTTTAGTCTACTTTGGTTATCATTATCGCTTATATTTAAATGATGCTTTAAGAAGACAAATCATTCCGATTATTGTTTTAAACTTAGGTTTAGGATTTTTAATGCCGGGGATTGATAATGCGGCTCATATTGGTGGTTTAATCGGGGGATACTTAATAACGATGGCTTTAGGAATTAAAGATAAGAGTACTAAACAAAATAAAATAAATGGATCTATAGTTTTGCTTTTATATATAGTATTCTTAATCTTAACAATTCTTTTCTTAAAATAAAAAATGGCTTGAGCCATTTTTTTAAAATTTACGATATAAACCAATTGCAATTCCTAAAATAGTAATGTTATCAAAGATTAAAGGAGCCATTGTATCATTCTCGGGTTGTAAGCGAATATGATCTTTTTCTTTATAAAATGTTTTTAAAGTAACTTCATTATCATCGGTCATAGCCACAACAATATCACCATTTTTCGCATTCTTTTGTCTTCTTACTATTACATAATCTCCATCATATATGCCTTTGTTAATCATTGATTCACCACTGACATGAAGAGTAAAAACTTCCGCCTTAGCAGGAATTAAACTTGCTGGTAAATCAAAAAATTCATTAGGTGTTTCAATCGCGGTAATCGGACTACCCGCGGTGATTTTTCCTAGTAAAGGGACTTTAACAATATCTTCATTTTTTTCTAAATATTCATTTTCAACTAAAACTTCAATCGTTCGAAACTTATTATTCGTTGTTTTTAAATAACCAGCTTTTTCTAAGTTCTTGACATGAACAAAAACCGTCGCAGGACTATTTAAGCCAACCCCTTTACATATTTCTCTTATAGCCGGTGGAAAACCATGTTCCGCGCTATACTTTTTAATAAATGTTAAGATTTCTTCTTGTCTTTTAGTTAATACTTTATTATCCATATATTTTTCCTCCTAATTATATTCTAACCTAAATAGTGTCAAATGTCAAACAAATGTTTTAATTTATTATTGACACGAACATATATTTGTATTAAGCTGGTTTTAGAAAGAAGGGATTAAAATGTTTAAGTATTTACTTAAAAAATTTGGAGGGGTTTTATTTTTCTATCTATCGATTGTAGGTATGATTATGATAATTAATTATCGATTTAGTTCCTTAAACGAGGAAAGTGATTCTTCTTTAGCTATTAATATTAATGAGAAAGCTACTTTAGAGTAGTTTTTTTAAATTGGGGTATAATAAAAAGGATGAAAAATTATAGTATATGGAATGAATATAAAATGGCTCGTTATCCTCGATTAGAAAAAGATATAATAACCGATATTTTAATAATTGGGGGAGGACTTACGGGTCTTAATACTTTTTATGCTTTAAAAGATATGCCCCAAAAGATTCTTTTAGTGGAAAAAAATAAGCTTGGGCAAGGAATTAGTAGTCGTAGTAGTGCTAAAATTACTTATTTGCAAGAAGGAATTTATCAAAAAATTTCTAACTTTAAAAAAGCCCAAGCTTATTATGAAGCTAATATAGAAGCTATGCAAAATTATGCAAAAATTATAAAAAAAGAAAAGATAGATTGTAATTTAGAAATAGTTAAGTCAATATTAAAAGCCTATCAAAAAAAAGAAATTAAAAAAATAAAAAAAGAAGAAGAGCTATTAACTAAGTTTGGTAATCCTAATAAAGCTAGTTCTTCTAAACATTTTTATACTTATGAAGGAATTTTCTCCTATGTTATTCATCCCTTAAAATACCTTGATGCCATAGCAAAATTAAGTCTTACTAAAAAGCATCAAATATATGAAGATACCGGGATTAATAAAATAAAAAGGAAAAAAGATTATTACTTATGTTATACAGATAAAAATATAGTTATTCAAGCTAAGATAGTTATTGTAGCTTCCTTTTATCCTAATTTTCTTTATCCTTACTTTTTTCCTTTAAAATGTTCTTTAGAAAGATCATATTTAGTAGCTTTAAAAAGTCCTAATGCTTATCTTAGTTCAATTAATATACAAAAACCAATACATTCTTTAAGATATTATCAAGATTATGTTATTCATGTTGGTAATACGCATAACTTAAGTAATTATCAAAATATTTTTTTAGAAGGAGAGTATGTTTGGAGTAATTATGATATTATGACTTTTGATCACTTACCCTTAATAGGGTATTTAAAGAAAAATTTAATAATAGCTACAGGTTATAATACATGGGGTTTAACGGGTTCAATGCTAGCTTCTTTAGTTATCAAAGATTTAATTAATCATAAAAAAAATAAATATCAAAAATTATTTAATCCTAAAAGATGGAGTATTAAAAAAATTATTAAATATCCCTATCATATCCTTATGTATATTAAAGCTTATTTTAAAGGTAATATTAAAAGATGTCCTCATATGGGGTGTCCTTTAATATATAACGATTTAGAAAATACTTTTGATTGTCCTTGTCATGGCTCAAGATTTTCTTATCAGGGTAAGTATATAATTGGTCCAAGTAAAAAGAACTTAAAATAATTAAAGTTCTCTTACTAGGCTCATCACACTAGTCGGTTTATAAATTCTTTCTAATAATTGATATTGTAAAGAAAGAATCGCGGCTAGTCTTACTAACATTTGGCGATACTTAGCAAAATCTATACTAATAGTTTTTATTTCCCCATTTTTTAAAATAAAGTATTTTTCCCCGGTTAAAAAATTAGTTTTTATATTATTCTTTTGATTTTGATGGATACTATAAATACGATTATGTAACCGATTAGAACCAATAAATAAAGAGATATTATTTAAAGGATCTACTAAAAAGGTTGTCCCAGCAAAACCGGGGATTAAAAAGGCTTTGCCGGATAAAAAATGTGGTACTCCTAATCTTGTTAAGTTTGGTTGTTTTAAATAAACTAACGAACCATAGAACCAAGAGTAGGAATTATTAAGAGGCTTTCCTACAACATTATTAGCGATAGAATAAAGAGTCTCTTTACTAATAATGTTATTGTTTTTTAAATTACTTGCTAAAGATAACATATCAGTTGCATTAGAAAAATAACCAGCATTGCCAGGGGCTTGTTTATTTTTAGTATATAGCCTTGCCTTAGCATCATGACAAATGCCAGGGGGATTTTTAAAATCTTGCCAAGCATAACCATTTTCTAAAATCTTTAAAGAATAGTTTTCATTAGCCACATATTTTATTTTTTCTTGAGGAACAAAAAGATAAGTATTATGCATATTAGCCGGTTTTAAAATAACTTCATCCACGAATAAATTAAAAGGCATTTTACTTACTCTTTCAACAACATATTTAAGAACCATACACCCCATATCGGTATAAGCATTTTCAACTTCCTTTTCTCTTTTGCAAACTGTAAATAAGAGATTTTCAGCTTCTTTAAAACTTTTTTGACTATCAATTCTCTCATCCGTTCCAATAGGTACATTAAACTTTAATAAATCATAGACTGTAACTTTATCTAAATTTTTAAATTCTTTGACATAATAATTAATCGGTTTAGCTAAATCTAATAATTTTAAATCTTTAAGTTTTAAGATAGCTAGCGAAGTAAATATTTTGGAGGTTGAAGCTAAATCAAAAATGGTATCTAAAGTCATTTCTTCTTTTTTAATAAAAAGCTTTCTATTTTGATTAATATATTCTTGTTTAGATCCCCCAATTAAAGTATCTTGAAAAAGCCCGGATTGATAGGCGATAACTAAACCAGGAGTTATTTGTTTTTCATTAATTAAATTAGCCGCGACTTGTTTTAAAGGACTTAAATCTAGAAGTTTTAATCTTAAGGTACTTAAAGAGGCATAAGGATTTTCTTGAATTAATTTAATAACCGGTTTAAAAATTAATTCATAATCTTGATAGGAAGATAAATTTTTTAAACAAGGCGTATTTGTCATATTTTGTTTATTAATTAATTCTTTAATATAAGAATCTATTATCTTAGATATTTCCATAAGGCCTCCTTTATAATTATATTATTATAAAGAGGGAATATTGTTTAGTCAATAATTTGTATGTTGTAATAAATAAAAATATATGTTATTTTATTCTTGAAAGGAATTTTTCTAAAATGAATATAGAAGAAGTTTTAAAAGATCAGAAAATATTAAATTATATTGATCCGGAATATATAAAAAATGGTATTAAAGAAATAAATAAAGAAGATATTATTTATAAAGATACTTTAACTAGATATAATAATCATTATAATTCTTATGAATATTATTTTTTTCTAAGAAATAAAAATGGTACTTATGTTAGAAGTGAAATAGATTTAAATAAAGCTAAAGAAATAACTTATTTAGAATGTACTTGTTATGAATTTAATATGCATGAAAATTGTAAACATCTAGGCGCAATAGCCTACTATTATTACGATACATTATTTAAAAAAGATTTAACAAAAATATATAATAATATTTTAGATTTATTTTTAAATAATACTAATAATATAATTAAAAAAGAAGTTAAAGTAGAATTAGTATTAAAAGTAAATGAAAATGAATATAGTGATTTTTATTACTATAGTAGACAATTTGTGGATGTTAAATTATTATTAGGAACAAATAAAATGTATAATTTAGGGAATAAATATTCTAGTTTTTTTACTGTCTATAGTCAAGGTGAAGGTGAAGTAAAATTTGGTAAAGAATTTACCTATAATCCACAGAATAATTATTTTACCCAAGAATCATTAGTTATTTTAAATGCTTATTATGAATATATGCATAGTCCCTATAATAAGATAAGAGCTTTAAAAAAATTATTGAAAGATTTAAAAGAAACTAATTTTATTATTAATGATTATGCGATTGATAAAATAAATGAAGGTTTTCCTATTAAGTCTTCTTTAACTAAAGATAATACGGATTATAAATTAAATTTAGAACTAGATAACTTAAGTTTAATTATTGAAGATGATTATGAGTATATATTATATCAAGGTAAAATGTATCATTTAAATATAAAAGAACAAGAATTATTACAAAATATTATAGATAATGAATTAGATTATATTATAATAAAAGAAGATAATAAAGATAAGTTTAAAAAAGGATTATTAGAATATTTAAAAAAGAATATTGAAATAGATGATAAAATAGATGATATTATTTTACCTAGTAATATTGTTAAAGAAATATATTTTGATTTAAGAAATAATTATATTAAAGCTGATTGTATCTTTAAATATGATGATATTAAAGTTAATTATTTTATGGATAATTCTAATATATTAAGAGATATGGAAGAAGAAAATAAAGTTATTAATGATTTATTAAGTTATGGTTTTATGGTAAATGATAATTGTTTAGAATTAAAAGATTTAGAAGATCAAGTTAAGTTTTTAGAAAATGGTTTAGAAGATTTAGCTAGTAAATATGTTATTTATACCACGGAAAAGTTTAAAAGTACAACAATTAAGAAAAAGACTAATGTTTATTCGATGTTTAGAATAGGGCAAGATAATATTTTTAATTTTTCTTTTGCAATGGATGGAATTAATTCGCAAGAATTAGTTAATATCTTTAAAGAAATAAAAAATAAGAAGAAGTATTATCGGCTTAAGAATGGAGATATTATTTCTTTAGAAGATGAGTCTTTAAAGAATTTAGAGTCTTTAGCGGATGATTTAGAATTAAGTGATGAAGAAATAAAAGAGGGAAAAGGAACAATTCTTAAATATCGAGCTATTTATTTAGATAGTTTAAAAAATACAAAGTATAATAATGTTATTAAAACCGATAATTTATTTGTTAATTTTATTAATAATTTTTATGCTTATAAAGATGCCGAGTTAACCTTGGCTAAAAAAGATTTAAGTATCTTAAGAGATTACCAATTAACTGGAGTTAAATGGCTTTATAATTTAGCTAAGACAGGTTTTGGGGGTATCTTAGCGGATGAAATGGGTTTAGGTAAAACCATTCAAGTTATTTATTATCTAAAACAAATCTTAAAAGAACAAAAAGAGGCCTTATTTTTAATTGTTGTTCCCACATCCTTAGCTTATAACTGGGACCATGAGTTTAGTTTATATGGCAATAATATTAAAAGAGTTGTTTGTTTAGGTACTAAAAATAAAAGAAAAGAGCTTTTAAATAATTTAAAAGATGTAAATGTTTTAATAACTACTTATGGTTTATTAAGAGAAGATTTAGAAGAATATCAAAATTTAAGTTTTCATACGATGATTATTGATGAGGCCCAAAATATTAAAAATAGTAATGCTGGAGTAACGAAGGGAGTTAAAAAGATTAAAGCAGAAACTAAGTTTGCTTTAACGGGGACACCTTTAGAAAATTCTTTATTAGAATTATGGAGTATATTTGATTTTATCATGCCTGGTTATTTAGCTAGTCTAACTAAGTTTCAAAGTAAATATCATTTAACAGATTTTGATGAAGATAGTCTTAATTTAATAAAAGGTCTTAATAAACAAATTAATCCGTTTATTTTAAGAAGAAAAAAGGAAGATGTTATAAAAGAATTACCAGAGAAGTTAATTAATGATATTTATCTTGATTTAACCGATAAACAAAAGACTTTATATGTGGCGGAAATGGAAAAGGTTAAAAAACAAATGGAAGATATTATGGCCACAGATGGAATTAGTAAAGCCAGATTTATGATTTTAAAGCTTTTAATGCGTTTAAGACAAATATGTATAGATCCGGCTATTATCTATGAAAATTATGATGGTTCTTCTAATAAAATAGAGACTCTTATAGCAATTGTTAATGAATATATTAAAAATAATCATAAAATCTTAATCTTTTCTTCTTTTAAAACAGCTTTAAATATTGTTAAAGAAAATTTAGCAAAAGAAGATATTTTAAGTTATATGATTGATGGATCTGTTCCTAGTAAAGAAAGAATTAATATGGTAGATAACTTTAATGAAAAAGATGATATTAAAGTATTTCTTATTATGTTAAAGTCCGGGGGAACGGGTTTAAATCTTACGGCCGCAGATGTTGTCATTCACTTAGATTTATGGTGGAATCCGCAAGCTGAAAATCAAGCCACTGATAGAGCTCACCGCATAGGACAAACAAAAACGGTTGAAGTTATTCATTTAGTTACGAAAGGAACAATAGAAGAAAAAATATTAGAACTACAAAATAAGAAAAGAATACTCTCAGATAAAGTCATTGATGGGGAAGTAAGAGATAAAAATATAATATCTTCATTAACTAAAGAAGATATTGAAAATTTATTATCTTATGAAAATAAAGATTAAGGAAGAATATTTATATTCTTCCTTAATTCATAAATTCTAAGTAATATCGCGGATTAAAGTTATGTTCTTCGATTGCTGTTCCCTTATTATCAGCTGAATGCATTCCTTCCGTGGTTACTAAAAAGTAATCGTGAAATAAATTATCTTTGCCATCACTACTAACTGGGTCATCCCAAGTTAAATCTAAATGCCGCCATGAAAAGTTTCCTTCTTCATCTTGAACATAAACGGCATTCCAAATGTGCCCGGTTGCCGCATAACTTATCTCTTCGGGCGTTGTGGCTATCTTATAATTATTAAAGCCCATCTTAGTTAAGAATATGGCCATTAAATCAGTATAACCATTACAAGTAGCTAACCCTTCAAACAAAGGCCCATAAGCTGTATAGGAATTATATTTACTTGTATTTTCTTCATTTCTTTCGACATCATATTTAACATTATTAATAATATAATCATGAACTGTTTTAATTTTATCAAAGTCACTCATATCTTTAGTAATAAGACTATTTAATAATTCATTAACTTTATTATCAATCATTTTTATTTTTTCTTCATCATATAAATAATAAACATTTAAAGTTATTTCTCCTGATTCTTTCATTAATGTTTGGACATTGGTAAAACTATTAAAAGGATGAACATAATTATTTAAATGCGTTAATATTAAATTATCTCCACTTATCTTTTCCACATCTTCTAAACAATCTTTATATTCAGAAGGACAATAAAAAGTAAATTGACTCCATCCATTATTAATAACACTATAATAGATATTTAAAATATCTTGATAAGAATAGGGTATATAATCATCAGTTAAACTAACAAATAAATAACTATTATTCTTTTTATAATTATTAGCCTCATTTATAACTAAAGTATTAGTTTTACTAATAATATTACTTAATTTATTAGTAAGAGGATTAAGATAATAGAAAGTTATACCTATTAATATACTACATAAAATAATTGTTATAATATTCTTCATATTTTATTTTCACCATCATAATCATATCAAAAAAAAATAAAGTAAACAATCGTTACTTCATATTTTTTATTTTTTGACTTAATCTAGATTTTTCTCTATCAACAGTATTTTGTTTCATAAAGCCTTTACTAACTGCTTTATCAGCATATTTTTGTAAATCTTTATAAATAGTTGTTGCTTCATTTTTATCACTCGCGGCAATGGCTTTATCGCAATTTCTAATTAAATTTTGAACGCGCATTTTAAGCTCATGATTATTATCGGTTTTTTTCGCAATAACTTTTACAGCTTTTTTTGAAGCCTTAATATTAGGCATAATTCTAGCTCCTTTCTTCCCTTCGTAAATTAATTTTAACAAATAATAATTAATTTAGCAATAAAAATTAACAATTTTGTTTTAATTCGACAAAGTATTTAAATTAAGTTTGATAAGATAATTATAGTGATTGATATGAAACATAGATTTAAAGGAAAAAGAAGACTAAAAAAAGGAGTTATAAAAATACTTATATTAAGTATTATTATTTTAATAACTTTTATTATTACTTTTAATTATCTTTTTAATAAGATAAGTTTAAAACTAGATAATCAAAAATATTTAGATTATTTAGTTAAAGATACTTATGGAAATTATTCTTTAAGTGATATTAGTTCTTTATCTAGTTTAAATTTTTTACTTAAATATTCATTTGGAATTGAAAATATTGATACAGGATTAGTTAATAAAGAAGTAACTAGTCCTATTGAATTAAATACCTCAGTTGATCAAAGTCCTCTTATTTATATATTTAATACTCATCAAACCGAAGGTTATGCGACTAATTTTTTAGAAGACTTTAATATTAATAATACTGTTTATTTAGCTTCTTTTATTTTAAAAGAATATTTAGATGATTTAAATCTCTTTACTTTAGTAGAAAAGAATAATATAACAGATATCTTAAATGTTAATGGTTGGAAATATGGTTCTAGTTATAAAGCTAGTCGGATTCTTTTAGAAAATGCTTATAAAGAAAATCCTAGTTTAAAGTTCTTTATTGACCTGCATCGGGATTCTAGTTCTTATGAAAGAACTACGACCGAGATTAATGGGAAAAAGTATGCCAAAATTATGTTTGTAGTAGGTTTAGAAAATCCTAATTATGAAGCTAATTTAAAGCTTGCTAATACCTTAAATGATAGATTAAAAAGAATTAATAAAACTTTATCTAGAGGAGTCTTAGAAAAGCAAGGGAAAGGTGTAAATGGCGTCTATAACCAAGATTTTAATCCTAATACAATACTAATTGAAGTAGGAGGACAATATAATAGTATTGAAGAAGTAAATAATACTTTAAAAATAATGGCTAGTGTTATTTATGAATATTTAAAGGAAGATATATGAAAAAGAAAACTAATTGGTTTATAAAAATAATTATGCTTTTATTTATTATCTATATTGGTTTATTTATTGCTTCTAAAACTGGTTTTTATGAAGCTAAAGTTAATAAAAAAACTTTATTAACAAATGAAGCTATTAAACAATTTGAACAAGATATTGAAGATGGAAAAGAAGTAGATTTAAATAACTATATTCCTAAAGAAAAAAAAGATTATGCTAACTTTTTAACAAAAACTGCCGATAAAATAACTAAAGCATGTGAAGAAGTAGCTTCCGGTAGTATTAAAGATATATGGGAATTTATTAAAATATTATTTTAAAAAAAACAGTATTAATTTTTAACTGTTTTATGTTCTTTTTCGTATTCTTCTAAATACTTACTTAAGATATAGACTACTAAGTTATTTAAACTACGTTGTTCTTCTAAAGCAATCATATCTAAGGCTCTTTTTAAATCTTCATCGATTCTAACATAAATAATATCTTTATTCATTTATAAATACTCCTCTTATAAAATGATAATAATTGAAAATATTATAAACGTAAGCTTGCATAATGCTAGCATTTTATGATACTATATTATTAAGAATAAAAGAAAGGAAATTATTTTTATGAGAAAAAATCTAAAATTACTTATACTTAGTATATTAATAATAGTTATTTCTATTATATTAATTAATCATAAAGGAAATAATAATATCTTAGAAAATAATAATGAAGTAAAGGAATATAATAATAGTTTAGCTATTATGATAGAAAAAGATGATAATAGTTATGTTGAAGCTACAGGTAATGAGTGGCAAAGTGGTTATGAATTTAATAGTACCTTAAGTAAATGTGAAAATGGGGGAATTCTTTCTTATGATTCAGGTACGCATAAGATAACATTAAAGGCTACAAGTAGCGATAGATGTTATGTGTATTTTAGTAAAAAGATAGAAACATTAGAAGACCACATCATAGCTCAAGTTGGACCAGTAGATAGTAGTTTACCTCAAGATGTGGGCTATAATAACAAAGCCTATTCAGGAGAATTAGTATATCACGATAGTAATTCTCAAGATGAAACAGTTAAAAATAATGGAGCTGG
>CANQIU010000006.1 GCA_947624145.1 uncultured Bacilli bacterium | reverse complement strand
AGACAAAGTTATTGGGGTTATCTCCTGAGTAACGATAACCTCCATCAGCTGCTCCATAATTTTTAACTGTTTCATCTGTTGATTCACTATTATGATATATTAGTTCTCCAGAATAATCTTTGCCGTTATATCCTTCATCTTTAGAAAACTTAGTACTATCTATTGTACCTACTTGAGCTATGATATGGTCTTTTAATGTTTCTATTTTTTTACTAAAATACACATAGCATCTATCACTACTTGTAGCTTTTAAAGTTATCTTATGTGTACCTGAATCATAAGATAATGTTCCTCCATTTTCACATTTACTTAAGGTACTATTAAATTCATAACCATTTTGCCATTCATTACCTGTAGCTTCAACATAACTATTATCATCTTTTTCTATCATAATAGCTAAACTATTATTACATTCCTTTACTTCATTATTATTTTCTAGTACATTATCAATTCTTTTATGATTAATTAATATAATAGAAATACTTATTATTAATATACTAAGTATAAATAATTTTAGATTTCTTTTCATTTCATCCACCTTATCTTATAAAAGTATTATAGCAATTATTTTGAGTATTATCAATACTCAAAATAAGATTTTATTGATTATTAATGATAATCTTTTTTTGAGGTAGATTATGAAAATAATAGCAAATAATTATGAAGCTAAAGATGTAGTTAAGTTTATAAGAGAATGGACTGATCTTAATCAAAAAGATTTTGGAAAAACATTAAATAGAAGTAGAGATAGTATTAATAATATAGAAAACGGCCGTAATAGGATGTATTTAAATGATTTTATTAATATGTGTAATACACATAATATAAAAATTATAATTGAAAAAGATAAGAAGTAAACTCTCTTCTTATCTTTTTCTTACTAAAGACATATTATATAAAGTATCTTTTTTCTTTTTTAATATTTCATCATATTTAGTAATATATTTATCTTTTATTTTAGAAAGTAAATCTAATAATTCTATTCTTTTTTGTTCTATTTCATTGGTAGGATTTTTTCTTACAAATCTCTGATTATATTCTTTTCCATTAATAACTATCTTTGGAGCTTCCACGTTTATTTGTTTTAATGCTAAAGCATTAATATTAATTTTTTCTTGAGCCTTAATAGTTGTATCTTCATCACTAATTAAATTTTTTACATCAACAATATTAAGATTATTAGCTTCAATAGTATCATAATTCATTTCTAAATTTGGTGTAGCTATGACTAAGTTAATTCTTTTATTCCCTAACACGGAATCATTAATTATCATATTATTTTTAGCTCCTAGACCATAAAAAGCATCTTTACTATATCTATTATCTATAATAGATTCTTTTATTTCTAAATCTTGAGCTTCTAAAGAAAATAATTCATCACCCATTAAAGTTGAAGATAGAATCGTTAACTTACCATCAGTATAAATATCTGTATAAGATTTTTTAAATCAGAATTCGTAATCATTACCTCAACATTGTTATATCCATGTATTACTAACATTTTATTATCCATATTAATATTATCAAATAAATAACAAATAGGTTTATTTAAATTATACATATTAGCTAATTCTAGATTAGATTTATTAATTCCATAACAATAAAATTTGTTTTGAAATTTTTTAAATTTATTTTTATTAACATAACAAATTAATTTATCAGATGTTTCTACAACTGTTCCTAAATAAAAAAAAGAAAACTCTATCATTTTGTTATTTAATTCATTTTAAATATTTTGTCGAATTTTGGCAAATTTTGACTTGTTTTGACAAACTGTGTCGAAAGCCTTGCTTTATTTTTTTTCTTTATTATAATAAATAATTGTTACTAATTTTTAGGCGTCTGTTTATTTCTTTTGGCTGACTTTAACATTAAGGGGGTTTTTGGTTAATCCTAGTAACTTATATTAAGGGATGAAGGTCATAAGGAGGTAGACTATGAACGATAGTGATTTCTATCAAGTAGTAATAATTTTGTTATTATTTATTATTGATAATAGTCAAAAGAAAAGACGCTTTCCTAAGGAATAACGTCCCGAAACCAAATAAGTAGACGTTACTAAAATTAGTAACATTTACATTTTTATTATATGCTATTTTTTTAAATTTTACAAGTATTTCTTTATTTACACTTTCTTTATATTAAAAAAAGAAAACTCTATCATTTTGATAAAGCCTTCTTAAATTTTCAACCGGGATTATTTATTACTCGCTAGCCACCCGGAAGCGAGAAACATTGTCGACCGGGATTATTTATTACTCGCTAGCCACCCGGAAGCGAGAAACATTTTCACACTTATCTATGTGTAAAATTAATATACTATATTTTTAAGAAAATGTCAAATAGTATATATAATTAATATATGCATATATAAATAATTTAAACAAAGATTAAATTATTTATTATTTTTTTCTTTAATAGCAGCAATAGCGGCCGCTAGACGAGCTATTGGTACTCTGTATGGACTACATGAAACATAGTTAAATCCTAATTTATGACAGAATTCAATACTTGCTGGATCTCCGCCATGTTCACCACAAATACCTAAAGAAATATTTGGTTTAACTTTGCGAGCTTTATCTTTAGCAATTTCCATAAGTTGACCTACTCCATGTTGATCTAAATGGGCAAATGGATCTGATTCAAAAATATTTTTATCATAATATGCATTTAAGAATTTACCTGCATCATCTCTTGAGAAACCAAATGTCATTTGGGTTAAGTCATTTGTTCCAAATGAGAAGAATTCAGCAACTTCAGCCATTTCATTAGCAAGTAAGGCTGCTCTTGGAATTTCAATCATTGTTCCTACTTGATATTTAATATCTAAACCAGATTCTTTGATTAAGGCATCCGCTACTTCACAAACAATATTTTTAACATACTTAAGTTCATTGACTTCGCCAACTAAAGGAATCATTATTTCTGGTTCAACTTTTAAGCCTTTTTTAGTTACATTTATTGCTGCTTCAATTACAGCTCTTGTTTGCATTTTGGCTATTTCTGGATAAGTAATAGCTAAACGACAACCTCTGTGACCCATCATTGGATTAAATTCTTTTAAAGAATCAATTACTTCTTGAAGTTCACTAACACTCTTACCTAAGTCTTGCGCAAGTTCGTTTACTTCTTCTACCGTTTTTGGTAAGAATTCATGTAATGGTGGATCTAAGTAACGAATAATAACTGGATATGGAGCCATCGCTTCAAATAAACCTTCAAAGTCTTCTCTTTGATAAGGTAAAATTAATTCTAAAGCTTTTTCTCTTTCTTCAAGTGTTGTGGCACAAATCATTTTGCGGAAATTAAAGATTCGGTTCTTTTCAAAGAACATGTGTTCTGTTCGACATAAACCAATTCCTTCAGCCCCGAAAGTCTTCGCTTGCATTGCATCTTTTGGTGTATCGGCATTAGTTCTTATTTTTAATTTACGAACTTCATCAGCCCAAGTCATAAAGGTTTTAAAATCTCCCGAAATAGATGCTTCGACCATTTCTAACTTGCCATCATAAACTTCCCCAGTTGAACCATTAATAGAAATATAATCGCCTTCATGATAAACTTTACCATCTTTAGTTTTTAAAGTTTTCATCTTTTCATCAATTGTAAAATCACTTGCCCCAGAAACACAACAAATACCCATACCTCTAGCAACTACCGCTGCATGACTTGTCATACCTCCGCGAATAGTTAAAACTCCTCGGCTAGAATTCATTCCTTCAATATCTTCTGGGCTTGTTTCTAAACGAACTAAAATAGTATCTTCGCCATCTTTATGATGTTTAATAACATCTTTTGATTCAAAATAAATTTTTCCCGTTCCAGCACCAGGCGAAGCAGCAAGACCTTTACCAATTAAAGTACTTGTTTTTAAAGATTCTTGACTAAATGTTGGGTGAAGTAAAGCATCAAGTTGCTTAGGATCAACCATAAGCAAAGCTTCTTCTTTACTAATTTTTCCTTCATTAACTAAATCAACAGCAATTTTTACAGCTGCAGTTGCTGTTCTTTTCCCATTTCTTGTTTGTAGTAAGAATAATTTACCATTTTCAATTGTAAATTCCATATCTTGCATATCATTATAATGATCTTCTAGTCTTTGAGCAATTTTCGCAAATTCTTCATAAACTTCAGGCATTTCAGTTTTTAAAGTTTCAATTTCACTAGGAGTTCTAACCCCGGCAACAACATCTTCTCCTTGAGCATTAATTAAATATTCTCCAAATAATTTCTTTTCTCCTGTTGCCGGATTTCTTGTAAATGCTACTCCTGTTCCAGAAGTATTACCAGAGTTACCATAAACCATTTCTTGAACATTTACTGCCGTTCCCCAGCTAGATGGAATATCATTAAGACGTCGATAATAAATAGCTCTTTCATTATTCCAACTTCTAAAAACAGCCTTAACTGCTTCGATTAATTGAACCATTGGATCTTGTGGAAAATCTTCTCCCGCAAATTCTTTATAAGCTTTCTTAAAGCGATTAGTTAAATCCACCATATCATCTTCATTAAGTTCAATATCATACTTAATTCCTTTAGCTTCTTTAACTTCATCAATTATTTCTTCAAATTTTTTCTTTGAATATCCTTTAACAACATCCGCAAACATTTGAATAAATCTTCGATATGAATCATAAACAAATCTTTTATTATTAATTTTTTTAGCAAAAGCATCAGCAATTTGATCAGTCATCCCTAAGTTTAAAACTGTATCCATCATCCCTGGCATACTAGCTCTTGCTCCACTTCTGACACTAACAAGTAAAGGGTTATCTAAATCCCCAAACTTCTTGCCAGTTTCTTTTTCTAATTTAACCATGGCCTCCGTAATTTCTTTAATAACGGAATCATCTAATTTTTCGCCATCACTATAATATTTGTTACAAGCTTCAGTTGTAACCGTAAAACCACTAGGAACTGGTAAACCAATATTAGTCATCTCGGCTAAATTAGCACCTTTACCCCCTAGAAGTTCTCGCATATCTTTGTTTCCTTCTTGAAACAAATAGACATATTTTTCCATAATAAAAAGCCTCCAAAGATATTCTAGCATTTATTTATCTTTAGAGCAATTTAATTTTAACTTATTTACTTCATTTTGACACAATTTACTTATAAGCATTCATTAGGTGTTATTAATTCCGCATAAACATTATTATTTTCTAAATAAATATAAATAGGCCAATTATTAACATAATAACAAATATTTTCATTATAACAACTAACCTTATCTTTTGTTACAGTATCATTTACTAAAACCTTATTATCACACCCATCTTTATCCTTAGTTGATAAGTATTTTCTGTCAATTAAATTTTGCACACTTATCTTAAGACATTTACTTTTCAAACTTCCTTTATAATCATTACAACTCATATTTTCAATATATTGTTTATTATCTTCGCCAAAAGTTTTAGCCCGACTAATTATTAAAGATTCTTGGGTATTCCACAAATCTTTATTTATTTGCTTTTGCGCTCCCGTTATGCCAAAACCACCTATAACCGTAATAATTGCAATTAAGACTATTACGGCTAAAAGCTCCACTAAAGTAAATCCATTCTTTTTCATTTTAAAAGTAACCTCAAAGCTTCTTTAACTTGTTCTTCTAAAGTTAAAGAGGCATTAACAGAACCAATTACTTTTTTGATTTCACTTGTTTTATAACCTAAAGCTATTAAAGTATCCATTAAATCTTCCATCGAATCATTATCATTAGTATCACTAGTTTCCATATTAATTTTGCCTTTTAAATCTAGAATTATTTGCTTAGCTAACTTTTCCCCAATTTTAGGAAACTTAGTTAAATATAGAAGATTTTCTCTATCAATGGCATCTATTATGCCACTTATTGATCCTGTTGCTAAAATCGGTAAAGCTAGCTTAGGACCTAATCCTTTAACACTAATAAGTTTTAAAAATAACTCATATTCATTTTTTTCTTTAAACCCATAAAGCAAAGAATCATCTTCACTTATTTTATTATAAACATATATTTTATATTCTTTATTTTCTTGATAACTAAAAGGATTAGGAACGTAGATTCGATAACCTATATTATTTACTTCTAAAGTTACATTATTACTTTCAATTTCCGTGATTAATCCTTTAAAATATGTATACATAAGACCTCCTATTGAGCTTTAGTTTCTTCTTTATATTCTCCTGTAGACTTAGCCATAAATACGGCGTTAAAAGTTCCTTTTACATCATTACCAGCACTACTATCTACCCAAAGATATAATTTATAATCTAAAACTTGCCCACTGGCTACGGATACCTTGGTTAAGTTTAGGATTGTAGTTGGAATGCCAGCACCTCTTTCAGCAAATTCACTTTTTTCATTATCGGTAAAATCACTACTTGCATCAGTATTATTTAACGTTCCGGTTGCTACCTCCTTTTCACCTAAATAAAGAGAATAAGCAATATATTCTGAATTAATATTATTTTCATTTCCATTAATAATTCCAAGATATAAGCCTATTTCGGAACCATTATTACAGTTTGAAGATAGACTAAATTCATACGGTGTTACTTTTTTTAAAGCAATTACTTTATCCATCGGAGCTGTTTTTTCTAATTTAATTTCTGTTCCAGTTTTTTCATTAAATAAAAATTTTGCACAAGTACTAACCCTTATTTCAGAAGTTGAACCACCATTAGTTTGGGGCTGTAAATAAGCTTTAGTTACACCAAGTGTTAAAACTAATAAAATTAAAACCCCTAAAACAGTTAATATAATAACTCTATTTTTTCCATTAATCATACTCTTCACCTTACTAAAATAATACCATTAATTAAAACATTGCGCAATTACTTTTTGCATATACTTTTTATAGGTGAAGTTATGTATATAATGCTTAATAATAAAAAAATACCAATTAAAGTAGCCAATACTTTTAAAGAAAAATTAACTGGTTTAAGTTTAAAAGAAAATATTAATTATGGCCTACTTATTCCTAATTGTAATAGTATTCATACCTTTTTTATGTATGAAAATATTGATGTCTTATTTTTAAATCAAAATAATATGATTATGTATAAATATCAAGCAATGGCACCTAAAAGAACTTTTAGAGTATATGAAAGCCAAAATAAAACTAGCGTTTTAGAGTTACCTCAAAACACTAGTAAAGATTTAAAAATTGGTGATATATTAACCTTTGAAGATGAACATATAATCTAATATTTGCACTTCATCTCCATCTTGAGCTCCTAAAGATATTAGCTTATCTTCAATTCCCATTTTCTTAAAAATACGGGAAAATCTTTCAACTGATTCGCTTTCTTCAAAGCGGGTCATTTTTAATAATTTTTCGATTTTTTCGCCTTTAACTACCCAGATATTACCATCTTTAGTTATCGTAAAATCATCTTTAGCCACAAATTTATAAACTTTATAATCTTCTCCTTCATTTACGAAATCATTAGATAAAGTATCTAAAGTATCAGCCAGTTTTAATATTAAATCATCTAAGCCTTCATTATTTAAAGCACTTATTTTTATTATTTCTTTATCAGGATATTTAGCTTGAAATTTTTGGATATTAGATGCGTAAGATGCTAAATCACTTTTATTAGCAATAATAATTTCTTTCTTTTGGGCTAAAACCGGCGAATACTTAGCTAATTCTTCTCTAATAACTTCATAATCTTGAAGGGGATCTCTTCCTTCCATTGCTCCCATATCAATAACATGAGCAATAATCTTAGTCCGCATCGCATGGCGTAAAAATTCATCCCCTAAGCCAATACCTTCAGATGCGCCTTCAATTAAGCCGGGTAAATCCGCCATGACAAACCGACGGTGATCTTTTAAAGTTACAACCCCAAGATTAGGGGCTAGCGTCGTAAAGTGATAAGAAGCAATCTTAGGCTTTGAAGAACTAATTAACGAAAGAATTGTACTTTTGCCAACACTGGGCATGCCAACTAAACCCACATCAGCTAAAACTTTAAGTTCTAGATGAACAGTTAATTCTTCCCCTGGTTCGCCTTTTTCACTTATTTTAGGGGCCGGATTATCATGGGTAGCAAAGCTTTTATTACCTTTACCCCCTCTTCCGCCATGAGCTATAATAACTTCTTCATTATCATTTACTAAATCAGCCAATACTTCTTGACTAGCCAAATTCGTAATCGTTGTTCCTAAAGGAACCCTAATTATAACATCTTCCGCCCGCGCTCCATATTTATTGGAACCTTGGCCATTTTCCCCTTTTTTTCCTTTAATTATTTTTTGATAACTTAAATCAATTAAAGTACTTAAATTTTTATCAGCCTTAAAGATAATGTTCGAACCACTTCCGCCATTACCTCCATCCGGTCCCCCCATGGGAACAAACTTTTCTCTTCTAAAAGATGTACAACCATCGCCACCTGCCCCGGCAACTAACTTAATAGTTAACTCATCTACAAACATTTTTCTCACCGCCTTATTTTAATCTTTTTTTCTTCAATAATTTTATTTTAACAAACTTTTAATTCTTTGACAAATCAATTTTTATTATATACAATTTAACTAGGTGATATACATGAAAAAAAGAATTCTTTGGATAGATATCTTAAGAACTATTGGTATAATTAGTATCATACTTTTACATATAATGGGTAATACTATAAATACATACCATTTATCTAATAATACTTACCCTATCTTTATAAATCTATTATACTTCTCTATTCCTCTTTTTATTATGTTAAGTGGTATGTATTTCTTAAATAAAGATATTTCGATAAAAGAAATGTTTCATAAATATATCTTAAGAATATTCTTAGTCTTAATTATCTTTGGTTCTTTTTATTCTTTATTAGAACTTATTTTTCTTAATAAATCTCTAAGTTTATCTTATATTCCTCTTATTTTAAAAAATATTTTAACAGGTAATCTTTGGGCTCATATGTGGTATTTATACTTAGTCTTAGCTTTATATATTATTACTCCTTTTTTAAGAATAATAACCAAAAATATAACTAAACAAGATTATCAAATACTTTTAATTATTCTATTTATATTTACGATTCTTATTCCGGAAATAAACTATATTTTTAAAACTAATATTGCTTTCTTTATTCCTTTATCAGTATATTTATTTTATTACTTTTATAGTGCTTATTTAACTAAATATAATTTTTCCAATAAATATAAGATTATTAGTTATATTCTAGGTATTATAGCTATTATCTTAATTATTTTAAAAGTAAATATATTTGCTCTTACTTATACTTCTTTGTTACCTTTTTTAATTTCTAATTTAATCTTTATTATTTTTATGAATAAGGAATATAATAATAAAGTATTAACAAAAATAAGTAATTTGATAGGAAAATCTTGTTTAGGTATATATCTAATTCATCAATTCTTTATTAATATAATATTTAAATTATTAAAAATAGACTTTATTATTAAAAGTCCTTATCTTGGTTTAATTATCTATACATTTATTGTTCTAATTTTATCTTTACTAACAACACTGATCCTAAATATTTTCAATAAAAAAAGGTAATTTCTTACCTTACTTAGCGGGATAAACGCTAACTTTTTTGCGGTTCTTTCCGCTTCTTTCAAATTTAACTATCCCATCTATTTTACAAAACAATGTATGATCTTTACCCATTCCCACATTTTTTCCTGGATAAATTTTAGTTCCTCTTTGTCGATAAATGATAGATCCTGCTGAAGCTAGTTGCCCATCAGCAAGTTTTGCTCCAAGTCTACGACCTTCAGAGTCTCGACCATTCTTCGTTGAACCTTGAGCTTTAACGTGAGCAAAACGTTGGATATTTAACTTTATAAATAACATAATTCTTACTCTCCTTTATCTATTTTAATATTTTTAGGATATTGTTTTTCTAAGTCTTCTAGTAAAGAAAGCATACTACCAAGTAAAATATCAACAATTTCACTATGATGCTTTATTTTAAGACGCATAGTTTGTTCATCTTCAAATACCATGGCATCTTTATCAACATTAAATATACCATTAACGGTTGTATAAATAATACTAGAAACACTTGCACAAACAATATCTTTCCCGGCCTTGGCATAACCGGCATGACCTTTAACCTCAATTAAATCTTTATTAACTTTAATTTTAATCATGTTTAACCATTAATTTTTTTAACAACTAAACAAGTATATGGTTGACGATGGCCTTGTGTTTTACGATACTTCTTTTTAGGTCTGTACTTAAACACTTTAATTTTTTTATTCTTACCGTGTTTTTCAACTGTACATACAACACTAGCTCCTTCAACATAAGGCATACCTGTTTTACCATTAACAAATAATACTTTGTCTAGGGTAACATCTTTACCAACTTCAGCATCAAGAAGTTCAACATAAATCTTGTCGCCTTCAGAAACATAATATTGTTTTCCACCAGTTTCAATAATTGCTTTCATTTCATACCTCCTTATTTTAAGTCGCGCCATTAAAAGGTACTAATATAGTTTATAAACCTTTTCCGAGCGGTTTTTTAAGAAATTACTTAACAAACAAGTTGATTTTACCAAAATATAGCTCGGTTGTCAATCCCAACCTAATTAATTATATTCACCTATTATTTCTTTTAACTCTTAATATTCCCGATTTTGTTTGACCAATAACATCATAATATTTAAGTAAATCTTCTTCTTCATAATCTTTAGCTAAATTTTTCGCTAAAAAATAAGATTCATTAAAAATATCTTCATCAATATCTATATTAGAAGCTATTGTATTTTCTATCCACTTCACATATTTAAAATATTTCTCTTTATCGATTCTTTTAAAAAGAACATTTAAATCTTCATTTAAAGAACAATCAATTATTAAATCTTTAAATCTTTCATAAAATTCTTCTATTAAAGGAAAATAATTTTGATAGCCTTGATCAATATCTTTGCCTAAAAAGGGAGCTAAAGTAAATAAAGAACCACCTAAACTATGAAAAATATCCGTTATCTCTTGAGCTTCTAAATCATTTAAGACTTCTTCAAATAAAAAATATTGACACTCTTTATTAACAAATAAACTTAGTCCCGATTTTTCAATTAAAGAGTGATTAACCGTAGCTAAAGTAAAGGTTTTTAGAGCATGATTTACTTCATGAATAAACTCTTTATCACTTATTAATAAGATTGGGAAAACTACATATATTTCCTCATTAGCTAATTTAGTTTGAAAAGCATAAGTAATCCCCATTTCCTTAGCTAATATTTTCAGTACATTTTTATTAATATTTTCATTATTACTTAAAACATACCAAGGTTTTTGCCATATCTTATTTTTTAAATTATTATTTTTCGTAATATATTCTTTTAAATAATACATAATATAATAATTTTCTTCATTTTTAAAACTATCCTTTATACTTTCTAAATAGCTATTTAGCTTATCTTTTTTTTCTAAAGATATATTTAAATCTTGGGACTTTAATATAAAAGGCATAGTTTCATAATCTAAATCAAATAAACCTTTATGACCAAATAAAGTTTTTAAAATAGTTAAAGAATCTAAAGAAGGCATAGTTTTCGTAATTGAGCCATCTAAAACTAATCCTAAATGATTAATATTTATTTCTTTAAATATTCCTTTAAACTGAACTTCTTCAAAATTAATATCTAATATTTTTAAAATTTCTTTGGTAACGATTACTCTTTTTTTAATTAAGAATCTTAATACTTGATTATATATATTATCAATAACCGGCGGAATATACCAAACAAAATTAATTTTATTTATAACATTTTTAATATGCGTATAGTATTTTTCACCATAGTATAAAGTAAAAGCTTTAATCAATAACTCTTGATTTTCTTTGATAGTTTTAGCATATTCCTTATTTAAATCATTAATATTCATTTTAATTAGGTTTCCTTACTAAACTTAGATTATCTTCTTGGTTGCCATAAGATAATACTTCCTCCGTTTCTAAAGGTAATTCTTGGTTAAAATATTCACTTAAAGTTTCGATTGTATCTTCAAAATTATGTTCCTTAAAATAATTAGCAAAACCACCGGCATCCGCGATTTCTTGAAGTTTAGCAAAAGGAAGGTAATAAATATCATAAGTAAGATAATCATCAATAGGCATTTCATTATAAAAATAATCGCCTCGATAGGTAAAAGTTCCTGGATCATCCGTGGCATGAAAGTTACGATAAGAATGCATGATAATAGGCTTTTCTTGATATAAAAAGTCAATAATAGCTTGAACAGCTGGGCTTTCTTCGGGTGTTAAATCTAAATATTGTAAATAATAATTATTTAAATAAGAGCTATATTGACTAGGTCTGATGATTTGATTATAAAGATTTCTTTGATTTTCATTTGGAGCCCATTTTCGTGAGTTAGTCCGATTAAAAACATTGTTAATAACCGAATAACCTTCAATATAAGCATCTCCCCCTTCATGCCGACAAGTAGCTTTTAAAATATTAAATTCCTCCATGGTTAGGTGCCAATAATTTAAAATCCAATTAATCTTTTCTTCATTAGAAACATTTAAATCTAAGGAATCATCATCTTCTTTTTCTTCGTCTAAAATACTTCTAATGTAAATTTTTTTATCTAAAATATTCATATAATCAATCTTTGTCTTAGCTAAATCATCTTCATTAGATGGATTATTGCTAAGGCCATCATTAGGTTCTATTTGCTTAACTGTTTTTACTTCTTGAATAAATTTTTCACTTTCAAAATCCATAATTTTATAATCATCTAAACCATAAGCTAAATAATTTTTAGTATTTTTTTCTTTTCCTTTATTATCCGTTGTTAAATTAAATAAAATAGTTGTAGCTAAGAAAATTTGACTAATTCTTGCTAAGAAGTTTCTTTTCATAATTTTTACCCCCAAAACAACATTATTTTACCAAATTTTACATTACTTGTCAAACAATTTCTTTAACATTTTCTTTTCACTTATTATATTACCATCTTCTTTAAAATATTGATAAGTATCTTTTTTTAAAATATCTAAATTTCCTTTCTTCGTATTTAGATATTTAAAAGGTAAATCATATAAATATCTTTCTAATAAAAAACGGTAGAATAAATACTTCGTATTTTTATAAGCAGTATAAGTTTTAAGAATAAATAAAGATACTATTAAATAGTTATTTAAAGAATAAGTATAGTTTAAAAAAAGATAAATAATAATAAAAAGAAGAGATATAATTAAATATAACTTATAAGATAATTTATAAGAAAAGAATTTATTTAAGATACTATTTAAAATAATACTGCCATCTAAAGGAATAATCGGAAGCATATTAAAAAGCATAATACTTGTATTATATTTAATAAAATATAATTTAGTTATTCCCTTAAAAGGTATAAGATAAAGAAATAATTGAAAAAATATTCCCCCAAAAGCAATGATTAAATCATGCTTTAAGGGTGAATTTAATTTCTTTTCAATATGCGTCATACCCCCAAAGGGATAAATGGTCATATCTATGACTTTATATTTAAAAAGCTTAATAAAAAAAACATGACCTAATTCATGAAAAAACACAATAAATAAAATAATTAAGGCTATTTTAAAATAGCCAGTTAAAAAGAAAAGAATCAGAAAAAAGTAAGTTAAATTATTGATTTTGATAATCTTCATATTTTAAATACTCATTATTTTTATTTATTACTAAATATAAGTCTTCCCCATTAACTTCCCCAATCACCGTATCCTTTTCAATATAATCATAAAGTTTAACCGACACATTAGTTAAATTTCCATACCAAATATCGGCATTATCGCTTCCCTGGATAATGACGGTATTTCCATAGCCTTCTTTTTCGCCGATGAAAACTACAATTCCCGACGTAATATTATTTATTAAAGCATTGGAAGATACCTTTAACTTACTGCCATCTAAATAATCTTCAATATCTTTATAAATTAACTTGCCATTAAAGACGGTTTTAGAATTTTCTTCCTTAGGTAAAACTTCCCCAAATAAATCTTCATACCAATTTTTAATTTTTATAAAGGGAAGAGATTCTGTAAATACATACTCTTTATATAAAAATAAATTCTTTTCATCTAAATTAATAAAGATAATACTAATTAAAAAGAAGATAATACTTAATAATACTTTAGATAATAAATGATGCCAATTAATACTTTTACTTTCTTTTAATGGTACTTTAACTTGTCTTTTTTTTCTTTTAAATGCTTCAATATATTCTTCCACTTATTCTTCACCTATAATAAGTCTATGCTTTTATCATGATTTATATAACTAATCATAATAATGATAAGATTAAATATAATAATCTTGGTTAGATTAATAAAACTAAAATATTTAAATAAGAAAACATTTAAACTATAATAAATAATTAGATAAATTAAATTAACAAAAGTATATTTTAAAAAGTGGGCATTTTTTAATTTAAAAAAATATTTATTTAATAAATAAAATATTAAAACATAAACCATATTTAAAAGATAGGTATGTAAAATAAAATTATCAATAATAAAAGCGATAACTAAGTTAGTAAATAAACTAGCTTTAGATATATTTAAAAGAAAGAAAAAAGATTTATAATTAGTATAGTTATAGATTAAAAGATCAATTATTAAATAAATCATTTTCCTACCCTCGTTACATACATTAACTCATTAAGATTAATTGCCATATCAATAACCGCTATTTTTTCTAATTCTAAATTATCGAGTTTTAGATCCTTAATTTTGCCAATATATAAGTTTTCAGGTAAGTTTCCTAAACCAGAGGTATAAACTTCATCTAAGGGGTTAATTAGGGCATCAGCACTAATATTACGCACAACTAATGTGCCATCTTGATAGCATAAGATACCATAATAGCCGTTTATCTTAACCGATATTTGACTATTTTTATTTGTTATTAATTCGACAATAGAAGTATTTTCAAAAGTTTTTTTAATCGTTCCAACTAAGCCTTTTTCATTAATTATGGCATCCCCTACTTTTAAACCTTGATTAGTTCCTTTATATATTTCTAGTTCATCTAAAAATGCATATATATTACGATACTTAACTTTCGTAGTAATAAAGTTATAATCTAAGGTTTCATTAAAATCAATTATTTTTTTTAACTCTTCATTTTCTTTTTTTATAGAAGCATTTATTAAATTAATTTGGTTAGTATAATCAAAATTATGATTAAGCGAAATAACTAAATAATCAAGACTATCTTTAAAGACAAAAAGAAGAAAAACTAATAAACAAACAATATATATTTTAAATTCTTTTTTCATACTATTATTATGTTTGGCTTTTTAAAAATAATTCATTCATTTCTTTTAAGAGAAATTTTATTGTCGTCTTTTTAGTAGATTTATTTAATACTTCATCATATCTTTTTATTTTTTCATAAATATTTTTATTTATTCTAATGGTTTTAAGATAATAATCATATTCTAAAGAAGTAAAATATTCTTTTAATTTTTCTTCTTCATTTATTGTGACTCCCACATATATCCGGTAGTAATCTTGGTCTTGATAAAGATAAGCTTGTTCATATTTTTTTATTTCTTCTAAAGCTTTATCTTTATTTTTAAAAACGCCTACTTGAAATACTTTAACTTGATCGATATTACTATTAAAAGCTCTTACTTCTTTTTCAATATCTTTATAAAAAAAGAAAGCTAAAGTTATGCCAATTATTATTGCTAGCATTATAAACTTAAGATAACTTTTCATATTTTATCACCGCTTTTATTTTAGCAAAATCTTGTTAAAAAATTTGTCAGATTATGGTTTAATAAACACTTATTTGGGGATTTAAAAATCGATAACCAAAATAATCATAATAAATAAGTTTTACTTCAATATTATTATCAGAAGCTAAAAAGCTTAAGTTTCCATTAAAGTTAGTAAGATTATACCCATTTAATTGGGGGTCATATTTTAAATTATTTAAATTCTTAATTTCGCCTTGCGAATTTAAAATTTTTAAAACAATTTTCGTATCTTTTAAAGTATTATCCTTTATTAAAATATTAACTTGGTATAGTTTTTCACTATCCAAAGTAGGTTTAATAATCTCTTTTATTTTTAAAGGTTTATCAACAATGATTAAAGGCATACTTTTCTTTTTAACTAATACTTCTTTAAAAGAATAATCATATTTACTTAAAAAGAAAGCTAAAGTTGTACTTAATAAAGAAATACTTAAAACACATAAAAAGAAAAAAGAAACCATATTTTTTTTAATCATTAAATATCACTAATATTAATATGGTTTATTTTCTTAAACTTTAATCAGTAACCTACGAAAAACTCAACATAATAACATCTTTTCTCAATTTGCACACGACCTATGCCAATTTTATTAAATTTTGGATCTGTCATATTGCGAAAATGGCCGGCGGAATTATGCCATGCTTCGACAACTAAAGAGGCCTCAAAATAACCTTTGGCAATATTTTCCCCAAAGTATTTATAAGGATAATTATATTCGGTTAAAATGCTTTCGACTTTTTGACCATTGGGTCTTTCATGATAAAAATACTTACTTTCAGCTATTTCTAAAGCTCTTAGGGTAGCTAGTAGTGATAATTCTTCATCTAAAACTAACTTAGTTTGGCGAAATTGATTTGTATATTCTAAAACATGCTTGATATCATCAAGATTACTTAAATAAATTTCCTTAATAAAACTTGGAACTTGAACTAGTTTAAGTTCCACACCTTTTTCAGTCTTTTTGATTATTTTAGTTTTTGGCTTTACTTCAACTTGTGCATAAGCAAAATAAGTATTTTTTAAAGATAATGAAAAATATCTAATTCTTTCTTCCTTAATTTTGGCGGAAGGACCTACCAAAACTAAACAAACTAAAATAAAAATTACTTTTTTAAACATAAGAAAAACCCCCATTCCTAATACCTCTTAAATTATAACATAGCTAAACTAAAAATGCAAACATTTGTTTTAATAAACGTTTATTTTTATTATAAAAATAAGATGATATCAATCTTGATATCATCTTATTTATCAAAAGGATTAACTTCATACAAAGTTGTTAAATTAATTATCCATCTAATCCACGAAGATACACTTTGAGCTCTTCTTTTAGCTGTTTCTAAACTATTAACTTTTGGCGAAATTGCTAAAATTGTTTCGGCTATTTCCAAATTATTAATTTCTCCCCTATTTAAATATTGCTTTAAGGCTAGATAAAATGGTTTATGGGATATGATCGATTTAACGATACTTAAATTTTTAGATTTGTGATCCATTTGCATTAAGCTTTTTCCCAGTTCAGTCAATTTATATCCCCCATGATCCTTTTCAACAAAACCTAAATACCTCGCTGCGGCACTATAGTAACTTCCTTGACGTTCATCAAATTCGTAAAGTTCCGCGATTTCATTTATTTTCATTTGAGAATCATTCAAAACATTTATAAAATCTAATACCCTATAAAAAGTATCAGCTTGGGGAAAAGGAATATTAGCATCTTCTTCAACAAATTTAGTTTCATTCATAATATTATATATATCTTCAATTTCAATTTGTTGATATATTTCTCCTAAAATATACCTTTTAACTTTAACTAATTTTATACTATTATAATTATCTTCATTAGCAAATTTATATACATAAAAATTAAAAATATTATCATGTTTTATTAACATAACTGGTACAACTTCTTTATTAGTTTCTTTACACCAAACTCGATATGGATAATATAATTGTCTTATGATAAAATCACTCATATAATGATTTTTAGCCTCGATAATAACAAATTTTGTTAATCCCTCATAGCTTCCATCAATTTCCATTTGTGAATTTTCTACCTGTATACTAAAGTCCGTATTGTTTTCTCTTTTTATGGTATATTCAAAAATACCCGTTCCCATTCTTCCTTGAATGGTGGGAACAACTTCTTCACCTACAAGATCCTCTAACATACCGGAAATGAAAGCCGAAGATAAAGAAATAGCCTCACTAGTTATATTTTTACTATCAATAGTTGTAATATATTCAGGTAAATACATTGTTTCAACATCAATAGAATTATCAATATCAACTTCTTGATAATTTTGAAAATTACCTATAAGATATTCCCCTCTTTTGGTAGGTAAAATCGCTAAATGATTCTTATTAAAAATAATAGGTAAATCAATTTTACTATCAAATTTTGTCATTAATCTTGGTTCTCTAAATTCTTTTATTTGATTAGCCTTTATCTTAAAATATCCCTCTTTATTTATTAAATCAATTACATTATATTTGGCAAATATTTGCTCCCAGGCAATATCATTTTTTCCCTTCACCAATTATTAGCACCTCCTCAATTTCTCCTCTTTTTTTAGCGTTCGAATTGATATTTCTCTTGGCAATTAAAGTATGAATAGTATATCTACTTTTATCATTATATAGTTTTCTTATAAATGGAGTTGAAGAATTACTAATAATAACCGTACAACCTTTATCAATTAACCTATCACATAAGTTTTTAAGTCTTTTTTGATCTTCTCTAGTAAAACCATTTTCAGTATAACCAACAAAATTTACTTGTTCTTCAAATTGATCATATGGTGGGTCAAAATAAACTAGCGAACCTTTTGAAGCATTTTCACAACAATTTTCAAAATCTCCTTGCATAAATACAATATCATTATTATTAAAATATTCATGAAGAGCTTTTAAAACGGGTTTATTACATATATTAGGATTTTTATATCTGCCAAAAGGAGTATTAAATTGACCTAAACTATTTAATCTAAAAAGGCCATTATAACAAGTTCGATTTAGATAAATTAATCTTGCTGCTTTTTCAACCACGGTCCATTTTTTATATTCTTCTTTACGATCAACTTCTCTAATTTTATAAAAATCTTCTTCATTATTTTTAGTTTCATATTTTTCCAACTCGCCAATTAACTCATCATAATTATCTTTAATACATTTATAACATTCAATTAAATCTTTATTATAATCATTTACAATGGCTTTATGAGGTTGTAAATAAAATAATATT
Organism: uncultured Bacilli bacterium; assembly: GCA_947624145.1. Classification (GTDB taxonomy): domain Bacteria; phylum Bacillota_I; class Bacilli_A; order RF39; family UBA660; genus Onthocola_B. Next base: position 12,370 of record CANQIU010000006.1, on the reverse strand, counting down.
GAACCTCCACCTATAAAAGGCTCATAATAATTAGTATATTTTATTTTTTTTAAATACTTCTCCATTTGAGGTATTAATTGTCTTTTTCCACCAGCCCATTTTAAGAATGGTTGAACTAATAAATTTTTATTTTTTTTCATCTTTAAATACCTTCTCTTTTAAATAATTTTATCATGGATATTTTAAAATGTAAAAATATTTAAAAAAAAAGAAGAATTTAATCTTCTTAATTATTGACCATTTTATTCATGGCATCAGCTTTTTTGTTCATCATTTTACTGGCATCTTCCATGGCGCTTTCCATAGTTTTAGCGGCTTGTTTTTTCGTTTTATCACTCATAAGCATATACATTCCTGCTCCCATAAGACCCATGGCGGCCATGCCGGATACAAATCCCATAAATTTTTTCAATATATCCACCTCTTAAACATAGGATACCCCATTTTTAAGCATTATATACATCAATTAACCGCGATTTTAAATTAGTTTTACGATACATCGAAGCATTATTTTGGACACCTAAGGCAAAATACTTCGCCTCACCAATAATGGTTAAGGTCTTTTTAGCCCGGGATACTCCCGTATATAAAAGTTTATTATAAAGCATTTTATAATATCCGCGACAAATTGGCATAATAACATGGTCAAATTCTGAACCTTGGCTTTTATGAATCGTTATCGCATAAGCATGTTTTAATTCTTTTAAATTCTTTTTTTCATAAACAACTTTATTACCTTCAAAATCAATTGTAATATTATTCCCATTAATAGATACGATATAACCAATATCCCCATTAAAGACATTATGATCTAAATTATTCACTGTTTGTAATACTTTATCATTTTCTCTAAATATAACATCTTGATAAATAATTTCTTTTTTAGTAGGACTAAAAGGATTATAGATTTTTTGTAAAGCTAAGTTAAGATTATCAATACCATTTTCTCCCTTATACATGGGGGCTAAAACTTGCATCTTTTTTTCATCAATATTTTTTTGTTTACTATATTTAATAACTTCTTCTAAACTTTGTTTTATTTTATCACTAGAAATAGTAATAAAAGAATAATCATCTTTTTTAGTTAAAAATTCTTCACTTAAATCTACGTTTTTAATTTCTTTAGCTAAATAAGGTATATAAGAATTATTACTTTGTCTATAAATTTGATTTAGGGGAACATAATTAAAAAAGTCCGAATCAATTAAATCGTTTAAGACTAAACCGGGACCAACACTAGGAAGTTGAAAAGTATCACCTACTAAGATTAATTTAACATGGGTATCTATTCCTTTAAGTAAAGCATAAAATAAATCAATATCAATCATACTAACTTCATCAACGATAATTAACTGATGTTTCGTTTTATTATCTTCATTATAGAAAAAATCATTACTGTCTTTATACCATTTTAAATAGCGATGGATGGTTGAGGCTGGTAAATTTGTCGAGGTTGCCATCTTTTTACTAGCTCTACCCGTCGGGGCTAAAAGAGCAATGGTCTCTAAAATATCCAAAGGAGCTAGTTTTTCTTCATGAATAAAAAGCTTCACAATAGCATTAATAATCGTAGTCTTTCCGGTTCCTGGCCCCCCTGAGATAATCGTTATATTATTTTTTAAAGCCGTTAATATGGCTTTCTTTTGATCAGTATTATATTCTAAGTTTAAACTCTTTTCTAAAGCTTCTAAATCATTTTCTAAATTTTGATATTCTTTTGGTTTATGACTATCAATTTTTTTTAAATCTTGAGCAATACTTATTTCTTTTTCATAATAATCTTTTAAATAATATCTTCTATCTTCAATAACTACTTTTTCTTCCCCTTTTAATAATTCCAGATAATAACCAAATTTTTCTTCATCTAAATATATATTAAAGTTATTAGTTAAAGAAGAAGTTATTTCTTCTTTATAATAGAAGGTATCTCCCGAAGAAATACTTAAAATATGCATAGCTTCTAAAATACATGCCTTTATTCTAACTAAGGTATCTTCACCAAAATTAGTGATATATAAACTATCTAAGCGATTAAATAATATAAGATCCTTTAAATCATAAAAACTATCAGCTAAAACCTCATCAATACGGTCTTTAAACCTTGGATAAATACGACTACACTCTTCAATCGTAAAACCAATATTTTGGAGCTTAATAATAGCTTCACTACTCTTATTATAGTTAATTAAAGAATTATAGATTTTATCACTTCTTTTTTCACTTATTCCAATCACTGTTAAAACTTGAGGCCCCTCTTTAATCTTTTCTAAAGTAGCTTCGCCATATACATCAACAATATCTTTAGCTGTTTTTTCCCCACAGGCATTAATAAAAGAACTAGCTAAAAACTCAATGATAGCTTCTTTCGTCGTGGGTTTTTCAACTTCATAAGAACTAACGACAAATTGAGGACCAAACTTTTCATTAACTTGATAAGACCCTTTTAAATTAAGTAATATATCAATATTAGCTTCATTAAAAGTTCCCGTTATTGTGATAGTCTTATTTACTTTTTCTAAAAGTTTCGTATCATCAGTTTCTTTAATCCGAAATAAAGCGACGATATAACCATTATCATTATTTTGATATATAATTTTTTTTATTTTTCCTTTTATATAATTCATAGACGCCTTTCATAAATTTTTCCAATTTCTAGGACTTCATCTAAAGTAACTGTTAAATAGTTACTCGTATGCCCCATAGACTTATTATTAGTAATACTTTCAATTAAAACATCTAAAGTTTTTCCTTTAAACTTCTTATAATAGTTTTCTTCTAGCTCTTTCGAGATATTTATAAGAGTTCTTGCTCTTAGCTTTTTCTCATTATCACTTACTTGCTCTGGCATTTTAGCAGCCAAAGTTCCCTCTCTTTTGGAATAAGGAAAAACATGGATTTTAGCAAAATTTATTGCTTGGGCAAAACGACAAGTTTCTTGAAATAATTCTTCTGTTTCATAAGGATGACCAACGATAATATCCGTTGTAATGGATATATCGGGGCGAATTTCTCTAATTTCCTTTATCTTATGAGCAAAATAAGCTAAATCATACTTTCGATTCATCTTTTTTAAAATAAAATCAGAACCACTTTGTAAAGGAATATGCAAATGATTACATAACTTTGGAGTATTTTTTAAAGTATCTAAAAATTTAGCATTTAATTCGGTTACTTCAATACTTGAAAGCCTTATGCGCTTGATCCCATCAATCTTAGCAATTTCTCTAATTACATCACTTAAGTCATGTTCCCCGCTTTTGTATTGACCCGTATGAATACCAGTTAAAACAATTTCCTCGTGATTATTTAAAGATAAACTCTTAGCTTCTTCAATAACTTTGGCAAAATCTTTCGACCGAACAGAACCCCTAACATAAGGAATAATACAATAAGAACAAAAATTATCACAACCATCTTCAATTTTAATAAAAGCCCGAGTATTACTATAATCACTTATTTCCATATCTTCAAACTCTAAAGCTCGTTCATTATAAAACTTTAGATAATTTTTATTAGTCTTAAGATAATCTAAAATTAAATCAGCTATCTTACTCTTATCCTTATTACCAATTAAAATATTAATATCTAAAGTTTGATAATAATCTTGTTTATTTTGACTACTACAACCCGCTACGACTAAAATAGCTTTAGGATACTCTCTTTTAATCTTTCTTATTTCTTTTAAACATTTATTATCAGCCGTATTTGTAACTGTACAAGTATTAACAATAATAATATTAGCTTCTTCTAAAACATCAGTATACGAAAAATTATGATGAAGCATTTTTTCCTTCATCATATTCGATTCATATTGATTAACTTTACAACCAAACGTTACAATATTAAATTTCATAAACCATTACCCCAAATTGTTTTGTAATCTTTTTAAAGCCTCCAAGAAAGCTTCTTCTTCCGCATAAGATATAACTCTTACTTCTATTTTAGGCTTTTCTTCTTCCTTCTTAGATACTAAGTTATCTAAATCAACTTTCTTAACCGACAAATCATCTAAATACTCTTCTTTTTCATAATTAAGTTCATAATTATTCGTTTTCTTAAGTAATTCTTCATAACTAATAATAGCTTTATTTTCTTGATCTTTTTCATAATCGGTAAAAGGAATAGTTGTTGGTGTTTCTTTAGTTATATTCTTATTTATTTCTTTAACTATTTGCATTTCTTTTGTTTCTTCTAAAGCCTCATCTTTTTCTTCATCTTTATTTATTTCAATAAAATAAATTAAGGTAACAATTAAAACCATTAACACCACAACAGCAAAAAAGAAAACTAAATCCGCAAAAGATAAGGTATTAACAAAGGTTATTATATCTTTTAATAATTTCATTTATCTCACCACTTAACAATAATATTTTAACACTAATGCTGTCAATATTTAATCCCTTAACTAAATATTTGACACAAGTTAATGTAAAATTGTTTTTATTATAGCATGGTTATTCTTTAAAAGCAAACCCCTTAATTAGTTTTTAAAATATAAGGATCTTCGATCGTACCGGTACCCGTCACTGTTATATTAGCAATAATATTAATCACAGGTCTTGCACTTCTTAATAAGTTACCACTGATATTATAGACTAAAGAACCATCAGTATTAACCATAAATGGATAATAATCATTAGTTTTCTTTGCACTAGTCATCGTAAAATACGGTGTCTTTATTTCGGAATTCATTAAATAATAACTTTCGTTTTTTTCTAAGGAAGCTCCAGCATACATTACTTCATCCGCTGTTAATAAACCAATCTTGGTACTTACTTCTTCCCCTAAACAAATATTAACGGGATTTTTATCTGTAACTATTCTATTATAAGCATTAAATGTTTCTCCTGTTAACATATAATCATTACAGAACTTATAATTAGCAATATAATCAGCATAATTTTCTAAATTTAAGCTATACCAACTATCTAAGCTTTCTTTAATTAAAGAATCACTAAAAGCTACTTCATCTTCACTATACTTAGTTAAAACATCAATAACATCATTTAAAACCAGTTTAACTGAACCATCTTCATTAATCTTAACTATCCGCCATAAAAGATTAGCAAAAGAAACATAATTATTTAAAACATTACCACGAAAATAATAAATATTTTCATCATTAATTAACTCTGGTTCCAAAGCTATATCTCCAATTTTAGTATTACTTTCTTCCTTTACTTCATTATTACTTAATATTATATCTTTAAAATTAGTGGTTACTTCAGGTATACTGGCTACGACAATCTTTCCCGAATAATCATTTTCCATATCTTCAGTTTTAAAGTTAATCGTAAAATTAGTGGTACTTTTAGCTTCTATCTCGATACTTTCTTTAATAATATCGGATTTTAAATTATCACTTACATCAATATCATTCGTATCATTTTTAAGTTCATATGTAACATTTTCGGTATTTCCTTTTAAATCTTGTAATTGAATATAATAATAAGCTTTATCATTACTATTATTAGTAACAGAAAATGTTACTTCTTGATTACTTGTAACATTAAATTCATTACCAGTTAAATAATTAACGGTAATATTACCATCCACAATAACTACTGTATCATCATAATCTATATTATTATAGAATAAATAACCAACACTTAAAGATAGACAGATAACTATTAGTAAGCCAATGATAAATAACATTGATTTAAATCTCTTTCGCATCCAGCATCATATCCTAACTTATCTAAATTATACTTTATTACCTAAATACTTGTCAATCATTATTGCCTAATTACGCCAAAATAAAAAAGTAATTTCTTTTATAAAAAATTACTTTATTTTGCTTATTGTGAATTTATTCTATAAGGTGTTAAAGCAGTACCATTACCACCTGTAATTTGGGTATCAGATTTAAGATAAAAGACCGGGCGCACCCCGAACGTAGAATAGCTGACACGGTCGTAGCGCACACCCCCGGCGTTGCTGATAAAGAACGCACCGTTGCCAGCATCGGAGTCGCGCGAAATTGTCAATTCGCTTACTCCGTTGAATAACCAGTTTTTGTTTCTATTATCATCTGTACTATAACCATTTAAATTTGTGTTCCAGTTGCTTTTGTCACTAGCAAAACCATAATCATGAACATACATTAAGCCTATCTTGGCTGTTGATGTTGTTTGGGTAGCTTGAATACCTCCTGCTGTTGTTTCACTTTTTTCGTTGTCATATGCTGTTTTGGCTGTAACACTAGATATTTCACTACCACTTCCTCCTGCTATATTCCATTTTACTGTTTCGATTTTGCTTGTCCAATTTATTCCTTGTTGATTCGTACTATTATCTAAATAATGTAAGTAACCTGTATTTGCATCATTTAATGCTTGGTTTAATGTGGCATTTTTACTATTACTATTATCACTATTTGTATCGTCTGCCCATATGTTATAGTAAGTGCTTGATTTGGTTTTATTCCAATAGAAGCCATATGTTGGTAAATCTTTTACTCTTGCACTTGATGATAAGCTACCTGAATAATTATTACCAGGTGTCCCATTTCCTAATTGAGCTTGGGTAGCATATTCACTTTGAATTAGTTTTATTAGGTTTTGTGTTCCATTGTTTTCTGTTTCTACTGGTACTATTCCTATTATTCGATATAGATTTTTGGCATCACATGTTGCCTCATTTTCGTTTCTACTATAACCTTCTGCTCCAGGTCCAAAACATACAAAGTTATTTGGGTTATCTCCTGTATAACGATATCCTTCATCTGCTGCTCCATAATTTTTAACTGTTTCATCTTGAGAATTTTCATCGTGATATACTAATTTTCCTGAATATGCTCTATCATTTAAATATGTAGTATCTTTTGGTAAACTACTCATACTATTTGCATCAGCTATTAATCTATCTGTAATACTTGGTCCGGTTTCTTCTGAATTTGCTTTTTCATTTGTTTTTACTTCTATTTCATATTCATTTGAATATTTACCATTACTATCTTTTACTTTTATTTTTATTTGATGACTTGTATTATCTTTTAAACTATTAAAGGTATGAGAATTACTTGTTGTTCCATCTATCCATTCTCCACCATCTATTTGGTAATAATAATTTGTTATATCACCACTTGCTGTAACATTTACTGTTATACTATCTTCGGTTGCACTTGATGATACACTATCTATTACAGGTATTTCTATTCCATCTATTGTTACTATTGTTCTATAGACATTACTTTCATAGCCTTTTTTATCTAAAGCTACTACTGTTACTTCATAATTTTTATTATTATCTAAACTATTTATTGTATATTCTGCTGTTCCTTCTTGATATTCATTAGCTTTAGTACTTGCTAATCTTTTTACGATACTATTCGTTTTATTTGTTTCTTCTACTTTATAATAATATTTATCTATTTCATTTGTTCCATCTATACCAATTGTATTTATTGTTAAACTATTTTCTGTTGTCGTTGTTGTTATTGTATTTATTCTTGGTAATTCAAAATCTTCTTCACTTGTTATATATATACTTCCTTTAAATGATTTTCCTGTATTTTTATTTTGTTCACTACTTAAATTTACTAATGTTACTTCGACTTGCCATTCATCTGTGGTTGGAGTATTACTTGTTGCGGTTATTTCAACATCACTTGCTAATTTATATACTGCATTATGCTTAGTTGTTATGTCATAACCAGAATGTTGTTCTTTTTTTATATCTTCAACATTTGTTTTATAATCTAATTCAGATATCTTAGTTTCATATTCTTTATATTCTTCACCTGTTTTTTTACTTAACTTAACCAATAACTCAGGAGTACTATTATTTGTATATTCTAATGTATTATGTTCTAAGATTAAGAATATATTATATTTCTTTGAAGCTGCACCTGTTTGGTTATTTGGAGTTAAAGTAGCTTTAACAGAAGCTGTTTTACTTATACTTCCATCATCAAGACCAAAGTTATCTTGATTAGCTTCAATACTAATTGAACTTTCAATATTATCAAACATTAAAGAGTCTGTTGTCTTAGCTGTAACATTAACGCCAGCTTCAGCTCCCTTTCCTATCTGCGCTTGAAAATAAGCAAATGTCCCTCCTACTACCATGATTAGTAAGATACTTACAATCATTACAAAATAAAAATCTTTCTTCTTAACCTTCATATACTTTTCCCATTCCTTTCAACTTGACGTAAAGTACTTTTATTTCCTTTCGTCTAGCATCTAAGACTAGTATATATATATATGCGAAGTCAAGTCTAAAGTTTTTATTCTTTTTTAGATTGACATATTTTTACAAAAAAAAGAACATTGGTTATATGTTCTATTTTGTTAGATTATCTTATCTATTATTTCATTAAATTTTTGAGCATTAGAAGCTTTAATTAAGATTATATCTTTTTCTTGTTTTATTTTGTTAATTAAGTTTATAGCTTCCTTTTTAGTTTTAAAGTGATAACTATTAGCGGGATTAAAACCTAAGCTTAAAGCTCTTTCATTAATAAAGTTAGTATATTCACCAATAGTTATTAAAATATCAATATTTTCTTTAACAATTATATTACCGATATCAGCATGCAGTTTTTCCGAATAACTTCCGAGCTCACCCATTGTCCCCAGTAAAGCGATTTTCCTTTTCTTATGCCTTCCCAATGCTTCAAGGCCAAACTTTAAGGAATCAAAGTTAGCATTATAGCAATCATTAATAAATGTAATACCATTTTTTTCGATGGTATTCATACGATTCTTTTCAGGAACAAACTTAGCAACACCTTTAGCAATAGTATCTAAATCAAGTTTAAATACTAAACCAGCTGTGATAGATGCTAAAGCATTATAGATAAAATGTTCCCCAGGTGCTTTAATATGAAATGTTTTACCAAGACAATTAAAACTACTATCTTCGTTATTTAATTTAATATCTTTTGCCATAACATCGGATGTTTCTTTTATACCAAAGGTTTTTATTTGATATTTATCTTTATTTTCTAAATACCATTTATGTAATAAATCATTATCATTATTAATAATAATTGTTCCATTTTTATCTAAGGTTTCAATTATTTCTAACTTAGCTTTTAAAATATTTTCTCTACTTCCTAAATTACCAATATGGGCGGTTCCCACATTAGTAATAATAGCCACTGTTGGTTTAACGATATGAGCTAAATAACTAATTTCTTTTAAATGATTCATTCCCATTTCTAAAACCATAACATCGGGATTATCTTGCATATTTAAAACTGTTAAGGGAAGACCTAAATGATTATTCTTATTTCCCATTGTTTTATAAGCTTGCAATTTTTCATTTAAAACTAAATAAGTTAAATCTTTAGTGGAAGTTTTTCCGGCACTACCTGTGATAGCTACTACGGGATTTTGAAATTTACTTTGCTTATAACTAGCTAACTTTCCTAAAGAAAGAATCGTATCTTTAACTAATATAATACTTTTATTATTTTCTTTTAAATAATTAGCTAACTTATCATTATAATCTAGATTCTCTAATATAGCTAGAGAAGAACCATTCTTAAAAGCTTCCATATAATAAGCATTTCCATCACTATTTTCACCCTTTATCCCAAAATATATGGAATTTAGGGTAGCTTCTCTTGAATCAATAACTGTTTTAGTTAAATCAACATCTATTTTATTATATATTTTAATTAATTCTAAGTTATTATATATTTCATATGATTTTATCTTAATCACATCCTTAAAATATTATATCTTATTTAAATAAGTTTGTATATATTTCGGCATAATTACTCACACATCTAATGTCAATTGAACTTTTTATCTTTTCATCAACATCCTTTAAATCATCTATATTACTTTTAGGAATATATACTACTTTTATACCTTTATTATATGCACCAATTAATTTTTCGTTTAATCCGCCTATTTTAAGAATATTGCCATTTAAGGAAATTTCCCCCGTAAAAGCGATATCTTCAGGGATTTTTTTCTTTTCTAGGGCACTTAATAAAGAAGTTGTAATACTAACTCCAGCAGATGGACCATCTTTTTTAGTGGAGCCATCTAAGAAGTGAAAATGGAGATTATATTCATTTAATTTATATTTATATTCTTTTTGAATATATGATGTAGCAACTTCAATACTTTCTTTTAAGATATCCCCAATTTGGCCGGTGATGATTTTTTTACCATCCCCCGGAAACTTTAAAACTTCGATTTTCGTTACTAAAGATCCATTCGGGGTATAAGCAAGACTATTAACAACCCCATAAAAATTATGAAAGTCATATTCATTATCTAAATATTTCGGTGTATTTAATAGTTTAATAATCTTATCTTTAGTAATAGTTTTAACATTATTTATAACTACTTTTCTAATTAATGATGTAAGAACTCTTTCTAAGTCTCTAACTCCTGATTCATAAGTATAACCTTTAATTAAAAAGTATAAACATTCATCACTTATTTTAACTTTAGTTAAATCTAATTTATGTTCGGCACTAATTTTAGGTAATAAATAGTTTTTCGCAATATCTTTTTTTTCAAACATCGTATAACTATTAATTTCAATTAATTCTAAACGATCTAATATTGGCACGGGAATATTTTCAATGGTATTAGCCGTCAGAATAAATAAGACATCACTTAAATCAAAGGGTTCTTCAATATAATTATCCACAAAATAAGCATTTTGAACTGGATCTAGAATCTCTAATAAAGTTGAGGCTGGATCGCCTTTATAGTCTTTAACCATCTTATCAACTTCATCAATTAAGATTAAAGGATTATTACTTCCGGCTTTCCTTAAGCCTTGAATAATTTTGCCCGGATTAGCTCCTAGATAAGTTCTTCTGGAACCAATTAATTCGGTTGAATCATTTAAGCCCCCAACGCATATTTTATAAAACTTCCGATTTAAAGCTTGGGCAATAGCCATGGCAATCGAAGTTTTTCCAACGCCGGGAGGTCCCACTAAACAAATAATCGGGCTTTTTAAATGCGGATTAATCTTTTTAATTGCCACATATTCGCTAATTCTTTCCTTTATTTCTTCTAAGCCATAATGACTTTGATTAAGTTCTTCTAAGACTTTATTATAATTTTGTTCTTCTTTGGTTTTTTTGTGCCAAGGTAAATTTAAAACCCAATCAAGATAATTCCTAATTACACTAGCTTCTGGACTAGACTCGGGAATTAAAGAAAACTTTTGAATTTCTCTTGCTAGTTTTTTTTGAGAATCTTTAGGCAGTTTTAAAGAATTTAAAGTATGCAAATAAAATTCGACTTCTTCTTCAATCGTTTTTTCTTCCCCTAATTCTTTTTTAATAACTTTTAATTTTTCTCTTAAAATAAATTCTTTTTGATTTTCATCTAGTTCTTTTTGAATCTCATTATTTAAAGTCTCTTCTATTTGTAAATATTTTATTTCTTCATTAATATCTTTAACTAAACTTAAAGCCCGATTAACCGGATTAATATTTTGCATATATTCAATTTTTTTGTTAACATTAAAGGGTAAAAATGAGGTTATAATATCCGTTAAATGTTCTAAATCTTGAGCTTCTTCTGCGGTATTATAAACCGAATTAGATATATCAGGTGAAGATGATATATATTCTTCTAAAGAACTTAAAAGTTTTCTTTTTAAAGCATTCTCTTCTTCTTTTATAACTAAAGGTAGTTGTATTTCCATTACTTCACTATGTAAAATATCTTCATTACTAGAAGAAGGATAATATTTTAAAATAGCTACTCTTTTTAAACCTCTTAAAGTTATTCTAATTTTGGTATTATCAATGGCTATTCTATTTTTTATTTTAGCTATAACGCCAACTTTCGGTAAATCATCGATACTTGGTTCTTCTTCTAAAGTATCTATGGGCGAAACTACTAATACTTTACTATCATATTTTAAGTTAGCTTCTTTAATTATCTTATTACTTATATTATTATTTAGTTCAATTTTTACTTCTTGATTTGGTAGGATAACTAATTCTTTTAAAAGGATAACAGGGATATCTTGCTTCATAATAAACCTCCAAAACTTAAAAATTATTATAAAGGTTCTAAAGGAAATTGTAAAGAGTTAAAAATTAAACCATTAAAAAATCTTACCTGGACAAGTAAATGCAATTATAAAAAACTAGTTGTATTTACTTGTCCAAATTTAAAAGTTCTTTGATTCTTTCTTTCAAGAAAGAATGCCTAACCGGCGAGGTTATATTTTTTTCTTTCCCGGCTTCTTTGCTTACTTTCTTATCTGTATAAGGAAGTAAGGCCTGTCTGGCAAGACATTATTACTTTTATATGGTAAAATATCATCTCATATGGAGGTGATTTTTTATTGAGCAAAGAACATAAGATAAAATTCGATAAATATCTCATTTTATCCTTGGAAAGCCTCACGGCTTTCCTTTTCTGCTTCACAG
>CANQIU010000005.1 GCA_947624145.1 uncultured Bacilli bacterium | reverse complement strand
GCAATAGATAATTTAATGAAAAAATATCAAGAAGAACAAATATATGGAAATATAAAAGTACCAGGAATAATGTTTAAGAGCCAAGAAATATTTGTATATTATTTAATAATTAAAGATTTAAAAGATATTGAACTAGAAATAGATATATATTCTAAAAAAAATACTGAATATGAGAAAGCCATAAAAAATATATAAATATTGATTTAGAAATAAATTATATAATATAATTTTCTTAAGAAAGAAGATGAATATATGTGTACAGCAATAACATATAAAACTAAAGATACTTATTTTGGTCGTAATCTTGATTTAGAATATTCTTATAAGGAAACAGTAACCATTATGCCAAGAAACTATTCTTTAACATTTAGTGATGGGAAAAAATTAGAACATCACTATGCCTTAATAGGTATGGCTTATGTTTGTCAAGATTATCCTTTATATTATGATGCTATTAATGAAAAAGGATTAGCTATGGCAGGTTTAAATTTCCCTAATAATGCTTATTATCATGAAAAAGAGGCAAACAAAAATAATGTTGCTCCTTTTGAATTTATTAACTGGGTTTTAACACAATATACAACGGTGGATGAAGTTAAAGAAGTTTTAACTAAGACCAATATTGTTAATCTTGATTTTAGCGAGGATTTAAAAGCCTCACCCCTTCACTGGCTAATTGCCGATAAAGAAAAGGCCATCACGGTTGAAAGCATGGAAGATGGCTTACATGTTTATGATAATTTAGTGGGTGTTTTAACAAATAATCCGCCGTTTAATATTCAAATGTTTAATTTAAATAATTATATGAGTTTATCAACAAAAACACCTCTTAATAATTTTTCTAAAAAAATTAAACTAGATACCTATAGCCGAGGCATGGGAGCTTTAGGTCTTCCGGGTGATTTATCGAGTGCTTCTCGGTTTGTTAAAGCTACTTTTACTAAGTTAAATTCTTTATCAGGAGATTTAGAAAGTGAAAGCTTAAGTCAATTTTTCCACATTCTAAATTCTGTTGACCAGCAAAGAGGATGTGTAGTTTTAGAGAATAATAAATATGAAATTACTATTTATAGCTCAGGAGCTAACTTAAATAAAGGTTTATATTATTATAAAACTTATGAAAATAGTCAGATAACTTGTGTTAATATGCATAACGTTGATTTAGAATCACATACTTTAACAAATTATGATTTAATTAAAGGTCAACAAATAAAATATCAAAATTAAATAGGTAGGTAGTAATAATGCAAAAAGAAATTCAAAAAATGAAAATATATCGACTATGCCAATGGCTCTTTGTTCTATTAACTTGGCTCTTTGCTATTCTAGTTTTGCTTCATAAAATAAAGAGTGCTTTATTTTCGATTATCTTTATGATATTAACTTTAATCATGGGATTTATGTATCAAAGACAAAAAAATAAATTAATTAAAAAAGGAGTAAAAATAAAATGAAAGATAAAAATAAATTATTAAGTAGCTTATTAATAGGAGCTTTATTCTTAATTATAGTTTTATTAATAATCTTATTAGTAATTGTTATTAATAAAAAAGATAATTCATTAATTAATAGAGCTAATTTTATTACGAGAGAAGAAGCTTTAAATCGCACTTTAAATGATGTTAATTTAAATTTAGAGGATATTAGTGAGATTGAAGTTGAATTAAAAACAAAATATGCTAAAGATGTATATGAAATAAACTTTAAATATAATGGTTATGAATATGAGTATTATGTTGATGCGAAAACTAAAGAAATTATTAGATCATTTAAAGATATTGATGATGATCTAAATAATAACCAATCAAGTAATAATCAAAGTAATAATCAAAGTAATAATCAATCAAGTAATAATTCAAAAGAATATCTAAGTAAAGATGAAGCCATAAATATAGCTTTAAATCATGCGGGGATAAATAAAAATGATGTTTATGATTTAAGTATAGAACTTGATTATAAATATGGTAAAGAAGTATATGAAATAGATTTTAATTATCAAAAGTACGAATATGAATATAATATAGATGCTTTAAATGGTAATATAATTCATTCATTTAAAGAAATAGATTTTTAAAATAGAAACATTTACCTAGTCAATATTAAAACTTTCGAATAAGATAAAATTAGAAAGGATAGAGATTTTATGAATTTTGAAAGTTTTAAACAAGAAATGGCTAGTGAACAAAAAGTAAATATGAACTATGACCAAAGTAATATGCAAGCGGGCTATACTACACCAGCAATGGATATGGGAAGTATGGGATGCTGCCCAAGTACAATGATGGGTACATGTTGCAGTCCAATCTATGAATGTCCTAGAGAAAATGTTTGTCATCGTTATATTTGTTATGAAGTTCCTCATATTATGCCATGTAATACAAGAATAATAAATCATCATGTATATCGTCATACATATCGTCCTGAATATACTACTTGTGAAGAAAATGTTGTTTCTAATGTTTATGACCGCGGATGTGGTTGTTAAAAAAATTAAGTCCCGTATAGGACTTTTTCTTTGGGAAAATTTCTTTTAGTGATATAATAGATATAGAAGAAATATTAGAGGTGAATAAAATTGGAAAAAAATGGTTATACAATGCCTGAGCTTATTATAGTAATTGTGGTTATCGGAATAGGATATTTTATTTTAGCTAATCATTTATCTTATGCTTTTAGTGTTGATTATGAAGAAGCGATGTATAACCAAACAATTAGTTATATTGAAAAAAATGCTAAGATTTATGCAGAAGCTAATTTAGATACTTTTACTGAATATATGACAGTTGATGAACTAGTTGAAAAAGGTGTTCTTTTAAATACTGATGGTAAAGTTGTTGATCCTCGAGATGAAAATAAATCTTTAAATGATTTAAGAATAAAATTAACTTTAAAGAATAATAAAGTAACCGCGGAAGTACTAGATTAAAGATGGCTATTACTAAAACAAATTTTATTAATTATACAAGATGCTCTAGATATGCAGCTTTAGATGAAGTACATAAAGAAAAATTAGATGCGGATATAACTTATGATGAATATAAAAAAATAGAAGAACAAGAACAACTTAAAGAATTACTAATGGGTATGTATGAAGATGAAGAATTAGAAGTTGATTTAACTAAAAAAGAAAATAAACAATTACAAGCTATGCTTCCCTTTTATAAAATGGTTGAAATAGAAGCGGGAAGAATATCTAAAAAGTATTTTCCGGGAACTAGTATTTATGCTGAAGATACGAAGAACCAAGAAAGTTTTGAATTTAATAAAAATGGTATTAAATATATTTGTTATGTTGATATATATAATGAAAGTAAGGAAGATATTAATATAATTGAAGTTAAAGCTACAACTAGTAGTAAGTATGAAAATTTAAAAAGTAATTATCCAAAGACGGATAAATATTCAATATTTTATTTTAATCAAGAAAAAAATTGTTATATCTTAAAAGATGAAATAGAAAATTATCCTTTAGAAAAAGAAATGCCTTTAGAAAATTATAATAAACAAAGAGAAAAGTTATTTGATCGCTATAGTAATGTAGGTACTTATGTTTATGATTTAGCTATTCAAAGATTTATTTTAGAAGGAGAATATAAAGAAGCTCATAATGAAGATAAATTAAAAAATGTTCATTATTATTTAGCAATATTAAATCATAAGTATGTTTTTGATGGAAAATATGTTAATGGGAAGGCTCAATATGATCAAGATGAAGATGGTAATGAATTAATTGTATTTATTGATTTAACTAAAGTTACAGAAGAGTATCAAAGAATAATTAAGGATATTGAAAAAAGACTAGAAGATACTTTATTTACTTTAGATATTAGGCCTTGTCCTATGGGAAAATGGTGTGATCGCAAAGGCTATAAAGAATGCCCTTATTTTTCTACTGTCTGTGGAAAAGATATTCCTCCTTATAATTCTTCTTTAAATTATATTCATAATGGGTTTGGCTTTACTAAAGAAGATGGTCAAAAGATTAAAGGCTTAGATTTGATAAATGAGGGTTATTTAAATATGCTTGATATTCCCGAAGATTGGATTCAACATAAAGTTCATCATATTCAAAGAGATGCCGTAAGATTTAATAAAGTATATATTGATCAAGAAAAAATAAAAGCAGGATTAAAGTGTTTAGAATATCCTATTTATCACTTAGATTTTGAAACAATGCCTTGTCCAGTTCCAAGATTTAAGGGGGAAAAACCTTATATTCAATCTCCATTTGAATTTAGCTTGCATATTGAAAGAGAACCAGGTGTATGTGATAAAGAAAAAGATAATATTATCTTTTTAGCTAAAACTTTTGATAATGATGAAAGAGAAGAATTAGTGAAAATGTTAGTTAAATATATTGATGGAGATAAAGGAACATTATTTGCCCAAAATGTTGCCTTTGAAAAGGGAAGAATTAAAGAGCTTTCCCAAATTTTTCCTAAGTATCATGAAAAGCTAATGAAAATATATAATCGGGGTTTTGATTTAATGTGGTTAGTTAATACTAAAAAAGAAATGTATGAAGAATTAGGCTTTGATAAAGAAAGAAGTAGTTTACCAAATTATTATCATAAAGATTTAAGTGGTTCTTTCTCAATTAAAAAAACTTTACCGGTCTTTAGTGATTTATCTTATAAAAATTTAACAGTTAAAAATGGCACAGAAGCTATCGTGGCATATGCTACTTATAATCAAATGTCTAAAGAAGAATTTAATTTATATTATGAAGCTTTAAGAATATATTGCCAACAAGATACTTGGGCTATGGTGGTTATCTTAGAGGCATTAAGAAAGCTTTGTCAAGAAAATGTCAAAAATATAGTTAATAGTTGAATAATTAACATTATATTTAGTATGATATAAACGTAAGGGAGTGAAGATAATGTTATATCCGTCAATTGATAAATTACTTAATATTGTTGATTCTAAATATATTTTAGTACATGTAGCTTCAATTAGAAGTAAACAAATGTTAGAAAATAATCATTTTCAAATGAAAGAATCAGAATATAAGAATAAAAAGGAATTAGGAAGGGCTTTAGAAGAAGTCGAAAATGGATTAATAAAAATTATTTCTGATGATAAAATTTTAGAAAAAAGTGCTTGATTATTTAAAATACCTATGGTATGATAATCATGTCTTTCGGGGGACTAGCTCAGCTGGCTAGAGCACCTGCCCTGCACGCAGGGGGTCGCGGGTTCGAATCCCACGTCCTCCACCAGATTGACATTAAACTCGAACTTTTTAGTTCGAGTTTTAAATTTATAAATATAGTGATATGTAGCAATTGAGAAAATAAAAACAAATATATTAAATTAATAAAAATTTATATTCCGAAAATTATAAAAAAATTGATTTTTTCGGAATATATAATATAATATTTATACGAGGTGATTAACTTATGAAACTAATTAAACGGGAAAGATATTTAAATAAATTAATTGATGTAATTGGAACACCAGATATAAAAGTTATAACGGGAATAAGACGTTCTGGTAAATCAAAACTTTTGGAATCATTTAAGCAATACATTGAAGAATATATTAATAACTATAATATTATTCATGTAAATTATAATTTAAAAAAATTCGCTAATTTAAAAGATGATCAAAAATTATATGATTATGTTGCTAATAATTATATTTCCAAAATGCATAATTTTGTTTTAATAGATGAAGTACAAATGTGTAATAATTTTGAAAATGTTATAAATTGGCTTCACGCTGAAGAAAAGTATGATATTTATATCACTGGTTCAAATGCTTTTTTGTTAAGTAGCGATTTAGCAACGCTATTTACTGGTAGAACTTTTTCTATTGAGGTTTATCCATTTTCTTTTATGGAATTTATGAATTATTATAAATATGACGATATCGATATAGCTTTTGATAAATATGTTACAAATGGTGGAATGTCAGGTTCTTATGTTTATAATAATCAAAATGATAAATATAAATATATTGAAGATGTCTATAATACTTTGATTATAAGTGATATTAAGAAAAAATATAATATAAGAAATGAAAAAATATTAAATAATTTAGGGAATTTTTTAATGGATAATATTTCTAATATTACATCAACATTGAATATTACTAAAAAGCTTAATTCTCAAAAGGATTATATAACTGATAAAACTATAAAAAAATATATTGATTACTTTTGTAATGCTTTTGCTTTTTATAAAATAGGAAGATATGATATAAAAGGAAAAAGATATTTAAATTCTTTAGATAAATATTATTTAGCAGATCATTCTTTTAGATATGCTATATTGGGTACAACTAATATAGATTATGGAAGAGTTTATGAAAATATAGTAGCAATTGAGTTACTAAGACGAGGATATGAAGTATATGTTGGAACTTTATATGAAAAAGAGATAGATTTCATAGCTCAAAAAAGGAATGAAAAAATTTATATTCAAGTATCTAGTAATATTAGTGATGATTTAGAAAATGAGACTTTTAAAAGAGAAGTAACTCCATTATTAAAAATTAAAGATGCATATCCTAAAATTTTGATTGCTAGAACTAGACATGATGATTATACTTATGAAGGAATAATAATAAAAGATATTGCCAAATGGCTAGCAAATGATAAATAAGTGTGTTAAACGTTTATTTAATTGCTAAATTAGTATTAGAAATTGATGTCTAATAGTGTTAATTTCTAAATTTTAAGGAAAAGTTAGTAATAACCTTCCTTCTCGCACCAGATTGACATTAAACACGAACTTTTTTAGTTCGAGTTTTAAATTTATAAATATAGTGATATATAGCAATTGAGAAAATAAAAACAAATATATTAAATTAATAAAAATTTATATTCCGAAAATTATAAAAAAATTGATTTTTTCGGAATATATAATATTTATAGGTGATGATCAAAAATTATATGAGTATGTTGCTAATAATTATATTTCTAAAATGTATAATTTTGTTTTAATAAATGAAGTGCAAATATGTAAAAATTGAATTTTGAAAATAACTTGTAAAAAAAGATATTTTATGATATATTGAATATGTCAAGGAAACTTGCATAAAATAAAAAGGAACATTCAATATTTCAATGCTTGAGAGTTCCAATAATTTTTGTAACACCTAATTCAAACTGTTTTGAGTTAGGTGCACTTTTAATTTAGAATTACGAAAAGTAATGCTATAAGTAAAAGGATGACAACGATTAAAGCAAAGATTAAAAAATCTTTCTTATTCATCAAGCATCACTTTCAGTCTATAAAGATAGAGGCAGCACCCAACTATTAAATGTTCCAAGCTATAAAAATGTATATTTTGGGGTAAGGAAATGATAGTTATGAACCCTATAATTAGAAAAAGAAAAATAGAAGATTCAACTGAGTTAGCTCATTCTATTGCTCTAATATGGAATACAACATATAAGGGAATTGTCGATGATGAATTTTTAAAAGGATTATTGGATCATGAAAAAGAAAGTGCTGAAAGATTAAAAAATAATTTAAATGAACAACCTGATTATTACGTTTTAACTTTACAAGCCAAAATAATTGGCTGGATTTATTATACTTTAGATAGTGATAAGGTTGAAAATGCTGCGGAAATACATTCCTTATATATTTTAAAAGAATATCAAGGATATGGATATGGCCGCTTATTATATAATTATGCTGTTAAAAATATTAGGAAAAAAGGAATAAAAAAATTAATAATTGGTTGTTTAGATGGTAATCCTTCTAATAATTTTTATAAGCATTTGGGAGGAAAATATATAGGCAATTATTTATTTAGAGAAAAATATGTAGAAAATATATACTTATTTGAATTATAATGTTGTTATGTTCTTTGATTCTTTTAAAATAAATTAGCAAGAAGTTAAATTAGAAAAACAAGGAGATAGTAATGGAATATAAAGAATTTGCAAAATATTATGATAAATTTTATCAAAATAAAGATTATGCTAAAGAAACAAATTTTTTAACAAATTTTCTTAAGCAAAATGATAAGATTATTGATATTGGTTGCGGAACAGGCATTCATGCATCTTTATTAGAGCAAAAAGGTTTTAAAATTGATGGCCTAGATCTTAACAAAGAAATGTTAGATATTGCTAAAACTAAAGTTCATTCTAATCTTTATTTACAAAATGTCTTAGATTTAAATATTAATCAAAAATATGATGTAATAATTTCCATGTTTGCCGTTCTAAATCATTTAAAAAATACATATGAATTAGAAAAAGCTCTTTTAAATTTAAAAAATATTTTAACTGAGGAAGGGAAAATAATAATTGATTTGCATAATCCTCAAACATCAGGAAAGAAAATAGATACTTTTGATAATATGACTAGAACTATGGAGTGGAAATATGATAAAAGATCGAAAATAGAAGAGAGTAAAATTATATTTGAAATAGAGGGTCAAAAATATATTGATAGTCATACCTTTAGAATTTTTACAATTGACGAAATGAAATTATGCTGTGATAATGTTGGTCTTAAAGTTAAAGAAGTATATGAAAATTATGATATTAATACTATGGGTTCATCTAGTTCTAAAAATCTTCAATTCTTAATAGGTAAAAAGTAAAAAAATTTCTTATATAGTTTAATAATGATTAGTTTTAATTCTGCAGATTGTAGAATTAAAACTAATCTTTTTTATTATATAATTTAAATGTAAGGAGTGGTTATATTTGAAAAGTTATGAATTAACAAAATTAAGAAAGTTGGTAACTAAAGAAATTGAACGAAGAGAAAGAATTAAGGAACTATTAGAATTAGACTTAATTAAAGAATATTTAAAAATAACTAATTCTAAAGGTGAAGAATTAGATAGTACTAATATTTCCGAAATATTAAAACAAATTTTAGCTTCTTTTTCGATTACAGAAACCAATGGTTTATATGTTTGTACTAGAGCTTATTATAGTGATTGGAATGTTTGTTATGAAGAAACTAATTATTATACTAAGAATGTTTCAATCAATAGTCCCATTGCGGAATCTAAAATATATAAAGATATTGAATCAGGTAAATGTATTTATGCTAGTAAAGAAAGTGATAAAAGAAGCCCTTTAATTACTACTTTTGAAAAAGAAAATATGATATTAAATCCTTATAATACTTCGGATAATGAGAATGGTTATGAAGAAGTTAGATATGATTATTTTGCAAAAGCTTTAGAAGAAGGACAAGCTAAAGCTAAGAAGTTAATATTAACAAAATATCCAAAATTATAAAATATATGTTAAAAAAAATAAAAAAATTTAACATATTTCTTGTATATGTTAAAAAAATAGCGTAATATTATATCAGGAGATGATAATATGAAATTATTACCATTTAATGATTGCAATTTAAAAACCCCCAGAATACTGGAAGCATTAAATGAAGCTTCAAGATCCATTGCCGAATTAAAAGGCTTGGCTAGTTCAATTCCAAACCAACATATTTTAATTAATGCTATTACCATTAATGAAGCTAAGGATAGTAGTGCCATTGAAAATATTGTAACTACCCATGATAGCATTTATAAAATATTAACAGAAAGCGGATTTAAAGATGAGGCAGCTAAAGAAGTTGTTGATTATCGAAGAGCTATTTGGCGGGGATATGAAATTATAAAAGAAAAGGGATTTATTTCAACTAATGTTTTAGTAGAATTACAAGGAATGATTGAACATAATAAAGCAGGCATAAGAAAAACTCCAGGCACTAAACTAGTAAATAGCAAAACTAATGAAGTAATTTATACCCCACCTCAAAATGAAAAAGAAATTAGGGACTTATTAAAAAATCTTGAAGATTATATTAATGAAGATGATAATGAAGTAGATCCATTAATTAAAATGGCTTTAATTCATTATCAATTTGAATCTATTCATCCATTTTACGATGGTAATGGAAGAACAGGTAGAATATTAAATGTATTATATTTAGTATTAAATAATATTTTAGATAGT
Source organism: uncultured Bacilli bacterium (assembly GCA_947624145.1). Lineage (GTDB taxonomy): Bacteria > Bacillota_I > Bacilli_A > RF39 > UBA660 > Onthocola_B. The sequence continues at coordinate 26,632 of CANQIU010000005.1, read as the reverse complement.
CCTATTCTTTATTTAAGTAATTATATAAATAAAAATAAAAGTCAATATTATACGTTATTTACGGAATTTAGAGAAAATAATAACTATGAAGATTGGCTTATATTTATATTAAAAGGAATTGAAGATACTTCTAAAAATACAATTGAATTAATTAAACAAATTCAAAATGAAATGGAATCTTATAAGAATGAATTTAGAACCAAATTACCTAAAATATATTCCGATGAATTATTAGATTCTTTATTCTTTGAAGTTTATACTAAAATTAATTATATAGAAGACAGATGCAATGTAACTAGACAAACGGCTTCTACTTATTTAAATAGTTTAGTAGATGTTGGCTTACTTGAAGTTGAAAAAGTAGGAAGAGAAAGTATTTTTAAAAATACAAGATTAATTGATTTATTAAGTAAATTTTAATTGTTATAAGTCCTAAAAGGAAAGAATAATGAAAAATACAATACAAGAGATATTTCAAAAATTTGGAAAAAGTTATAAAGAACAATATAGTATGTCAATAGAACAAAGTAAAGTATTTTATTCTATTCTAGAATGTAAAACTAAAAAGCTGGGAGGACATGTCTATAAATGTCCTAAATGTAATGATATAGTATATAGTTATAATTCTTGTAATAATAGACATTGTCCTAATTGCCAAGATTATAAAAAAGAAGTATGGATAGATAAACATAAACAAGATATATTAAATGTCAGTTATTATCATATTGTATTTACGATTCCTAGTGAATTATATAAAATATTTTATCAAAATAAAAAAGTATGTTATAACTTAATCTTAAATGTAAGTAAAGAAACAATAATAGAATTATTTAAAGATATAACACCAGGTATAATATCAATGCTCCATACTTGGACCCAAGTAGAAGCTTATTATCCTCATGTGCATATGATTGTAACTAAAGGGGGAATAAAAAATCATAAGTGGATAGATTATGAAGAAATACCTCTAGAAAAACTTGAAAAGAAATTTAAAAATAAATTAATTAAAAAATTAAAAAAAGTAGAATTAAACTTTTATAAAGATCTAGAATATTTAAGTAATAAAGAATATTTATCTAAATACTTAGATAATTTAATTAATAAAAAATGGGATTGTTATTGTAAGAAACCATTTGATAATATAGAAAGTGTCTATAAGTATTTAGCTAAATATGTATATAAAGTATGTATAAGTAATGAAAGAATAGTAAAGATAAATAAAAAGAGTGTAATATTTAAATATAAAGATTCTTATGATCGATCAATAGAAAAGACAATGAAATTAAAAGGAGAAGAGTTTATTAGAAGATTCTTACTACATACTTTACCTAAGAACTTTATGAAGATAAGATATTATGGATTGTATGCTACAAAGAATAAAACAAGAAGAATAAAGATTTTAAAGATAATAACTAAGACTAAGAAAAATAAAGAGAAGTTATTAAGTAAAATAGAAATATTAAAAAGAATAAATGGATATGATGTAAGAAAGTGTAAAAAGTGTTTAACTAAATTAGTTTTAATAAAGAAAATAGAAAAGAAAAAACCACCAGATAAAGAAAATATAACTAAGGAGTATGTATATGCCTAAAGGAAGACTTATGGGGAGGGGGAAATATAGTTTAAATTACTTATTAAATCTTAATTTAATAAGTTTAAATTAAGATTTAATAAAAAATAAATAAAGTAATAAAAATGCTTTTTCTATAAAAAAGTAAAAAGTTTAGATAAAGGACTTGACATTCTAAACTTTTTTTTTTGGTAGAATGGAAAATAGATAGGAGGAATAGAAAAGGATGGATAAAAAGAATACGTTATTATTAACAGTAATAGCAGTAGCAACATTACTAGTTGCGATAGTAGGTGCAACATTTGCATACTTTACTGCACAAATTGGTGGAGGAAAGGAAGCACAAATAACAGTTGAAACAAAGACTGTAGATTCAACATCTTTTGTATCATTTGGTGATTTATTAATTACAGCTGATCAAGAAAATTTTGCTAAAGGCAAAGGTTCATTAAGAGGCGAAACTTCTGGATATGTTAGTTTAGTAACGAGAAGTGATACCACTAGTGAAACACCAAGTAAATATTGTTATACTGCAACTATAGAAGTTACAAGTAATGATTTCGTATATTCATTGCCCAAAACTGATGGAGAAAGTCATAATGCCAATTACCCTGAACTTGTATTAAGTGTTTATAAAAAAACTACGGATACAGTTACTTCTGATGCTGCTGAAGAAGCCAAAAAAATTGACGAAGGAGATACATATCTTTACAACCAATCATACTTATTATCAAATAATCGTAATGTAACTTATGATACTGTACTTGAAAATACTAATATTTGTGATGGCAAGGGAGAAAATTGTAGTAGTGGATCCGATAAAACAATTAAAGGATATAATATTACAATATTAGGTAACGACGAAGTTACTGATTCTATAGATACTGATTTACACGGGACAAAAACATTAGAAATACCGACTCAAGAAAAGATTTCGGCATCTTATGATGCAAATAACTTTATTCATGAAATATCTGCTGCTAACGGTAATAAAACTAAATATGATTTATGGAAAGTTGCTGTAACGTTTGTTAATTATAGTGATAATGATATTGATACAACTGATACTAATGGAGCAATAACTAATTGGAAAGCAGCACATCAAAATTCAACTAATTATGCTGACCAACATGATAATGAAGGTAATACTTTTGATGCTAAATTAAAGTTTGCTTCAACTACATGCCCTGGTACAGGTGCTTAATAAAAAAATAATATATTATTCGATAAATATTATTTAATTAATTGTGTATATAATTTATTTTAAATAGATTATATAAAAAGTATTTTTCTTATTCGAACCACAAAAAAGTGGTTCTCCTTTTTTTATAAAAGAATTTTAAATGTTGCAAAATAACTTAAAAATAATAAAAAATAAGTTTAAAAGCAACATATTTTTATTTACTTATTTATAAATAAATGCTAAAATTATTAAAAAGGACAGTGGTATTATGACAAATGCTAATAAAATTATTAGCATTGCTAATGATAATAAAGGATATGTTACAACTAAACAAGTAAAAGAAAATCATATAAATACAATAGAATTGACAAGATTAGTTAAACAAGGAAAATTAGAAAGAGTTTCCAGGGGATACTATGCAATTTCTAATAGTTTTTGTGATGATTATTATATTTATCAATTAAAATCTAAAAATTGTATTTTTTCTCATACTACGGCTTTATTCTTTTATGATTTATCTGATAGAACACCCCTTTATTTTGATATGACTGTTCCGGTAGGATACAATGGTTCTTTAAATAAAAATAAAAATATTGTATTACATTATGTTAAAAAAGAATTATTAAATTTAGGATTAACTACCGTGGAATCTCCCTTTGGGATGTCTTTACGAATTTATGATAGAGAAAGAACTATTTGTGATATTGTAAAATATAGAAATCATTTAGATAAAGAAATCTTTACTAAAGCATTAAAAAGATATGCTTCTTTAAAAGAAAAAGATTTAAATAAATTAATGAAATATGCTAAGAAATTACATATTGATAAAAAGATTAGAGAATATATGGAGGTTTTGTTATAATGAATGCTAGTAAATTAAAAAATATTATATTAAAAAAAGCTAAAGGGAATAGTGATATATCTCAAAAGTATTATCAATTATTTTATTTTGAAAGACTTTTAGAAAGAATTTCTAAAAGTAATTATAAAGGACAAATTATATTAAAAGGAGGATTATTATTAACATCAATAATTGGTGATAATGAAAGAACCACTAAAGATATGGATGCAACATTAAAAGGTATAACTCTTACGAAAGAAGAAATAGAAAAAGTATTTAAAGAAATAATAAATATTAATATTGAAGATAATGTTTCTTTAGAATTAATATCTATTAAAGATATTAGATTAGAAGATGAATATGGTGGTTTTAGAATAAATATTTTAGGTAAATTAGATAATAATAAAACTTATATAACAGTAGAATTAACTACGGGAGATATTATTACACCAAGAGAAATAAATTTTAATTATAATTCGATATTTGAAAATAAAAAGATATCTATTATGGCTTATACAATAGAAACTGTCATTGCGGAAAAATTTCAAACTATTATTGTAAGAGGTTTATTAAATACTAGATTAAAAGATTTTTATGATATTTATATTTTAGTTAATACAAAGTTTAAAGAAATAAATAAAGATAGTTTAATTAAAGCTATAAAGAATACTTTTAAAAGAAGAGAAACAACTTATAATATAGATTTTTTTAATGATGTTATTAATGAATTAGTAAATGATAATAATATACATCTATTGTGGAATAATTATATTTTAAAAAATTCTTATGCTAAAAATATAAAGTTTGAAGATACTATTAAAGCTCTTCAAAAAATAATTATTATTTTAAATTAATGAATACAATACAAGAGATATTTCAAAAATTTGGAAAAAGTTATAAAGAACAATATAGTATGTCAATAGAACAAAGTAAAGTATTTTATTCTATTCTAGAATGTAAAACTAAAAAGCTGGGAGGACATGTCTATAAATGTCCTAAATGTAATGATATAGTATATAGTTATAATTCTTGTAATAATAGACATTGTCCTAATTGCCAAGATTATAAAAAAGAAGTATGGATAGATAAACATAAACAAGATATATTAAATGTCAGTTATTATCATATTGTATTTACGATTCCTAGTGAATTATATAAAATATTTTATCAAAATAAAAAAGTATGTTATAACTTAATCTTAAATGTAAGTAAAGAAACAATAATAGAATTATTTAAAGATATAACACCAGGTATAATATCAATGCTCCATACTTGGACCCAAGTAGAAGCTTATTATCCTCATGTGCATATGATTGTAACTAAAGGGGGAATAAAAAATCATAAGTGGATAGATTATGAAGAAATACCTCTAGAAAAACTTGAAAAGAAATTTAAAAATAAATTAATTAAAAAATTAAAAAAAGTAGAATTAAACTTTTATAAAGATCTAGAATATTTAAGTAATAAAGAATATTTATCTAAATACTTAGATAATTTAATTAATAAAAAATGGGATTGTTATTGTAAGAAACCATTTGATAATATAGAAAGTGTCTATAAGTATTTAGCTAAATATGTATATAAAGTATGTATAAGTAATGAAAGAATAGTAAAGATAAATAAAAAGAGTGTAATATTTAAATATAAAGATTCTTATGATCGATCAATAGAAAAGACAATGAAATTAAAAGGAGAAGAGTTTATTAGAAGATTCTTACTACATACTTTACCTAAGAACTTTATGAAGATAAGATATTATGGATTGTATGCTACAAAGAATAAAACAAGAAGAATAAAGATTTTAAAGATAATAACTAAGACTAAGAAAAATAAAGAGAAGTTATTAAGTAAAATAGAAATATTAAAAAGAATAAATGGATATGATGTAAGAAAGTGTAAAAAGTGTTTAACTAAATTAGTTTTAATAAAGAAAATAGAAAAGAAAAAACCACCAGATAAAGAAAATATAACTAAGGAGTATGTATATGCCTAAAGGAAGACTTATGGGGAGGGGGAAATATAGTTTAAATTACTTATTAAATCTTAATTTAATAAGTTTAAATTAAGATTTAATAAAAAATAAATAAAGTAATAAAAATGCTTTTTCTATAAAAAAGTAAAAAGTTTAGATAAAGGACTTGACATTCTAAACTTTTTTTTTTGGTAGAATGGAAAATAGATAGGAGGAATAGAAAAGGATGGATAAAAAGAATACGTTATTATTAACAGTAATAGCAGTAGCAACATTACTAGTTGCAATAGTAGGTGCAACATTTGCATACTTTACTGCGCAAGTGGGGAATGGTGCTCAAGCAGAGATCAAGGTAGAAACTAAAACAGTGGATATTGCTACAATTTTCCAAGAACTTGATGATATAAAAATTATAGCTACTCAAGAAAATTTTGCTAAAGGAAAAGGTTCATTAAGGGGTGAAACAACCGGATATGTTAGTTTTGTTCCAACAAATGATGCTGGTGTACAAGAAAAAACAAGAAATTATTGCTATAACGTAGATATAGAAATATCAAGTAATGATTTTGAATATTCATTACCTAAAACTCATGGTATAAGTAATGATGCAAATTATCCTGAACTAGTCTTAAATATTTGGAAAGAAAAAAATGTTACAGATGTAATTGATGGTAATGTTACTGAAAAACTAAAACAAATTGATCAAGGAGATACAAATTTATATAGTCAATCCATATTCATAGATGAAGAACAACATCAATTATTGTTTGATAATGTTTTAGATAGCACAAGAGTTTGCAAGACAGATAAAACAACAGGCCTTGTTAGTGATGATAGTTCAAATTGTCAAGATACCCAACCTATAAAAGGATTTGATATAACTGAAGTAGGTAGTAGTGCAGAATCAGCTTCCAGCTCATTATTTCATAATGTTAAAAAAATAAGAGTTCCGATAAAAGAAGGCGGAGCTTATGCAGTAACTAATTTTGAACATAAGTTAGAAGCACAAGCTGGCTCAAATACAACTGTTTATGATTTATGGAAAGTAGCAGTAACATTTGTTAATTATAGTGATAATGATTTATATAATAATGTATCAGCTGATCAACACAAAAATGAAAATAAAACACTTAGTGCTACTTTAAAATTTACACCACTTCAAAGTTGCTCAGGTGAATAATTATATTTTATTTAATTAATTGTATATAATTTATTTTAATATAGATTATATAAAAAGTATTTTTCTTATTCGAACCACTAAAAAAGTGGTTCTCCTTTTTTAATTGGAATAATTTTTTTTATAAAAAAGATTGATTTTAAATTAAAAATTTGTTAACATGTATAATAGAAGGAGGAGAAATGGATAAGAAAAATACTTTATTATTGACAGTTATTGCAGTAGCAACATTACTTGTTGCTATAGTAGGGGCTACTTTTGCCTACTTTACAGCTCAAGTAGGAGCAGGTGCGCAAGCAAAGGTAGATGTTACAACTAAAACAAGTGATTCACTTGCCTATGGAACATTTTCTGAAATTAATGTAATAGCAAATCAAGAAAATTTTGCAAAAGATTTAGGATCACAAAGAGGTACTTCAGAAGGGCAACTTTCTTTAAAAGTAAGTGATGCTGATGCTGCTACGGCTAATCTTTGTTATACAGTTTCTTTAAATATTACGTCAAATACTTTCAGCCATCATCCTGAATATGAAAAAGAAACAAATGGTGTATCGGTAGAAGATTCCAAAGCTAGAGCAAAACAACCAGAATTATTATTTAATATATTCTATGATTTTGATAGTCAAGGATATAAAGAAATAACTAATGTACAATCTACAAATTTAGGACAATATGTAACAAGTTATGTGGATTTGGAAAGCTCAGGCGGAAGCAATGAATTATCTAACTTAAAAGTATGTGATAATAAAGCTGGAGTTGCAACTAATTGTGAACCTGAAGAAGAATCAATAAAAGGTTGGGATATAACAACAGTTACCAATAATATTGAAGTCCCTAATTCAAATTATCTTTCAGATGAAGTAAATAATCATCAAAATGTATTTAAAATCTCTGGAACCTCAGGTCAAACTGTTGTTCATAAATGGAAAGCTCAAGTTACATTTTTAAACTGGAGTTGGGATCAACAATATAATGCAAGTACTGTTCAAAATGAAATAGCAGGAACTGAAAATAAAACAGTTGCCTTTAATGGTACATTAAAATTTACTACTGTTGATTGCTCAACTGGAGCTCCAATACAATCAACACCATAAATTAAATAATTTGTCAATAATAGGACTATTAATTTAGTCCTTTTTCTTTTGACTAAAATAGTGTAAAATAAGGGATAGGTGAGATTATGATTGGGTTAGTCTTAACATTAATATGTGGTTTATTTTTTTTAATTGGGATAATTATCTATAATAAGAGTAAAGATAAAGATAAGCTTATTCTTATGTCTATGTCATGTGCTTTTATCATTATTCTTGGCTTAATTATATTTGACTTAATGCCGGAGTTAAGAGAAATAAATAAATGGTGGATATATTCATTTATATTAGTAGGATTATTGTTATTAATCTTAATTGATTTATTTATTCCTCAACATACCCATGAACATCATGAAATATTAGATAATAAAAAAGAACATAAAAGACATTTAGAACATATTAGTCTTATTACGATAATAGCTTTAATTTTACATAATATAATTGAAGGTGTTTCTATCTATAGTCTTACCAGTAATGATTTAAAAAGTGGTTTATTAATGGGGATTGGAACATGCTTACATAACTTGCCTTTTGGTTTTAGTTTAGCTACTTTAGAAAATAAAAAAAGATTAAGATATTTACTTATCTTACTTATTTTATCAAACTTTTTGGGGGGAATAATTGGTTTTATTTTTGGAACTCTTAGTAGGAATATTATGGGAATAGTTATAGCTATTACGATGGGGATGTTAATTCATTTAGCTTTTTTAGAATTATTTAAAGAAGTAATAAGGAATATTAAGAAAAAAGAAACTATTTATGGTATAATAATAGGGATTGGTTTATTAATTATAATTAATATAATTTAAGAAGGTGAATCTTGTGAAAAAAATTTTGGTAACAGGTGCCGCGGGAATGGTTGGAGTGGCTGTTTGTAAATATCTTTTATTAGAAGGTAATTATGAAATAACAGCCTTAGATTTAAAAACAAGAAAAAGTTTTAATAATTTAAAAAGATTTAAAAGTCGAATTAATATTGTGTATGGTGATGTTACGGATCCTGTTTTAATGGGAGCTTTAGTTAAGAGTCATGATGTTATTATTCATCTTGCTTCTTCTCCATATGTTCTTGCTAATATGAAAAAAGAATTAGCTAAGCATGTGGATTATGGAGGAACTCTAAATATCATTAAAGCGATTAATAAATATAATCCGAAATGCTTTTTAATGTACTCTTCATCAATGTCTATTTATCCTAAAGAAAAAGATGTTTTAGTAGAAGATAGTATCAAGATTAAGGATAATAATTATAATTATTATAAATATGAAACTGAAAAAGTAATTAAAGAAAAATTAGCTAATTATACAATTTATCGTTTTCCTTTAATTCTTGGGGATATTAGATATGATCATTTATATTTTAATGGGCAAAGTAAACAAGATATTTCTTTGATAACGAAAGAAGATGCAGCATATAGCTTAGTTAGAGGTCTTAAATACTTAGATAAGTTAAATAAGAAGACTTTTAATGTCGTTGATAAAGAAGTTATTAACTATCAAGAACTAATTCAAAAAATTCTTTTAACTTATGGTTTAACCTTTAATTATGTTTTAACGAAAATATTTATTGATAAAGATTATTCTAGTCCCACATGTTTAGATAAAGAAAAGTTAAATGATCTAATTGATTATCAAAATGATACCTTAAAGGATTATTTTACTAAATTAAAAAGAAAGACGAAGAAACGTAAAGTGCCAATATTCTTAGCCAAAGTTTTCATCTGGAGGAAAAAGTGATTGGTCTTGCGTTATCGGGAGGAGGCACCAGGGGTTCATATCAAGTTGGCGTTTATTTTGCTTTAAGAAAGTGTCATATTAAGTTTGATGGTTATGTGGGAACATCAATTGGTTCTTTTAATGCGGCGATGCTTGCCGCGGGCGAAGCTAAAAAGCTCAAACGTTTTTGGGAAACCGTTAATGTGGGAAAGCTAATTGGCTTTAGTGATGAATATATAGCGAAATTAGGTCATAATAAAAGCAATAATTTAATAGAACATCTAATCAATAATTCGCAGGAATTTATTAAAAATAAAGGCTTTAAAACCGATGGTTTATACCAAATACTAAAAGAACTTAATTTAGAAGATAAAATAAGAAATAGGCAAGTTGACTATGGTTTAGTTACGGTTAAAGCTAAGGGCTTTGAAGCAGTTTATAAGTTTATTGAAGATATTCCTAAAGGTAAACTTAATGATTATATCTTAGCTAGTTGCTATTTACCAGTTTTTAAAATGCAAACAATAATTGATAATGATTATTATTTAGATGGTGGTTTTAAAGATAATAATCCAATTAAGATGCTAATAGATAAAGATTATGATAAAATATATGTTGTTGATTTACATGCCATCGGTATCAAAAAGAAAATTGAGGCTAAAGATCAAAAAAAATTAGTAGTTATAAATCCATCTCATAATTTAAAAAGTATTTTAAATACCAATAATGAAGATTTTAAATATAATATAAAATTAGGTTATTATGATACTATTAAGTTAATAAAAAAGTTAGATGGTAATAAATATATTTTTGTTAAGTATCGGGAAGAATTTTATAAACATTTAATTAGAAAAGTTAAGAAACAAACTTTAAAAGAGATGGAAATGTTACTTTCTACGAAAAATCCCAAGTTATTAGTTTTAAGAGCTTTAGAAATGGGAATGAAATTAGATAATTATTCCTATTTAAAAATATATAGTCCAATTAAAGTAATTAGAAATTTAAGAAAAAATAAAAAAAGAAAAGGAATATATAAATTTATTAAGGAATTAAGAATATTATAAGAAAAGAGGAGATTTTAAAATGGGTAGAGCTTATGAAGTAAGAAAAGCCAGTATTCAAAAAACCGGAGCGGCAAGAGGTAAAGTATATACCACTTATGCCAAAGAAATTTATTTAGTAGGAAAAAAAGGGGGATCTGATCCCGAAGCTAATACATCTTTAAAAAGATTAATTGAAAAAGCGAAGAAAGAACAAGTGCCAAGTGATATTATTAACCGGGCTTTAGATAAAGCTAAAGGCCTTGGTGGCGAAGAATATAACGAAGTTGTTTATGAAGGCTTTGGGCCAGGTGCTTCAACTTTAATTATCAAATGTTTAACGGATAATGTTAATCGAACGGTTGGTATGGTTAGAGCTGCCTTTAATAAAGTTAATAAAAGCCTTGGTGTTACTAATTCCGTTACTTATAACTATGATCATTTAGGAATAGTATCTTTTAAATATAATAACGATGAAGAAATCTTTAATGCTTTATTAGAAGCAGGAATTGAACCAGTTGATTTTGATTCTATAGATGGGGAAATAACTATTAGTGTTAATCCTAAAGACTTTAATCCTATGAAAGATATATTAGAAAAAATTATTCCTAATCTTGAATATACTTATGATGAACTAGGAATGTTTGCTAAAGAAAAAATTAAATTAACGGGAGAAGATAAAGAAATCTTTGATCGTTTATATAGTTTACTTGATGATATTGATGACGTTTCAGAAATATATACTAATGTTGAAATGGAATAGAATTAATCTATTCTTTTTTTTCGAAACTTGATATAATGTAGTCAAGAAGGTGTTTTATGAATCAAAAAAAGAAATTATTAAATAATTTATTTAAAGATAATACTTTTTTAAAACAAATCTTAGAAGAAATCTTAGAAGAAGAAATTAATATTCAAAATATTTTTATTTTTAATAGAAATAATATAATTGATGCTAATATTAATAATCAAAACTATCATATCTTATTAAAGATTAATTTAAAAAAGTATCATGAAGAAAAAGATTATGAAGATATTTTTACTTATTATAATTATATGCATAAGAAAAATATCTATATTAGACAAATTAATTTAAATTGGTCTTATTTAGGTAAAGATTTTAAAGAAGTATATAGTTTAGAAAATGATGATAAGTTTAAAATAATTGAAATTAATATGGATATTTTAAGAAAGAATAAAGATTTAAAATATCCTAATCTTTTAAGAATAGCTTAAGTTTTCATAACTTTTTCACAATTATAATTTATAATTAAGTTTGAGGTGAAAATAAATTTGAAAGTTTTAGTAGTTGATGATGAAGTATTAATTAGAGATGTTATTAAAGAATATTTATATTTAGAAAATTATGAAGTTAAAGAAGCATCTAATGGTCTAGAGGCATTAGATAAAGCTTTAAATGAAGACTTTGATATCATTATTATGGATATAATGATGCCTAAGATGGATGGTTACTTGGCTTGCCAAAAGATTAAAGAGCATAAAGATGTTCCCTTTATTTTTTTATCGGCAAGGGGCGAAGAATATGATAAGTTAATTGGTTTTAATTTAGGAATTGATGATTATGTAACTAAGCCTTTTAGTCCTAAAGAATTAGTGGCGCGAATTAAAGCTATTACTAAAAGAAAAAATGAACCAACTAAAAGTATCTATACTTTTGGTGGTTTAAAGATTGATGATGTAGCTCATGATGTTTATATTGATGGGCAAAAGATTTATTTAACTTTTAAAGAATATGAATTATTAAAATATTTTGTTGATAATAAAAACGTGGCTTTATCACGGGAAAAACTTTTAAATAACCTATGGGGCTATGACTTTTATGGTGATGAGAGGACAATTGATACCCATGTTAAGACTTTAAGAAAACATCTAGGTAAATATAAAGACTTAATTGTAACCGTTCGAGGTATGGGATATAAATTTATTTATGAAGAAGACAATTAGTATTCAAAGTAAAGTATTATTTTACTTAATTTTATTTATTATTCTTATATTAGGAATATTATGGTTTTTAGAAATAAGTTTATTTGATATTCATTATGAAAAGACCCAAATAGCTAATATGAATAAAAATGTTCAAACTATTTTAACCACGGATGATTTAGTTGAGACATTAAGAGAACTAGCTTATACTAAAGAAATGTGTATTGCTATAACTAATGAATATGAATATAAAGAAACCTTTAATAGTAAGATGGTTGGCTGTGGGCTTACCCAAAATAATGAACAAGTTAAAAGTCTGATGCGAGAATTTATTAAAAGCGGGGAAGATGGAAAATCTTATAAGTTTACGAATAATGATAAAAACATCTCGGCTTTATTATATGGTATAAAAGAAGATGAAAGTACGTATATATTCTTATATACTAACTTAAAAGATTTATCTAGTGTAACTAAAGTTATTAAAAGACAAATATTATATATTTCTATTGTGGGGATATTTGTATCCATTGTAATATCTATTTTCTTATCTAGAAAATTAACTGACCCGATTACTAATATTACTAAAAAGGCTAAAGAACTAGGTAAAGGAAACTATGATATTACTTTTGCTAAATCGGATATTAGAGAGATAAAAGACTTAACTGATACTTTAAATCAAGCAAAGATGGAACTAGCGAAGACTGATGAACTACGGCGCGATTTAATGGCTAATGTCTCCCATGATTTAAAGACGCCTTTAACCATGATTAAGGCTTATGCGGAAATGATTAAAGATATCTCTTATAAAGATAAAAAGAAAATGGATGAACATTTAGATATTATTGTTGATGAGACGGATCGTTTAACGCTTTTAGTTAATGACTTATTAGATTTATCAAAAATGCAAGCTAAAGCCGAAAAACTAAATAAAGAAAAGTTTGATTTAGCTTTAGAAATAAAGAATATTCTTAATAAATATCAAATTATTAAAGAAACCGAAGATTATGTTTTTGAAGTAGATATGCCTAGTAAAGTAATGGTTTGGGCGGATAAAAAAAGAATTAATCAAGTAATCTATAATTTAATTAATAATGCGATAAATTATACGGGTGATGATAAGAAAGTTATTATTAGAATAACGAAAGAAAAAAAAGATTATTTAGTAGAAATAATCGATACAGGTAAAGGCATAAAACCAGAGGAATTACCATTTATCTGGGATAAGTATTATAAAAATGATAAGAAACACCAAAGAAATGTCGTTTCTACCGGGCTAGGTCTTTCCATTGTTAAACAAATCTTAGAAGAACATAATTTTCTTTATGGGGTAAAAAGTACCCTAAATAAAGGAACTTGCTTTTATTTTAGAATAAAGATAAGCTAACACTTATTGTTGGACTAATATTTTAGATTTAGTTTTTAAAATAGATTCAGGATAAGGGGTGCGATTATCAGTTCGTCCTAATAAATAATCAACACTAGTATTGTAATAATCGGCTAAGATGATAAGTCTTTCAACCGGAATCATTTGAATACCTATTTCATATTTAGAATATTGTTGTTGTGTAGTTTTTAATAATTTAGCAATATCTTTTTGTGTTAATCCTTTATCCTCTCTAATTTCTTTTAATCTACCTATACTCATTAGTTAATCACCTAAATCTATTTTCATACACATTAACCAAAAGAAAAGAAAATAACATGCAAAAGGATGTAACATTTAAAAATAAACCTTATTTTTTGAACTTTTCGACAATCTTCGGCAAAAACTTCCCTAAAGAGACAAAATTCGACAATTTAAACCCCTTGATTAATTAGAAGTTAGCATCTAGAATAAATAGAGAAAGAGGGTTATGGTTATAATGCTACCAGATTTTACATCAGATCGTGTTTTTAAATATGTCTTTAAAGCTAAGGAAACGGAAGACTATATTGTGAAGATCTTAGAAAACATTTTAAAACAGAAAATCGATCCTACTAAGATAGAATACTTGGATACGGAAATAATAACAAGTGAATTTACTAGTGAAAGAGGTAAAATAACTGATTGTTACATTTTATACAATAAGCAGTATCGGCTAATCTTTGAATGTAATAAGAAATATTATAATAATTTATTTGAATTAAAATTAAGATATATAAATGCTTTATATAATAATAGTTTTAAAAAGGGTAAAGAGGCTAAAGAAAATAACGAAGAATTTATTTTAATAAATATTAATGATTTTAAAGCAAGTAAAAGAGTTGAAGAGTATTATTATAAAGATGGTAAAAAAATATTAACTAAGAAAATAAAAATAATAAATATAAGTCTTGAAAGCATCAAAGAAGCATGGTACAATAAAACTACATTAAGTGAACTAGAAATCTTATTTTTATTTTTAAAAATAGGTCATTTAGAAAATGAAGAAGTAAATGAATTAATCAAAGGAGATGAAGTACTAATGAATATAAAAGAACAATTAAGAAAATTAAGTAATAATGAAATCTTGGAGGCTTTATTTGATAAAGATGAAGAGGATGCTTTAGAACTTGATGGCATAAGAAATTATGAAAGAGAATGTGGAAGAAAAGAAGGCATAGTTCAAGGTGAAGCCAAAGGCGAAGCTAAGGGTCGATTAGAAGAAAAAAGCGACATAATAAAAACAATGTATGCTAAAAAAGTTCCTTTAAATACAATTGCTGAGATTGTAAAACTAGACTTAAATAAAGTAAAAGAAATCTTAATGCTTTAATATTTATTGGCTTTTTTAAAAAAATATGATATAGTATTTGAACAGCAAAAAAGGGATGGTTTTATGAAACTATATCGATATGTTAAATTAAATGAAATCAATCATACTTTATTTTCACATGGCTATGAAAATGAAGGATTAAATTTAATTAAAAATGGGTTAATGGCACCATCATACCGTTATCTTGATTTAGTTCACACATCAAGCTTTGATACTTTAGCTAATAATTTTCCTAAAGAAAATGAAATGACTAAATATTTTTTCTTATCTTTACAAGATACTATTGATTGGGCTTATAAATGTTACCGAAGAGATTTAGATACCTTTAATACTTTATATGAATATGCTATATTAGAAGTAGATATTAAAGAAGAACTTATAAAGTTTTTTATAGGCTGTGGATACTATGATAATAAGATTAAAACCGAGGCTAGAATACCTTATAATCTTTTATTTAATAGTTTAAATCAAGAAGAAAATAAAATGTTTACTAAGGCTTTAGAAATATATAATTTAAGTTATCAAAGATTTATTTTTCCTTGGAATAAAATAATAAGACAATTTATCAAAGAAAATAAAAGCCAAAATAAAGATATTTATCAAAAAGGAGCTAATAAACTATATCCCTATTTATGTTTTCCCATTAATACTTCTTATCAAATACTATATCCTAATCATGATTATAATTGGTTAAATAAGATAAATGAATATAGTAAAGAAAAACTAAATAATGAAGAAATGAAATTAGTTTTAATTAAAAATGGCTATAATTTTGAAAGTAGGAAGAACTAATGAAAATATATCGTTTTGTTAAATATAATTATAATAAAGAAAGACAAAATGATTTAAAATTATTGGGAATAGAAAATGAAGGAATTAATCTTTATAAGTTAGGATATATATCCCCATCCCAAAGATATCGTTATATAAATGGTTCAAAATTTCATATCTTACCTAATACTTTCTTAGAAAAAGAAATGACTAAGTATTTTTTTCTATCCTTATCTGATACTATTAATTTTCTTAATGAAACAAGATATATGGATTTAGCTAAAGGTTTGCATTTTCGTTATGCTATTTTAGAGTTAGATATTGGTGAAGATGTCATAAAAAAATATTTAGGCGTAGGTTTTTATGGTAATAATTTAGAAATTTCAAGAATAGAAGTATGTCTTTCTTATCAAGTTCTTTATGATATAACTAACGAAAATAAAAGTAAAATATTAGAAGATTGTTTAAATATTTATAATAGTTCTTATTATAAAGCTATAAATTATAAAGATATTAGTAATTTAAATATAGCTAAAGAAGAATATAATAAGTATTTAATTATTGAGGGAATGAATGAATTATATCCTTATTTATGTTTTAAATTAAAAGAATATAAGCTTTTAAATCCCCAAGATATTAATTGGTCTTTTAAAGTAAAAGACCAATTAAAAGATTCTAAATATTATGAAAATATTAATAATATCATAGGTCGAAAGAATCATTCTATAAGATTTAATTCTAATTTTTCGCAAAATGAATTATTAGAATATACTTTTCAAATTATTGGAGAAGAAAATTTAAGTTTAAAGAAAACTTTAAAAAAAGAAGGATTTTTATTTAGAGAACATTAATTTGACAATTTTTTTAGATAATATTTAGTATTATTTAAATGGTGATATAAGATGAAAGTTAAAGTTATAGATGAATCACACGAAAAAGATTTAGAAAATTCGGTTAACAACTTTCTAAATTCGGGAGATTTTGATATAATAGATATTAAGTTTCAAGTAGCTATTGCCACGAGCGGAGAAGAACAGATTTATTGTTTTAGTGCTATGATTATTTATAATTAAAGCATATACATATTATTAGTGCTGTTATCGAAGTCTTCGGTGACGTAAGTATTAGTTGATTCTAATTTACTTAATCGATGTTCTAAGCGATTAATTTGTCTTTCCATTTTGGCTAAACGACTTTCTAAGTCATTATTTGTTCCATAGATTGGTGCCGCATTTAGATTGGGATTGTAGCCAGGGTTTGGTCCAGCATAAAAAGAATTATAAGCAGTAGCACTTTGAAAAGGTTGATTTACAGCCGGCAGAGGCTGATTGTAGTTGGCATAATAATTACCAGCTTCACTAAAAAATGAGTTGCGGTTTTTTTTCATAATTTAAAAGCCCTCCTACAATTAATTATATGAAAGTTTTAAGGAAGTGATACTTTTTGAGAATTCGAAATCCTAAAGATAAAGAAGAAGTTATTAATAGTTGTAATTTTATTTATAAAGCTGAGGAAGGTTTTAAAAATAATTTACCAATTCATTTGGAAATTGGCATGGGTAAGGGACAATTTCTTTTAAATATGGCTTTAAATAATCCCTATATTAATTTTATTGGTGTGGAAAAGTATAGTGCTATTGCCTCGATTGCTATTAAAAAAATTCGGGATTATGAACTACCCAATTTAAAAATATTGATCATGGATGCCCAAAATTTACCGGATATTTTAAAAAATAAAGTCTCTTGTATTTATTTAAATTTCTCGGACCCCTGGCCTAAAAAAAGACACGCCAAAAGAAGACTTACGAGCCCGGGATTCTTAAAAATATATGATTTATTATTTCAAGATAAATGTTTAATTATTCAAAAGACGGATAATCAAGAACTATTTGATTATTCTTTAGAATCTTTACAAGAATATGGCTACATAATAGATGAATTAAGTTATGACTTACATCAAGAAAACATTTTTAATATTAAAACAGAATATGAAGAAAAATTTTCTAAAGAGGGTATTAAAATAAAATATTTAAAAGCTCATAAAGATCTTAAATAAGATGTTACTAACCAAAGTAACTTTTTTTAGTGAACAATTTTATTAATATAGTAAAAATTGTTCAGTTGAGTGAACAATTTTATTGACTTCTGAAAAATTGTTCACTAATACCGATGATACAGAGATAGATTTTATAGCTATGAAAGATGGAAAAGAATATTATATTCAAGTTTCTTATAGCGTGGAAGATGATAAGGCTTATGAAAGAGAATTTAAAGCTTTTGAAAAAATTAGTAATAATCATAAAAAGATATTAATAACTAATGATGAGATAGATTATTCAACTAGTACCATTACCCATCTTAAATTAAAAGATTTTTTAATAAAAGATAGCTTAGATTAATGAATCTTTTACAACTAAAAAAAGAAATGATATAATATAAAAGGTGTATTAAATGAAAAAGATATTAATTATGATAGCTTGTTTATTAGTTTTAAGTGGATGTGTAAACTTAAATAAGATTCATGAAGAAGAAATATTAGGTTATTTAGAAACGAAAAAGCAAAGAGTTAATACTTATCGAACTGGTTTTGATTATTACTTACCCCAAGGAATGCAAATAGAAGAAAGTAATTTATTTAATGAAGTAATTAGTAGTAATAATGCTTTATATTATTTATATGTTGATGCTATTAGTTATCAAAAAAAGATTGAATATAATTATAAAGAAAATAATCAAAGTTATTTATCTAAAAATATTAAAATTAATGATAAATTTGGGTATCTAGAAATAAATTTGTTAGAAAATGCAAAATATTTGATTGAAATTATGTATAATTATGCTAAAATAGAAGTGATAGTAGATAAAGAAGATATCAATATGACGCTTCTTAATGCTATTAATATATTAAAGAGTATTGAATATAAAGATGAAATAATAACTAATTTGTTAAAAGATGATGTTTTAAATTATGCGGAAGTAGAGTTTAATATATTTAATACAACTAGTAGCGATAGTACGTATATTACTAAAGATGAAAGTTATATTTCAGATGAAGAAGAAGTATTAGATCCAGATTTAATAAACTAGGAAGGTGGATAGAATGGGATTTTTAACAAAAATCAAAGATATACTATTTGAAGAAGAAGAAATCGAAGAACCAGTTAAAGAAAAGAAAAATAAACAAGTTTTAGTTAAGGAAGAAGAACCGGTAAAAAAAGAAAAGACTGAAGAAATTTCTAGACCAATTGAACCAAGTCATAGTAAGATGCCTAGCTCTGATGATATACCTAAAAGAACAGAAATGCCTTCACATGAAGAAAAGTTTGAAAGTGAACGGGATATCTTTAAGTCTGAAAATACTTTCCCTTTCTTAGATTTTGATGAAGATGAATTTAATCAAGTTAATAGTCATACCTTTAAAGAACCAGTTAAACCTCAAGTAAAAAGTTCTACAAATGTTTTAGAATATGAAAGAAAAAGAAGAATTGAAAAAAGAAATGAATATGGTAAAACTGAAGTAAAAGAAATAACCGAAAAGAAAAAGTTTAAACCATCCCCAATTATTTCTCCTGTTTATGGTATTTTAAATGAAGATTATAAAATCGAAGATATAAAAACAAAAAACGAAGTAGAAAATGATTTTGAAACTATTCGTAAAAAAGCTTTTGAACCAGTGGTAGAGATATTAAATAATACCGAACCGGATGAAACATACTACGAAGAAGAAACACTTACTGTTAAAGTAAAAGAACCAGAAGAAGAAAAAAAGGAAAAGGTTCGGACAATAGATGAGCTTTTAGAAAGTACCGCGGATGTTAAAATTCCTTTAGATGAGGACAGCCAACCAGATGAAGTAAACAAAAATGAATATGATGAAATAGATGAAGAATTAGATGAAATAAAACCGGCTAGTGAAGATAAAAAGGAAGAATTTGAGGAAGATGATACACTAGAAAATGATTTATTTGATTTAATAGATTCTATGTATGACAAAAGAGAGGATGGTGAAGAAGAATAATGAATTTTTGGCTTTCATTTTTACCAATAATTATTTATGTTTTACTAATATTTTTGTTAATAGTTAGCATAATTCTAGGCGTAAAGACTATAATAACAATGAATAAAGTAGAAAAAGTCGTTGATAATGTTAATGAAAAAGTCGAATCATTAAATTCAATCTTCAGTATAATTGACTTTGCAAGTGATAAAATTGCTTCATTTACAGATAAAGTTGTAAATGTTATTACTAATATAACTAATAAATTATTTTTTAAAAACAAAGAAAGGAAGATAGATGAAGATGAAAAATGAAAAGAAAGGTTTAGGTAAGTTTGCTTTAGGAGCTGTTTTAGGCGCCGGATTAGGAGTCTTATTTGCTCCCAAAAGTGGTAAAGAAACAAGAGAAGATATTTCTAAAAAGTTAAAAGAAATAATGGATAATCTTAAAGAAGTTGATGCGGAAGAAGTCAAAGACAAAATAACTAAAAAAGTTAAAGAAATTGAAAATGAATTAAAAGATTTAGATAAAGAAAAAGTTCTAAAAATAGCTAAAACTAAAGCTAAAAAAATTCAAAAGAAAGCTGATGAACTATATAAACTTGCCAAAGAAAAAGGAACACCAGTTTTAGAAAAAACTTGTCAAGAATTAAAGACAACAACCGCTAATGCTTTAAAAAAAGTTGTAGCTAAACTTGAAGAAGAATAAAGTAAGTCTTAATTGATTTACTTTTTTAATAGGTATTTTATGAATGAATTAGAAGAAGAAATAATAAAAAAAATTAATTATAATAAATTAACTAGTAATGGTTTTCAAAAAGAAAATAATAAATATTATTTAACAAAGTATATATTAAATAATAAGTTTAAAATTGTTATAACGATTACTAATAATAGTTTAATGGGGAAAATCTATGACTTATCCACCGAAGAAGAATATACTAACTATTTAGTTAAAGAATTAAATGGTAAGTTTGTTGAAAGCATCAGAGAAGAATATCAATTAGTTTTAGAAGATATTAAAAATAAATGTTGTGAAATCAAATATTTTAAAAGTAATCAAGCTAATAGAATAAGTGATTTAATTAATGATTTATATCATGATAAACCTTCTTTTCTGTGGCAAGATGAACCGCATGGCGTATTTAGAAATAAAGAAAATAAGAAGTGGTATGCTTTAATTATGGAAGTAACTAAAGATAAGATAACCATGGGTAAAGAATTAGTTAATATTATTAATTTAAAACTACCACCAGAAAAAATTTTAGAATTATTAGAAAAAGAAGGCTATTATCAAGCTTATCATATGAATAAAAAATATTGGTTAACTATTATTTTAGATGATACTATAAAGGATGAAGAGATTATATCTTTAATCAAAATAAGTTATAATTTAATAAATAATTAACATTTATAGTAATAATGAACAGTTAATTTTCGAATTTGCCCATCTTCTAGTTCAACTTTATAGCCGGAATTATTCCGATAAAAAGGGGTATTTGCATCTTCTTCGGCTTCTATAGTTATTTCATCTAAAAAGTCAGCATTAAAATATTTTTTTAAAATATATAATATTTTTTCTTTTTGAGGATTGATTATTTTAGGCTTATACCAATTTTTTATTAGTTCATCTTTAACATCTTGAGCCTTAACCAATCCTTTTATTTTTACAGCAAATACTTTATAATAATCTTCCTTTAGACATAATAAATTTAAACTAGGATCAAAAATATAATCGTTATTATTAAAGTGAAAACATATCCAAGAATGATAATAATTAGGACATTTTTCATCAAGATTTAAATAGCCTCGTTCAATATAATCTTCATTATTAAAAAAGATAATAGCTGATTCAGTTGTTTCCCAACACCAACCATCAAGTTTTTCTTCTTGCATTAATTCTAAAAGCGAACCTTCATATTCTCCAGCAACTTTAATATATAAATTATTTAGTATACTAGCTAAGTATTGACCGATATTTGGATCAATTTGTTTTAACCGTAATATCTTAAACTTATCTTCTTCCTCTAATTTATCTTTATTAATTAATTTAGAAAGTATTTCGTTAATTCCTAACATTGTTTCTCATTTCCTTATGAGGCTTATTTTACCATAAGCGTAATTTTCTGTAAAGAAGTTCTAAAATTAGTATTCAAAGCTTAAAATATTTGTTATTCTAATAATAGAAGGGAGTTTTAAAATGAATAATAATATTATGGGATATGACCCTAATACAGGAAAGCCTGTTTATCAAAATAATACTTTAGAACCTCAACCTAAATTAAATAAATCCAAAAAATCCTTTTTAATTATCTTAATTTGTCTTGGCTTTTTTGTTATATTCTTTATAGCTATTTTTTATATTGCTTATAAAAATTCTGATCAACTAGTTTGTACTTCTAGTCAAGGTAATATTACTTTAATATATAATGAATATACCATTATGGGATATAAAGCAACTAATTTTACTTATGATTTAGATGAGCAACAAGATATTGCTGAAGAAATAGGCGTAGGGGAATATTTAGAAGAATTTAAGGCTTGGTTTCAAGATGCAATGGATGGAACATGTGTTATCAAAACCAAAAATTAATAAATAATTATTTTTACGAAAACCAATATTTATTGTATAATAAACAAAGAGGTAGGTTTTTTAAAAATGAAAAAAAATATTAATTTAATTAAGTATAATTTTAAAACATTAGTAGGTTTTGAATTATTATATAAACTTCTTTCGGTTTTTATCTTTGTCCCAATATTTTTAAGTTTATTTAATTTGATTACGAAAGTAAGTGGTTATAGTTATATTACTTTAGAAAATGTCTTGGCTTTTTTAACTAACCCTTTAGCTTTTATCTTTTTACTTATTCTTATTATTTTAATTACTTTTTATACTTTTATTGATATTAGTACCATTTTAATTATTTTAGATAGTTCTTATCAAAAGAAAAAAATTGGAATTAAAGAAGCTTTTAAAGTAGCAATAAAAAAATCTTTAAGAGTCTTTAATATTCATAATTTATTTTTACCATTTTTAGTGATGTTTTTAATTCCTTTTCTAAATATGGGAATATCTTCTGGCTTTATTTCGACTATTAAAATTCCTGAGTTTATCATGGACTTTATTAAAAATAATAATTTTCTTTTAGGTTTATATATTATATTCTTTATTCTTTTAGCTTACTTGTTATATCGGTGGTTATATGTTATCCATTATTTTGTTTTAGAAGATTTAGATTTTAAAACATCTTGTAAAAAAAGTACTAATTTAAGTAAGAAGAATAAATTAAAAGATTTTTTAACGATTCTTTTAAGTCAAATATTTATTTATGTAATTTATCTTATCTTTATTTTTATAGGTATCTTAGTAATTATTTTATTTAATAAATTATTTAAGAAGATGATTATTTTAGAAAGCTTATCAGTTACTTTAGTTTGGCTTTTAATTGCTATTTCTTTTGTTATTTTAGTGCTTTTAGCAACACCGATTAGTTATGCTATTATAAGTAGTTTATTTTATAAACATAAGAAAGATAAAAATGAAGAAATTATTCATACTAAGATTAGTTTAAAAGAAAAAAAGGAAGCCTCAAAGTTATTTAAAAGCCTTAACTTTGCTTTAGTTATTATTATAATTCTAAGTGGGACTTTACTTACTAATTTAGTTTTAAATAATAAGTTAAATTTAAATATTGAACATATTCGAAATATTGAAGTTACAGCACACCGTGGGTTATCAAAAGAATATCCCGAGAATACGATGGCTGCTTTTAAGGGGGCCAAAGAATTAAAGGCAGATTGGATTGAATTAGATGTTCAACAAACTAAAGATCAATTTTTAGTAGTTATGCATGATAATAATCTTTTAAGAACAACTGGGGTAAATAAATATACTTATGAAACAGATTATGCGGAAATAAAAAACTTAGATGCTGGTAGTTTCTTTAAAGAAGAATTTAAAGATGAAAGAATTCCTTTATTAGAAGATGTTATTAGTTGGGCTAAAGATAATTTTATTAATTTAAATATTGAACTTAAGCCAACGGGTAAAGAAAAAGACTTTGAAAAAGCAGTTGTTGATTTAATTACAAAGTATAATTTTGAAAATCATGCGGTTGTAACTAGTCAAGTTTATGAAGTCTTAGAAAATGTTAAAAAATATAATAAAGATATTAAAACGGTTTATGTTATGAGCTTAGCTTATGGGGATATTTTAAAACTTAAAGATGCTGATAGTTTTAGTATAGAAGCATCTAGTATAAATAATACTTTAGTTAAGAAAGTTCATAATGAAGGCAAAGAAGTCTATGCTTGGACTGTTAATACAGAAGATTCTATTACGAAAATGATAAATTATAATGTTGATAATATTATAACTGATGATATTTCTTTAGCTAAGACGACTATTTATAAAAGCAAAACTAGTAACTTAGTTACCGAATATATGAAGTTAGTTAATAAGCTTTTTAAGTAGTTTAGGAAGGATAGATAAATTTTGAAAATATTAGTTTTATCATGTAGTACGGGAGGAGGACATAACTCCTGTGGACGTTATATTAAAGAAGAATTTAATGCTAATAATATTGCTTGTGATTTTGTTGATTATTTTAGTATTTTAGGTAATAAATTATCCAAAAGAATTGAAAAATTATATTTAAAATCCACTAAAGGAAAAGGTAATATTTTTAAAAGTGTTTATAAACTAGGGGAAGTTTATAATAAAATGGGGTTAATTAGTCCGGTTTATGAATTAAATAAATTAGGAAGACAAAAAGTCTTAAAGTTTATTAAAACTAATGGTTATGACTTAATTATTTGTTCTCATTTATTCCCGGCCATGGCTTTAACGGCTTTAAAAAAGGAAGGTTATGATTTAAAGCTAATTAATGTTGCTACTGATTATACGAATATTCCTTTTTGGAATGAAACTAACCCGGATTATTTTGTTATTCCCCATGAATCATTAAAAGAAAGTTTTACGAGTAAGGGCATTTTAGCAAGCGTTTTACTTCCTTTAGGAATTCCGGTGTCCAGTCATTTTCAAATAAAGAAAAGTAGTTTAAATTTTGCCACGGCTAAACCGAAAGTATTAATTACTTCCGGAAGTATGGGTTTTGGTGACTTAGAAAAGATTGTTAAAGAAATTCTAGCTAAGTTAGATATTTATTTAATTGTTATCTGTGGTAATAATAAAAAATTATATAATAAATTAAAGAAAATAAATAATGCTAATTTAATGGTAAAAGGTTTTATTAATAATATGAATGAATATATTTTAGCTAGTGATTTAGTTTTAACAAAACCAGGTGGTCTTACAAGTACCGAAGTAGCGGTATTAAATAAACCCTTAATTCATATTATGCCTATCCCGGGAGTTGAAAATTATAATGCTGCTTTTTTTGAGGAACATAATTTGAGTTTAGTTGCCCATAATATTGATGATATTATATTAGATATTGATTTATTACTAAAAGATAAAGATAGACAAAAAGAAATGTTAATTAAACAAAGAGAGTTTATTAATAAAAAGGCGGCCCAAGAATTAGTTGAATTTGTAAAGAATAAGTTTTAAAAGAAAGAAGATATTGAAAATGAATAAAGTTATCTTAAAAGTTGGGGGAATGAGCTGTAGTGCTTGTTCTAATCATGTTGAAAAATATTTGCAAAAGCAAAAAGGCATTATTGAGGCCAGTGTTAATTTAGTTATGGGTCAGGCTTTAGTTACCTATGATGAGACCCTTACTCTAAATGACTTAAAAAAATATATTGAAGAAACGGGTTATGAATATTTAGGCGTATATGATGAGGCTAAAGAAAATGAACAACAAGAAAAAATAACGCCTTTAATAGTTTTAAGTATTTTGGGTATTTTACTGATGTATATATCCATGGCCCCTATGTTTAACTTACCTACTTTAAAATTCTTAAATAATCATTTTAATCCATTAGGATATGGACTAGCTTTAGCTTTACTAACTATACCATATTTAATATATGGTATTGACATCTTAAAAAAAGGTCTTAAAAATATCTTTAAAAGAAGTCCTAATATGGATAGTTTAGTAGCTTTAGGTGTTATCTTTGCCTTTTTATATAGTTTATATGGTTTAATTATGATTATGTTAGGTAAGGTAGAATATAGTCATAATCTTTATTTTGAATCAAGTGCGATTGTTATCTTATTTATTAAACTTGGTCGTTTTATTGAGGCTAAAGCTACGGGAAAAACAAAAGAAGCCTTAAAAGAATTAGTGCAAATAACTCCAGCTAAAGCCTATTTAAAAATTGGTCAAGATATAAAAGAAGTGACAATTGATGAAGTAAAAAAAGATGATATCTTAGTCTGTCGGCCTTATGAAAAAATCGCCGTTGATGGTTTTATTGTTAAAGGAAAAACGCATATAGATGAGGCTTTTATCACGGGAGAATCAAAGCCTAGCAAAAAGATAAAAGGTGCACAAGTTTTAGCTGGTTCCCTAAATATGGAAGGCTATATTGAATATAAAGCTGTAAAAATAGGTAAAGATTCGCTTATCTCTGAAATAGTTCATTTAGTTATGGAAGCAACAAGTACCAAAGCACCGGTGGCTAAACTCG
>CANQIU010000004.1 GCA_947624145.1 uncultured Bacilli bacterium | reverse complement strand
CATAAAATAAACGACCTCCTTTAAACAAAAAAAACTTAACATATGTCTCTTCAGACACAGTTAAGCTAAAAAGGTCAATAAATCTGTTAATAATATAGATAAATATTGTACATAATAAAAACATTGTTGAATTTTATCTCAACAATGTTTTATATTTCTCGCATTTTATTTGCATCTTTATATGGATTTTTCTTATCTATTTTATCTGTAAATAAGATTCCATTTAAATGATCTATTTCATGTTGGAAAGCTATAGCTATATCTTCTCTTACTCTTACTTGTTTTTTATTTCCTTCAAAGTCATAATATTCCACTGTAATTCTTGCACATCTGGGAACAATACCTTCGACCTCTCTATTAACGGATAAACAACCTTCCCCCTCACCAACATAAATTAATTCTTCACTTTGACTTATAATTTTCGGATTAATAATAATATGTTCTTCAAAAGTTTTATCTTCATGTTCATAAGCAATAACAAAGATTCTTTTTAATATCCCCAATTGTACTAAAGCTAGTCCCATTCCCGCTCTTAAATTATTTTCTTCAGCAATCTTTTCATTTTGACTTAGTTTTAAATAAGTGAGCATATCCTGACATAATTTTTGAATATCCTTACTAACCGGAAAAGTAACTTCTTTACTTACTTGATGTAATACTTTATTTTTTTCATCTAAAATTACTAGATTTGGAACCTTCATTATTACCACCTGTTAATTATTTTAGCAAAAAAATAAGTAAATTGCAAAATAATCTTATCTATTATATAATATGTAAATGTGAGGTTATAATGAAAGAACAAATAATTAATGATTTAGAATTTAGAAAAAAATGTAATGAATTTGGTTTAGAACCAGAAAGTTTGGATATCCAATATATAAATAACGATTATATTATTGTTTTAAAGGCTTTTAGAGATGATATCTATATTTTATTAGATAAAAATTATAATATAATAAGTATGGAAACATTTTATTGGAAAGAAAAAGAATCAATCTATAACAGATTTTTACAAGAAAATTATGAATCTTATACTAAAAAAACAATTAATGATATCATTCATGTTCCTGATTGGTTTTATTATCCTTTTTTTAGATATACATTACAAAATATAATGGATATCAATAAAAAGGTCGAAATAATACCAGTCAATCATGGTCATAGTCTTAAGACTTTTGTTAATAATAAAGAAGTAGAAGAAACCCAAGAAAATAAAGATTATTTAGCTTTATTAGCTTATCTTAAGTTTTTAGGTTTAAGAATAGAAGATTATTATAAGTTAAAATATCATTTTTTAAGATTAAAGATAAATACGATTAATATATATGAATATTTAAAAAAGATATTATTAAAAATAAGTGATCACTTAGATTATTGTATTTATAATAATCTAAGACCGATGCCTAGTGATATTATAGACTTTTTAGGATATAATTATGATGATGAAACAATAATGCTTTTATATGAAATTATAAATATTATGTTAAGAGAAAAAGGATATAGGCTAAATAATGATAATATAGAACAAGTAAGAGTTAAAAGATATTATCAAGAAGCAATAAACTTAAGAAGTAGAATTAGAAAATTTGACAAATAATAATATATTTAATATAATTAATGTTAGAAAAAGACGTGATTCTCGGCGTTACTAGGGAGTGGAAAAAGTTGTGATTCCCGGCATTACTAGGGAGTGGAAAAAGTCGTGATTCCCGGCGTTACTAGGGAGTGGAAAAAGAAAAAAGGAAGTATCTTGCTTCCTTTTTATTAGTTATTATTGTTGTTATTCCAGCCCCAGCCAGCACCAAGGATTATAACAAGTAAAATAAATAAAACTATCCAAATAGCAGCGCCAAAGCCATATCCACTTGTGTATCCTGCATATCCGCCGGTTTGACCACCACAGCAAGGATTTGCGCCATAACCGCCACCATAGTAACCGTTATTTCCGTAATAATACATATTATTATACCTCCTTTATGTATCTAATATAATATACTAAAATATGTCAATTTTTGACATTAAAAATACCTAATTTTTTTAAAATATCTAGTTTTTTAACTAATATATGATACAATTTTAAGTAGGAGAATAATTATGCGCAAGTTAATTTCTAAAATGGATATACCATTATTTATAATGATGCTTTTATTTAGTATATTTGGTTTAATTATGATATATAGTGCTTCTAGTGTATCCACGGTTATTAGATATGATGTTCCAACTTATTATTTTTTCTTAAAGCAAGCAATCTTTATTAGTGCCGCGATAGTTGTTGGTTTTTTAATTATTTTACCTTTACCAACTAAAAGATATAGTGCTTTATCATGGCCATTAGTTCTTGGCATAATTGCTTCTTTAGCTTTGCTTTTTGTTAAAAGTCGTCTTATAAAACATACGGGACCCGCTATAAGTTGGTATGATTTAGGTTTTTTTAGTTTGCAACCAAGTGAATTTGCAAAAACAGTTTTAATTATTTTTTCCGCTTGTTTTTATAATACATTACAAAAAAGAAAAGTAAAAAATATTTATGCTTATTTAATTCCTTTAGGCTTTGGGGCAATTATCTCTGGTCTTATCATTATGCAACCAGATTTAGGTAGCGCGGTCATTGTGGCAGGAATAGTTTTTCTAATTTTTATAAGTATTCCAGCCGTTAAAAATAATATATTAAAAGTAATTAAAATAATTGGTCTAGCTGTTGTTATTGGGGTAGTGGCTTTAGTTTATATGGGAGGAAGTATTTTAAATAAGATGCAACTAGATCGGCTTAATTTTAAAAATCCTTGCCAAAGATATACGGAAGTTACTGGTTATCAAGTTTGTAATGGCTTAATTGCCATTAATCATGGGGGCTTATTTGGAGTAGGTCTAGGTAATTCGACCCAAAAATATTTATATTTACCCGAAAGTCATACCGACTTTATTTTTCCAATTATTGTAGAAGAACTTGGTTTAGTTACAGGCGTTATTGTTATCTTAGGTTATATGTTTATGTTATTTCGAATTTTAAAAATAGCTAAAGAAAGCGAAACATTACGTTGTAGTATCTTAGCTTATGGCACATTTTGGTATTTAACTTTGCATATTTTAATTAATTTATTAGGTATCCTTGCTTTAATTCCTTTAACGGGCGTTCCTTTACCTCTTTTAAGTTATGGGGGAAGTTATACGGTTAATGTAGTTATTATGTTATTTGTTGTTCAAAGAGTTAATATTGAAAATAAAATAAATAAAACGAATCGAGAAATAAAAGCTTTATAGTTTAAATAAAAACGTTTATAATGAATATGGTGATTTTTGATGGATAAGTGGGTTTTAATTACAGGAGCATCTAAAGGTATTGGGGCTTCTATTGCTGAAAAGTTTGCTTCGAAAAATTATAATATTTATTTAAATTATTTACATAATGATGCCTTAGCTTTAGAAAAAAAGAAAGAATTAGAAGAAAAGTATGGGGTTAAAGTAATCTTGCTTAAGTTTGATGTATCTAAAGAAGAAGAAGTAAAGTTAAATTTAGAAAAGATCAAAAGATTAGATTGTTTAGTCAATAATGCGGGAATTAGTCTAGATCAAGATATTCAAGATAAAAGTGCTTTAGATTTTAAAAAAGTAATTGATACTAATTTACTAGGAACATTTTTAGTTTCTAAGTATGCCTCTTGTTTAATGGCCGAAGGATCTATTATTAATATTGCCTCAAATAGTATATTTAAGCATACTTATCCCGAAAGCGTTGATTATGATGCATCCAAAGCGGGCGTTGTTTCACTTACGCATAGTTTTGCTTTAAGCCTAGCTCCTGATATTCGGGTTAATTGTCTTTGTCCAGGTTGGGTAGAAACCGATATGAATCAAGATTTAAGTGCCAGTTTCAAAGAAGAAATTTTAAATAAATCATTATTGCATAGATTTGCATCGATTGAAGAAATAGCTAATGCCGTTTATTTTTTAGCTAGTAATGAAGCAAGTTATATTAATGATACAGTTTTAAAAGTTGATGGAGGATATTATGATTAAGGAAGATAAGTTACAAGAAGTATTTAAAAATATTGAGGATATAGCTTTATTAAATAGTCAAAAAGTCTTAGATGCATTTCATAAATATAAGGTTAGTGAAGCCGATTTTGCTTCTTCCACTGGTTATGGTTATGGAGACTTAGGAAGAGATAAAATTGAGAGTATTTATGCGGATATCTTTAAAACAGAAGATGCCCTAGTTCGCAATCAATTTATCTCCGGAACCCATGCGCTCCAAACAGCTTTTTTTGGCATTTTGCGGCCAGGTGATACTCTTTTATCTATTACGGGTAAACCATATGATACTCTTGATTCTATTATTGGTTTTGATGATAATCCAAGTTCTTTAAAAGTCTTTGGGATAAATTATGCCCAAATTGATTTAAAAGATGATGATTTTGATTATGCTAAAATAAAAGAATATTTATTAAATAATCCCGTTAAAATGATTGAAATTCAAAGATCAAGAGGCTATAGTTTAAGAAAAAGCTTAACCATTAAAAAACTCGAAATCGTTATTAAACTAATTAAAGAGATTAATGAAAATATTATTGTTATGGTGGATAATTGTTATTGTGAATTTGTTAGTAGAAAAGAACCAAGCGAAGTAGGAGCCGATTTAGTCGTAGGCTCCCTAATTAAAAACTTAGGGGGTGGTATTGCTGAGAATGGAGCCTATATTGTTGGGAAAAAAGATTTAGTAAATTTATGTAGTGAGAGATTAAATGTAGTAGGGGAAGCTAAAGAAGTAGGACCATCCTTAGGAGCTAATAAAAATATTTTAAAAGGTTTATATTTAGCCCCAAGTGTTGTTGCTAGTGCTTTAAAAACAGTGGTTTTAGCGAGTTTCTTATTAGCTGAAAAAGGTTTTAAATGTGATCCGGCTTGGAACGAAGAAAGAGCTGACATTGTAGAATTAATCTATTTAGAAAATGAAGATAATTTGCTTTCTTTTGTAAGAAGTATTCAAGCATCATCCGCGATAGATGCCCATGCCTATTTAGAACCAGTTGATATGCCAGGTTATAAAGATAAGATTATTATGGCCTCTGGTTCTTTTACCCAAGGCTCTTCTATTGAGCTTTCTTGTGATGGCCCGGTTAAAGAACCATATGTTATTTATCTTCAAGGAAGTTTAACCTATGAATATGGCAAAATAGCTGTTATGAAGGCTATTGAAAGCTTAAAAAAACCATCTTAACGATGTTTTTCTTCACTTTC
This sequence comes from uncultured Bacilli bacterium, assembly GCA_947624145.1. Lineage (GTDB taxonomy): Bacteria > Bacillota_I > Bacilli_A > RF39 > UBA660 > Onthocola_B. The sequence continues at coordinate 31,747 of CANQIU010000004.1, read as the reverse complement.
TTCGGTAATTTCAATAAGCTTACTAGTAGTTGTTAAATTTTCTTCTTGAATAAGACCATAAGCAGAAGCTAAAGCTTTAAGCATCCGAATTTCTTGGAGATTATGAGCCCAAGGCCTGCCATCATAAAATAAGCCCATTTTATCGATTGTGGAACCAGCCGTAAGATTAAATAATTGTCTAATAGTATCATAACCTGCTTCTAATAACTTTTTATTAAATTTAATATTATCTTTGCCATCAAAACCTAAGACTACTTCACAGTTTTCATCTAAAGTAGGATGAAGGAGACTATTACAATAAGTTTTAACAATATAATCACGCATCTTTTTAATTAATTCATTTTTATTTTTATTACCATTATTCTTAGCTTTTTCTTGATAAAATTCTTGAGCAAAATCAATTGGCTGCGTGTTTTCTAAAGGCACAGGTGCATCTTTGGCAGCTGGTTTGGAAAATGATCCGGTACTTAAAGAGGCTATAGCCGCGGCTACTTCCTCATCTTCTTTTTCTTGTAGTTTTCTTAATTCTTCATTTTCATGGTTCGCAAATTCAATCAAATAATCTCTATTTTCCATAATTCTTTGATATTCTTCTAAAGAAGTTAATTCTTTTAATTTATTCTCTAATTCTTCTTTTTTATTTCTTAAATCTTTAACTTCCACGATACTAACGCTATCAGATGTCACAAGTGTTTTAAGACGCATATCAACTTCTTCAATGGCTTTTTTAATTCTTTTTACTTCTTCTAAATTAGCTTCGCTCATTTATTTACCTTCTTTCTATTTTTAGAATACCATATTTACTTTTAAGAAGAAAGATTAATAATATAATCTTGACAAAATATAGACATAATAATTTTGAAAAAATTAGCAGTTCTAACTTGACAAGTGCTAATCATATGTTTATAATGTAATTAGCAATTGAAAGTTTAGATTGCTAAAAAGAGGTAGGTTTATGGATGAAAGAAAAAATAATCTCTTAAAAGAAATCGTGGAAACTTATATAAAGACGGTTAAACCTGTCGGTTCGAAATCTTTATGTGATAAATTTAATTTATCAAGTGCGACGATTAGAAACGAAATGGCTGATTTAGAAGAATTAGGTTTATTAGAAAAAAATCATATTTCTTCGGGAAGGGTTCCTTCCGAAGCAGGCTACCGATATTACGTCGAAAACTTAATGGAACCGGAGAAACTAACGGGCAAAGATATGTTGCAGTTACAAAAGATTTTTTCAAATAACGAACTTAATTTATCGGATGCTATTAATAGATGTATGGAAATTATTAGTGAACTTACGAATTATACAAGTGTTGTTTTAGGAAAAAGTAGTTTAGATAATCATTTGTTACAAGTAAATATTATTGCTTTAAATAAGACCCAAGTTGTGGCTGTTATTTGTACAGATAAAGGACATGTGGAAAATAAACAATTTACTTTACCAAATAATACGGATATAAATGAATTAATTAAAGCCAGTGAGATTATTAATAAATTACTGGTTGGAACGCCAATTAATGAAGTAAGTAAAAAGCTAGAATTAGAAATTAAGCCGATTATTAAGAAAAGTATTTATCAATATGAAACCGTTTATAATATTTTCTATGATGCTTTAACAGACTTTGCCAAAGGTAGTAGCATTCATGTTAATGGTCGAAGCAATATCTTCGATCAACCGGAGTATGATGATGCTGAAGAAATTAAGAAAATTGCTAAGAAGTTTGAAAATAGTACTTATTTAGATAAGTTAGATAAACCAAATGATGATGAAGAAATAAAAATTTATATTGGTAAAGAAACAGAATTTGATCCAAATGTTACAATTATAAGAAAAAAATATAATGTCGATGGCGAAGAAAAAACAATTGCCGTGATTGGTCCAAAACGGATGGACTATCAAAGAATTGTGGGCTTACTTGAATTTGTTAATGATTCCATTGATAAGAAAAAAGGAGAATAAATTATGTCAGAAGAAAAAGAAGTTACAAAAGAAAAAGTTGAAGTGAAAAAAGAAAAATTGCCTAAAGAAAAAAAGAAGAAAAATGAAGAAGTTATAAAACTTCAAGAAGAAAAAATGGCTCTTAATGAAAAATTATTACGAATTACCGCGGAGATGCAAAATATGCGGCGAAGATATGAAGAAGAAATAAATAATATTTATAAATATGAAGGCGAAGATTTAATTAAAAAAATCTTGCCGATTGTCGATAATTTTGAAAGAGCCATAAAATTAGATGATACAGATTTATCCGATGAATTATCGAAGTTCTTAGAAGGATTTAAAATGATTTATGCTTTACTTATGAATGCCTTAGCGGAAAAAGAAGTTAAAGTTATAGATTGTTTAAATAAAGAATTTGACCCTAAGACGATGGAGGCAGTTTTAACCCAGCATGAAGATAATGTTTTACCAGGCATCGTTTTAGATGTAATGCAAAAAGGCTATACTTATAAGGATAAAGTTCTTAGAGTAGCTATGGTCAAAGTTAGTGAATAATTACTCGTTTTAAGATAAAGAAAGGAAAAGTGAATAAATATGAGTAAAATTATTGGTATTGATTTAGGAACAACTAACTCTTGTGTTGCTGTTCTAGAAGGGGGAGAACCAAAAGTTATCCCAAATCCTGAGGGAGGCAGAACTACTCCATCAGTTGTCGCTTTTAAAGGCGATGAAGAATTAGTAGGGGATACAGCGAAAAGACAAGCTGTAACTAATGTTAAAAATACAATCTCATCTATTAAAAGAAAGATGGGAACAAGCGAAAAGGTGGAAGCTAATGGAAAGAAGTGGACACCCGAAGAAATAAGTGCCAAAATCTTAAGTAAATTAAAGAAAGATGCCGAAAGTTATCTTGGCGAAAAAGTTACAAAAGCCGTTATAACGGTCCCAGCTTACTTTAATGATGCCGAAAGACAAGCAACCAAAAATGCAGGTAAGATTGCTGGGTTAGAAGTAGAAAGAATTATTAATGAACCAACCGCAGCTGCTTTAGCCTATGGCCTTGATAAACAAGATAAACTTCAAACTATTTTAGTTTATGACTTAGGGGGTGGAACATTTGATGTTTCCATTCTTGAACTTGGTGATGGCGTATTTGAAGTAAAAGCTACCAGTGGGAATAATCGTTTAGGTGGCGATGACTTTGATAAAAGAATTAGTGATTATTTAGTAGCTGAATTTAAAAAAGAACATGGTCTTGATTTAAGCAAAGATCCGATGGCCATGCAAAGAATTAAAGATGCCGCAGAAAAAGCTAAGAAAGATTTATCGGGAATGACGACGGCACAAATTAGTTTACCATTTATTGCCCAAAATGATGATGGTCCAGTTCATATGGAAGTAAGTTTAACAAAAGCTAAATTTGAAGACTTATGTCGTGATTTATTTGATTCTACTCTAGAACCAGTTCGTAAAGCTTTAAAAGATGCCAAACTTAAAACAACTGATATTGATAAAGTTATTTTAGTTGGTGGTTCAACAAGAATTCCGTATATTCAAGAACTTGTTAAAAAAGAACTTGGGCAAGAACCAAATAAGAGTGTTAACCCTGATGAAGTTGTCGCTATGGGTGCCGCTATTCAAGGGGGAGTTTTAACCGGCGAAGTTGATGATATTGTCTTACTTGATGTTACACCTTTATCTTTAGGTCTAGAAACTTTAGGTAATGTTATGACTGTTTTAATCCCTCGAAATACCACTATTCCAACAAGTAAGAGCCAAGTCTTTTCAACAGCTGCCGATAATCAACCAGCCGTTGATATCCATGTTTTACAAGGGGAAAGACCAATGGCTTCCGATAATAAGACTTTAGGAAACTTCCAACTTACGAATATTCCACCAGCTCCAAGAGGCGTACCACAAATTGAAGTTAAATTTGATATCGATGCTAATGGTATTGTTAATGTTACGGCAAAAGATTTAGGTACTAATAAAGAACAATCTATTACAATTACTTCTTCAACTAATTTAAGCGATGAAGAAATAGATAAAATGATGAAAGAAGCTGAAGCTAATAAAGAAGCTGATGAAAAACGAAAAGCTCAAGCTGATGTTCGAAATGATGCCGATTCTTGTATCTTTGCGACCGAAAAAGCCTTAAAAGATTTAGGTGATAAAGTAAGTGAAGATGATAAGAAGAAGGCTGAAGATGAAATAGCCGAATTAAAGAAAGCCTTAGAAGGCGAAGATATTGATGATATTAAAGCTAAGACAGAAGCATTAAATAAAACAGCTATGGATTTAGCTACTAAAGTATATCAAGAAGCAGCTAAAAATAATCAAGCTAATGAAACAAATGAAAATGGTAGTGATTCAGAAAAAGTTGAAGATGCTACATACGAAGAAAAGAAATAGGATGACTATTTCTTTCCTTAAGTTAAAGGAGAATTATGAAAAATAGAGATTCTTTTCCTAAGACGGAAAAATGGCAAGTAGAAGATATATATCCAACAATTGATGATTTTAATAAAGATTATGCTTTTATAGAAAATTCTTTAGTTAAATATGCAAGTTTTCAAAACCATATTTTAGATAATCCTAAAAATTTATTAGAATTATTAGAATTTGATAATGATCTATCCCAAAGACTAGAAAAATTACTTATTTATGCGCATATTCAAAATGACCAAGATACTACTAATACTTATTTTCAAAGCTTATATGGAAAAGTAGGTAATTTATACGAATTATATCAAGCTCAGACAGCTTTTATTGGCCCAGAAATCTTAAAAAGTGATTATAAATTAATTAATAAATATCTAGAAGAAGAACCTAAATTAAAGAGTTATGCCCGAGTTTTAAAAGAAATGTTTAAAGTTAAGCCCTATATTTTAAGTGAAAAAGAAGAAAAACTTTTATCTAGTATCTCGGCTTGTTTTAAAACTCCTGATGAAGTTTATTCTTATCTTACGGATGCTGATTTAAGATTTGGGAAAATTAAAAATGAAGAAGGAAAAAATGAAGAACTAACTGAAAAAAGCTACCGAAAATTTATTGAAAGTCCTAAGCAAGAGGTAAGAAAAAAAGCTTTTCATAAGTTACTAAAAACTTATGCCAATTTTCAAAATACTTATGCCTCTTTACTTTCTTCTGAAGTTAAAAAAAATAATCGAGCTTCTTTAATAAGAGGTTATAAAAGTGCTTTAGAAGCCTCTTTATTTGTAAATGATATTCCTCCATATATATATTCTAATTTAATTAAAGTTGTTAGAGCTAATATTAGTCCTTTGACAAAATATTGGCAATTAAAAAAAGAGGCCTTGCATTTAGATACTTTGCATATTTATGATACTTATGCGCCAATATTAAAAGAACGAACGAAGACTTATACGATAAATGAGGCTAAAGAATTAATTAGAAACTCTTTAAGTGTTTTAGGAGAAGATTATGTCAAAAATATTATGAAGGCTTTTGATGAAGGCTGGATTGATTATTGCCCTAATGATGGAAAAAGAAATGGAGCTTATTGTACAGCTTGTTATAATGCCCATCCATATGTTTTATTAAGTTTTGATGGCAGTCTTAATAATGTTTCAACCCTTATTCATGAACTAGGGCATGCTATGCATTATTACTATGCAATTAAAAATCAAAAATTCCAAGACTATAATTATTCGATATTTGTTGCCGAAGTTGCTAGTCAAGTTAATCAAATATTATTAAGCAAGTATTTAATTAGTAAGACCACTGATTTAGAAACTAAAAAATATTTAATTGATGATTTAATCAATGATTTTAAAGCAACGATATATCGGCAAACAATGTTTAGTGAATTTGAAAAAACGATTCATGAAAAAGAACAAAATCGCGAAGTTTTAACTTGTGATTTATTAAATGATTTATATTATAAATTAAATAAGCATTATTATGGAAAAAATATCGTAGTTGATAAAGATATAAAATATGAATGGATGCGGATTCCCCATTTTTACATGAATTTTTATGTTTATCAATATGCTACAGCTTATGCTGCTTCCATAATTATTGCGATGAATATTTTAAATGGCCAAAAAGATGCTAAAGAAAATTACTTAGAGTTCTTAAAATTAGGAGCAACTAAAAGTCCAATTGCATCTTTAAAAGTGGCTGGTGTAGATATGGAAAGTGCGAGTACTTTAGAAGAAGCCTTCCAATATTTTAATTCTCTAGTTGATGAACTTGCCAACTTAAGTGAGGTAGAAAATGAATAAAAAAGATTATTATGAAGTTTTAGGAGTAAGCAAAAATGCTACGGATGAAGAAATAAAAAGAGCCTTTCGAAAGCTCGCTAAAGAATATCACCCCGATGTTAATAAAGAACCTGGAGCTGAAGAAAAGTTTAAAGAAATTGGTGAAGCTTATGCCATTCTTTCGGACCCAGCTAAAAGAAAACAATATGATCAATTTGGTCATGCCGCATTCCAAAATGGCGGAGGAACTTCCTCAGGTTTTGAAAACTTTGATTTTGGAAGTATCAATTTAGATGATATTTTAAATGATTTATTTGGCGGCGGTTTTGGTGGCTTTGGCTTTAACTCTTCAAGAGGCCGGAGTACTTCTAGAAACTCTCGCGGTGAAGATGTTAGAGTTGTGGTTAATTTAAGCTTTGAAGAAGCCGTTAAGGGATGTGAAAAAAATATTAGTTTTGATGTTAATGTAGCTTGTAGTAAATGCCACGGTCAAGGCGGTTTTGATGAAAAAACTTGTCCAACCTGTCATGGTCAAGGCCGAGTCTTAAGTGAACAACAAACGATCTTTGGCTATATGCAAACACAAAAAATTTGCCCAGATTGTCATGGTCAAGGTAAAACATATTCTTCTATTTGTAGTGAATGCCGCGGTAAAGGAATTGTAAAAAGCACGAAAAATCTAACTGTGGTAATTCCCGAAGGAGTTGATGAAAATGCTCAACTTCGTTTAAGTGGCAAAGGAGGAACGGGTGTAAATGGTGGTTCTAATGGCGATGTTTTTGTTGAATTTAAAATAAAAGAACATCCTTTCTATGAAAGACAAGACCAAGATATTTATTTAGAAGTTCCTCTTACTATCACAGAAGCTACCCTCGGTTGTAAAAAAGAAATTCCTACGCTTACAGGAAATGTATTATTAGAAATAAAACCAGGAACCCAAAACTATACTAAGCTTAAATTAAAAGGAAAAGGGATAAAATCACCTAATTCTTTACTTAGAGGTAATATGTATGTTGTTGTTAATATTATTATACCAACGAAATTAGATCGTAAGCAAAAAACTTTATTAGAAGAATTAGCCCAAACTGATTTAGAAGATGCTTCAGAATTTAAAGAATTTAAAAAATTTGTAAAACAAAATAGCTAATGGTAAATTAGTTATTTTTTTTAAATGCTCATCTTGATTTTAAAGTAAACTTTTGCTATTATTAATTAGTAGAGTAGAAAAGTTAATAAGGAAAGGTGGTTTACTAATGAAAGTCTTATGTATTGGGCATACCAGTTATGATATTAGTAGTGTTGTTGAGGAATATCCCAAAGAAAATGTAAAATATCGGCTTAATAATAAAGTAGAGTGTGGGGGAGGACCCGCAGCTAATGCTGCTTATTTATTAGGTAAATGGGGAGTTGAGACGACTTTAGCAACAGTTGTAGGTTCCGATGATTATGCCGAACGCATCAAAAAAGAATTTCAAAGTGTTAATGTTAATACTAATTATATTGAAACCACTTATGAAAAATCAACTTCTTTATCTTTTATCTTAATTAATAAAAGTAATGGTTCTAGAACTGTCTTTAATTTACCTAGTGATTTATCGGCTATAAAAAAGTTTCAATATGATTTTACTCCTGATATAATCTATACGGATGGGCATGACTATACCGCTGTTCAAAATGCGATAAGCAAATTTCCTAAGGCTTTAAGAATTATTGATGCCGGCAGACCTATCCAAGAAATTGCGGAACTATGCAAATATATGCATTATGTTATTTGTTCAAAAGAATTTGCGGAAAAAATAACGGGTAGCACAATAAAATATGATTCTCCGCAAAGTTTAGTTGATACTTATACTAAATTACAAAATAAGTATCCTAGTGCTAAAATAGTTATTACTTTAGAAGAACATGGAGCAATGTATGTATATAATAATCAAATTAAGATTATGCCTGGTTTAAAAGTTGAGGCTCAAGATACAACTGGAGCAGGAGATATATTCCATGGAGCATTTACTTATGGCTTAATTAGTGGCTTTGATTTAGAAAAGTGTGTTACGATTGCTAATATTGCCGCGGGTTTATCAGTTACGAAAATTGGTTCAAAACCATCAATGCCTGTTTTATCAGATGTTTTAGATTATTATGCTAAAACCGTTAATCCAAGTAATAAAGAAGCGAGTCCAGGAAGTAATAATGCTCATAACTAGTAAAACACCAAAACTAGATTTACATAATGAAACTCAAGCGATGGCAGAAGTTTTAATTAATCGTTTTATTGAAGATAATTATTTACTTAATAATTCTATTATTATCATTATCCATGGAAAAAGTACAAATATTTTAACCAATAAAACGCATGAGGTCTTAAAACGTAATGCCAAAGTTATAAATTATAAATTAAATAATTGGAATTTAGGAGAAACTATTGTGGAAATTAGAACTAAAGGAGATGCTATAAATGTTGGAAAGAATTAAAAGTGATAAGCGATTAAAGATATTAGCTTTATTAATTATCGGGGTATCTTTTACTTTATTATTGCGCATGTCTTATGCATTTTTAAATAATGATACTCCTAAAAAAGGTTCGCCTCTTAATAAAATAGACTTTATTTTAGATAATAATCATCCTTTAAATATTCTAATTACCGAAGAAAATCTAGCTAAATATAATAATAATTATACGCTTACAAATAAACCCAAAGTTAAGTTAGTAGCTAATAATATAACTAAAAATGCCATTATGCCTTATAATATGTATCTAGATATAAATAATACCGGTTTTACTTATCAAACCGATGAATTAAAACCAGTTATCTTATTAACTATTATAAAACCGAAAGAAACGGAGCCAATGACCCAATTAGATAACTTGGTATATAAAACTTATAATGGCATCAGTGGCTTTGATATTACAGAGTTTAATGGACGAATCACTGTAGCCAGAGGTGAACCAATATCTAGTGATGACTTTATTGATGGGCAAACGGATACTTGGATTATTATGGTGTCTTATTTAGATTCAGCAAGTGAAGAAAATATAAATATGGGTAAGCAACTAACGGTTAATATTAGTTTTGCTCAAGAAAATGCAAATTAAAAGAACTGTTGAAAAATTTAGTTTTAATTTTCCAACAGTTCCTTTTTAAATTACTATCTAGCTTCGTTATTACGAGCTTTGTTATTGGCACGATTATTGGCTCTATTAGAGCTTTGTTGTCTATTATTAGCTCTATTAGAACAATTACTAGAACTATTACGTGCAGAGTTTTTTTGGTTGTTATTTCTTAAACTCATGATTCTTCCCTCCCAATATTATTATGGCTTAATAAACTATTTTTAATCATTAATTTATTACCAATAATTAGAATTATTTTTGGTATTTTTTAGACAAATATTTTACAAATATTTGTGAATAATTTTTGAAAATGTCCCTATTTAAAATTTGAATAATTAGTGAAAATGTCTTTATTTTTCTATTTACAACAGGAACCCAATTATGTGATGTTATCGGCTTGTCAAAGGCCTATATTATCAGCCTTTGGCTAAAGAAGCCTATCACATAATTGCCTATTATAAATAGAAAAATATAAAGGGACATTTTCACTAATTATTTGTTATCAAAAAAAGAGACATTTTTACTAATTATTCATAATTTTTTGGACAAATATTTTACAAATATTATTGACATATTCTAACAATTTTTATATAATATTTATTGAAAGAAAGACAAATAATGGGGTGGTTTATATGAATAATAAGATATTTAAAAAAATCTTTTTAACTTTTATTTTCTTAATGCTTTTCCCAATAATTGGAAAAGCCCAAAATAGAGTTATATTAGAAGCTAATAAAACTGATTTAGAATGTGGTGATGAAGTTACTATTAAAGCTAGTATAGATGCAGATACCAAGTTATACGCTCTTTTAGCAACGCTTTCTTATGATGAAAATGTTTTTGAAGTAATAAAGGAAAATGATTTTACTAGTAGTCCAGCTTGGAGTGAAGTTATTTATAATAAAGAGAATAAGAAATTTGGTTTAATTAATAAATCTGGAGAAATATTAGATAATCTTTTAGAAGTTACTTTAAAGGTAAAAGATGATGCTCATGCTGGGAAGACTCAAATTACTTTAAATAATATTTCGGCCTCTGATGGGAAGAAAAATTATTATTTTTCTTCCAAAGAAGTCGAAGTATTAGTAACTAAAGATAGTAATAATAATGTTTTAGAAAATAATCAAAGTGAAAGTAATATTATAAGTAGCGAAGATAAAGTAATTAAGACTTTTAAATTAAAGCCTGTTTTAACTTTTACCATTGCTATAACTATTCTTTTATTAGTTTCCTTAATTTTAATATATGCTTTAAAATTACCGGTTAATAGTCTAGTAAGTAAAATTATGATAATTTGTTCTATAATATTTGTATCTTTAACAATTGGACTAAGTATAGTGAATAATAACAAAAAAGATGTAAATAATGATGGTATTAAAGATTATGAAGATGCCAAAGAAATAATCAAATATTTAATTGACTTAAAAGGTACTCAAGATAGTAGTGATCAACCTAGTCAAGAACAAAATAATACTAGTAGTAATAATAATGCTAATAGTAATAATAATGATAGTAATAAAGAAGAAGAAAAAGAACCAGAAGAGTCTGAACCACCTGTAACTAAGCCAGATGATAATCAAGATCAAGAAAAAGTACCCGATACTAACGGGGATGGCAAAGTTGATGTTGGTGATGTGGCTGGTTCGGTAACTGAGGCTAATAAAAGAAAGTATAAAGTTACGTTAGAAGAAAGAGAAACAACTTATTATATTGAAAAAGGGGAAGTAACTTTAGAATTTAAAACAACTGTGGAACCATTAGAACAAGTTAATGAAGTTGTAGTTGATAATGTTAAATATAAAGTTACAAGATATAGTGATTATGATGCTGTCGTAGTTAAAACTCCGGAAAAATATGGGGAACATACATTTGAAATTAGCGAAGCTATTTTAGATAATGGTCAAGCCGTGAAAACTGATTTAAAAATAAAGAAAGATATTTTAAAAACCAAGCCATATATTGATATGTTTAATGTTGATGATGAAAATAAAACATTTAACTTTAAATTAGAAGACCCTGATCATGCTTTTATTGAAGGTTATTTAACGGTAACTGACCCGGAAGGTCAAGAAGTTATAAAGGAGGATATTACCGAAAATAATCATTTTAGTTATGATTTTAAAGAAGGAATTATTTATAAAGCGACTGTTAATGCTAAGTATGATTTAGATAGTCAAATTGGCGAAGATAATTATTATGAAGATGCTATTTATATTCATACACTTTCTATTGGCAGTAATTATAATTTTAAAATAAATAATATTTCTATTACGGATGCTTTAGCTAAGGGCGAAGATCCCGTTATTTCTTTTGATAGTACGAATCGTTATAATTTTGAGGTAGAATATATTATCGTTGATGGTAAAGAATATAATGTTACAACAATTGATAACAATCATTATACCGTTGCCCTAACTAATTTTGCTCCTCTTGATTTTGGCCGACATGAATTAAAGATTGCCAAAGTAGTTATTAAAAATATGAAAGCTTTTGAGCTAGATAAAGATTATACAATGGACTCTTTAGTTTATAATGTCTTAAAAGAAGCTCCGGTAGTAAGCGATATTAAATTATCTAGTAGTGAAAATAAAGAAATTACGACTTCTTATCATATCATTGATAATGATGAGACTATAAATAAACTTACGGCTGTTTTAGTCGATTCAACTAATAAACAAATTGCCCAAAAAGAAATTGCCAAAGAAGACTTTAATCAAGACTTTACTTTATCTTATTCATCTAATAATGCTGGATTCTATAAGCTTAAATTTATGGCTAATTATAATTTAGGAACAGAAAGACACGATTATATTGATAAAAATATCGGGGATGAAGAAATTCTGACCCAAAGTGATATTAAGATAACCGATATAACAGTTACCAATATCTTCCCAACTAAAAATCAAAAATTATATAAAGTAAAAATATTTTTAGAAGTAAGTGAAGAATTACAAAAGAAGTATAACGAGTTTGCCGGTGTTACCATTAATGGCATAAATTATGATGGGGCTTCTAATGGTCTTAAATCAACCGAAGTAAGCTTTACGGTACCTGATGAGGCCGGTCTTATAACTTTACGAGTAGATCGCGTAAGATTACGTAAAGAAACCTATAATTCCTTAGTCCAAGATTATTTTTCGGTAAGTAATTATATAACTGAAATTGATGTATTAAAAGATAAACCAAAGATTGATAATCTAGTAATCGAAGATAATTATGAAGAACAAAAGGCTACTTTAAAATTTGCTTTAGTAACTGATAAAGGGGGACTTCATAAAGCTTATCTTCAAGCAGGGGATATCAAAAAAGAAATAATAGAAGGTTTTAATGAAGTAACATTGGATAATTTAGAAATAGCTAAAGATTTTTCAATAAAGTTTTATGCTGATTATGATTTAGATACCAATACTTTAGATAAACTTGAAAATAAAAATTATGTAGAAAATGATTTAATCAAGGAAATTACCTATGGCTTATATAATCCTGAGCTTTATGATAATATTACTATAACTAAGGCCGAGGCTTTAAGTGGTCGAGGTAATAACTACTTTGATAAATTTCAAAAAGTCATGCTTAAATTTGAGGTGGAAGGCTTACCAAAAGATTTAACTATTGCCAAAGCCATTATTAATAATAAAGAATATAACGTTACTAATACTGTCGATAATTTTTCCTTTTTAGCTTATGAAAGCTATAATACATCAGGTCTTAAAAATATTAATCTTGAAGAAATTATCTTAAGTAATGGCAAAAAAGTTTCTTTAAAAGAACCGGTAGTATTTACAGCTGAAGTTTTAAAAGATAAAGTTAGCCTAGAAAGCTTTAACTATAAAATAGAAGATAATACTTTAAAATTAAATATTAGCTTAAATGATGGCGATAATAGTCTAAATAAGGCTTGGTTAGAAATTTATAATGAACAAAATAGTCTATTAACTACTATACCTTATGAAGAAAATATGGAATTTAATTTAACTAATGAAACTAGATATTATCTAAAATTTAAAGCTGATATTGATTTAGATATTGAAAAGAATAATAATTTAAATGAATTTCATGATGTAACCATTTTCGAAGAATTAATTACTTTAGCCGAAAATACAGTTGTTTTACAAGATATAACGGATATATTTATATATAAATATGAAAATGATTTAGTAGTATTAAAAGATATAATTGATTATAATGATTTAAAAACTAATTTAGACGATTATTTTCTTGAAATTAAAATGAATAATATGCCTAGTATTCGTAGTAAAATAACTAATGTTTATGAATTAAATGGTAAATTAATGGTTGATTTAGATTATAAAAATACGATTAATGAAAATAATAATCTTAAGAAAAATGTTAGTCTTTCCATTGGCACAATTAAAGATGGAAAAGTTATTAACGAAACAACTTTAGAATATTTAATTGAGTTCATAACTAATAATCCTAATGCTACAGTTAAGTTAACGCATGATTTAAATGCCCAAATGCTAGATAATTCTAGTCCTTATGTCTTTGATGTTGTCTTTAAAGGAAAGTTTGATGGTAATGGTTATATTATTAAAAATCTTAATAAACCATTATTTAGAGAATTAGATGGTGCTACTGTCGAAAATGTTGGGTTATATGATGGTAAATTAAATAGTTCTAGTTATCAAGGATTACTAGCAAATAAAGCGACTAATTCGACGATTAAAGATATCCTAGTCAAAAACTTAATTAAAACCGCTAGTCCTAGTGAATCAGGAAGCTTAATTGGTTATGCTAATAAGAGTACTTTAGAAAATGTTCGTTCTTTAGATTTTGTTTTAAATGCTAATTATAATACCCAAGGAGTCGGAGGCTTAATTGGTAAAACTGATAATTCTTATATTACGAATGCTTATGCTATTGGGTCTATTTCTACAAACTTTAATTTCATCGGTGGTTTAATTGGTAATGCTCGTAATACGGAAATTAAAAATAGTTTAACTAATGTTACTTTAAGTGGTAATGATGGCGTATCTTGTAGTTTAGCTTGCGTATATAGTGCAAATATTACTTTAAATAATAATATTAGTTTAAATAATAAAGGTTTTAAAAGTGGCTTTACGAATAATACCAATAAATTAGATAATAACTATATAATTGGTTTAGAACCAGAAAAAGCCATTAATGGTCTTAACTATATCAGCGAAAGTGATATTAATAGTGATTTATTTGTAAATAAATTAAATTTTGATAAAGAAATTTGGTCTTTAGAAAATATTAGTATAAATAATATTCCTATCTTTAAAAAAGATAAAACAAGTAATATTAAGTTAAGTGATGATTTAGTTGATTATCAAGAAAGCAAAGAAACCTTATATTATAACTTAAAATTATTAATGCCTTATTATGATAGTAAGAAGATTGTAGCTAGTTCCTTAAATGTTTTAGATCATGATTTAAATAATCTTAAAATTAAACATATTTTAGCTTTAGATAGTAATGGTTCTATTGTTAGTTATTTAACAGATTCAACTGTTAAAAATATTGTTAAAATAAAAATAGTTTTTGAAAATAATACTTATAAAGATTATAATGTTTATTTTGAATCTATCTATGATTTTGTGGCTAATTATCGGATTCCTGAATTAAATATTGATTATTGTTATAAAAACTATGTTATTAATAGTAATTCGCAACTAGTAAATAACTTAACTAATTATATATTAAGTTTAAAATATGAAGATAACTTAGATTCTTTAACTCCTAGTTTAGATAGTCGTATCTATAAAGATTTTTATAATGAGGTTACAAAAAAAGAAATAAAAGATCTTGTCTTAAAATATTTAGCTAATAGTAATTATACAAATACGTTAAATGATGAGGTTATTAATAATTATCTAGAAAGAGAAATAAAAAAGAATCAAAAATTAGAAAAAGTAGTTTATGTCTATAATTATTTTAGAAGATTTTATGATGTAGATATCAATGGTATTAAGTTATATGATTTAATTTTATTTAATAGTAATGGTTATAAAAATTTAAATATTGATACAATTGTTGATTTATATTTAAATCAAGAAAGTAATTTTCAAACTAATCGAACTAGTGATGTTTTTGCTAATCTTTTAGGAAATTATACTAATTCTAAAAATATTCCGGAATTCTTAGAACAAGTAGTAAATATGGTAAGTACTTTAGATGTAGCTACTTGGTATAGGGATGCTTTTAAAGGTTATATTGTTGAAATAAATATAGATAATCGAAATGATATTGAATATCGTTTATGGAATCATATTAAAACCCAAGATAAAAATACTAATGTTAATTGGTTTAATTATGCTTTACCAATTATTACTTTACCAAAAGATGCAGCTTATATTGTTTCAACACCAACGCAATTTATAATTGGTGCTCAAAGAACTTATATCACGGATCCAACCAATGAATTAGAAAAAAAGAAGCTAACTGATAAAATTGCTAGTTATGCCGAAAGACTAAAAACTTATTATACAACTACAGCTGGTTTATTAGTTGATGCTAAATACTTAAATAATATTCATACAATTCAAATTGATAAAAGATATACTTATGATTTAAATGGCGTTTTAACTTTCCAAAACCCTAATTCGACGGAAGAACCATTCCATAAGAATTTTAATGAAGTTATTGGCCAATGGGCTTACAATGATTATAATGCAGCCACGGCGAATGGCGCTTACATCATTTGGCGGGTAGAAGGGGTAATGGATGGTAATCTTTTACCGGAATATGGAGATACTTATGAATATACATATCATACTTGGTCACATGAAACAGCACATAATATGGATGCTCGTCTTTTCTTAAAAGATTATGGCCGAAGATTTGATGCTGGGGGAGAAGACTATGCTGATGGCAATCTAACCCAAAGCTTTGGTGATGGCGATATAGTTATGAATTTATCAAGATACTTTGAAGATAAAGCTTTAATAAGTGTTAACTTAAAGCCTGAACGAATTGATACAACGAGTGAAATTCATGATTTTTATCGCAAGCTATTTGAAACTTTATACATCATGGATTACTTAGAAGGAAAAGCTTTCTTAAGCTTAACTAGTGCCGAACAAGCTCGTTTAGCCGTCCAAGTATCTTATCCTAATGCTAATCTTTACGAAATAGATAGTGATATGCCATATTATCGTAATTACTTAAATACCGTTTATCAAACAATCTCCGAAGATACGATTAGTGCTATGCATCTAGAGACTATTAATGATTTAATTCAAAATAAATTAGTAATGTATCCAACAGTTATTTATTCTACTATTACTTCTAACCGCTACGGAGGAGAAAACATTTATAAAGTAAGATGGTATCAACCTCATAATGATTATGGCCGACCTGATTCTTATAGTATTAAATGGTTTGCTTATGAAATGCTTGGTTACAAAGGCTATGATGAAGGTTATATCGAGTATTATTCTAATCGGAATAGTATTAAAAAAGAATTTGCTCAACTTGATGATAAGGGCAATTATAAGTATGATAAAAACAATAATAAATTAATGAGTACTGTAGATTATAAGACTGATTTAATGGCTTTAAGAAAGATTACTAATGATGATAATATTACTTTTGATACTTATAAATTAAATCGTTTTAATGAAGTTGAAAAGAACTTAAGTCATATTCGGTATATTGATGTTAACAAATACTATAATGAATTCTTAAAAGCTTTAAAAGAAGATGCTAAATTAGTCAAAGAAACCGAAGAACAAGCTTTAGCTAAATATCCAGTTGTTGCAGATGAAGAACAAAATAATAAGAATACGACAGAAAGAAATAAATTAATCTCTAATGCACGAAAATACACCAAGAGTAGTGAAGTAAGAAGAAGTCTATATTATAATCTTAAAAATAGTACTAATGACTTTATTGAAGAAGTATATGATTATAACCTTGATAATGGTTTTACCACTTTAAAAGAAACTAGCGAAAACTAGTTTCTTTTTCTATGCTCCTAATAATACATTTAATAAGACGACAATTACTCCTAATATTAAACCAAAATACATATATTTTTTTTCTTTATATTTTAAAGCTTTAGGTAACATTTCTTGAATAGATAAAGTAATCATTAAACCCGCTACAATAATTAATATAATACTAATCATTAAATCAGTTACATAGTTTTTTAAAAATATAAAGGCAAGTAGGGCTCCTAGGGGTTCGGCAATACTAGAAATAAATGTTGCTTTTAAAGCTTTAAACTTGCTTTTCGTAGAAAAATAAATAGGCACAGCAATAGCTATTCCTTCTGGAATATTATGCAAAGTTATAGCAAATCCTAGTTTAAGTCCTAAAGTAATATCTTGATAACTACTTAAAAAAGTAGCAATCCCTTCCGGTAAATTATGTAAGATTAAAACCAGCATATTTAATAAACCTAGTTTATATAAATCTTCTTTTATCCCTTCTTTTTCCATTAAACCACTAATAAAAGTTATAACTATATAACTAACTATAAAAGCAATAACAAGAATAACTAAAGATTTAATAAACCCATAGGTATAAATACAATTAAAAAATGACTCTGGAATTAAATCAAATATACTAATACCAATCATAATTGCTAAAGAAAAAGATATAGCTAAAGTAATAAACTTATTATACTTACTTTCTTTTATTTTAAAAAAAATAACCAAAGATCCTACCATAGTAGAAAAACCCGCAATAGAAGATACTAATAATGGAATTAAAATATTTTTCATAAGCATCATTAATTTATATGCCAATAATTAAAATAATAGAAGAGAAGGGGAGTTCTTTTGCTTAACTTATTGGCAATGGTTAATTATTAAAATTTATAATTAAAACAAATGTTTTGATATAAATAAATTAATAAGTAAGTAATAGTATATAAAATTATATAATAAAAAAAATTATCATCTATATAAAAAACATTATATAATACTAGTTTCCATAATTAAGTTAACATAATATATATTATTTTTAAAACATAATTTAGTTAAAAATAGCTAAATTAGGCTAAAATATCGATGATTATATTAAACTAACTAAGCTATTTTAAAAAAAGTTTTTAATTTCTAAAATCAATATTTATATATTAAAAATTATTTAAATTTTATTTTAAAAAAGATTTATTTATTATAACCTTATTTATATATTTAATAAGGATAAATATATATAACCTTACTAATATATATAATAAGGTTATATAGAAGGGGACTTTTTATTATCTAAGAAGAGGGTAATAGAAATAACTAAGATAATTGAAGATAGGTAACCTGCTAAACAATCAGAGAAGTAGTGAATACCTAAATAAATTCTACTTAGCATAACTAGAATAGGTAAAATACTTAAGATAATTGTTAAAATAATCTTTCCTCCCCTTTTTTTAGAACTATTATTATGCCATAGTAAATAGATTAAAATCCCTACCAAGGAACTTATAGCCATGGTATGTCCACTTGGATAACTAAAACTAGCTTCATAGACTAATCTATTAATATCTGGTCTAGGCCTTCTAATAACAATCTTAATGAGATTATTAAGAAGGGTAGATAAAAGAATCGTCAAAATAATCAGTCCTCCCCTTCTCTTTTTATAAATTAATGCTAAAACTAAAGTAATAAAAATTATAAAGAAAGTACTTCCTAAAAATGTAATAGCTTTAAAAATCTTCGTATTAAAATTGCTAATATATTGTGCTATAAAGTAATATATTTTATTATCTATTACTAAAATAGATTCATTTATAACTAGGATAGTTAAAATTATTAAAAATAAGCTTAAAATACTATTAATTATAATTTTCTTTTTCATTCTTCTCCTTTTCTATAAAATAAGCATTCTTTTTAAGAATGCTATTTTACTAATTCACTAGCTACCCAAGAATATGTTCCATTAGTGTTTTTTATGAAGGTATGTTTATATAATGAACCATATTTCTTTAAAAATTTATAATCGATATTGTTTTGTTCTTGATACTTTGTAGTACATCTAGAATTAATATTAGATGTTGTATAGGCTGTATAACATTCATCCTTTACTATTTTAATAAAATAATCATATATAATAATTTGATTCTTTTTTTGATTAATTCTTTTAATACTTCGATAAGTACTAGGACTAGAACCAACGCTGATAGTAAGTGATGTCTTTTTCCCACAGTAATAAGAATCATCTACTGGATAACAAGCTATTTCTTCATTTAAATCAAAAGCTTCATCATCATCTATTTCTTGATTAAAAACTTTTGTATATAGCTCATTTATATCTTGTTTAGGTATTTTAGTAATACTACATTTACTATTATCTTCATCGAGACCAAATATTATACTATCATTAACTTTACAAAGTTTTTCCTTTTTATCTTTATTTAAAGTTATTTTAGGATAATTATCTTGATTTAGCATACCAACTATTTTACAAATTCTATCAGTTGAGGCAATATCATCGTATTTAACTTCCCCTTCTTGATAAAAATCTAAACCTGCACAATAATTTAAATTACTATTACCAAGATAACTATAAAGCTCTTTAGCAATTTTACTATCTTGATCAATTGATTTTCCTCTTATAAAAAATAAGCAAAGAAGTATGACTAAGATAAGACTTAAACAAAGAATTAAATATTTAATTATTAAATCTTTTTTCATATCTAAACTTTACGTGATTGTATTTCGGCTATTTTTTCAAATACTTCTGCCGCATTAGAAGCATTAATATCATTGTAGCCAAGTTCTCTTAAGGCTTGAACTTTAACTGTATTAAGTTGTTGAGTTCGACTTAATTTTTCTTCATTTTTATTTTCAATTTCTTGAATAAATCTCTTATGACTTTCCGCTAATTTGCTTTTTGAGGCTCCCCCATTATTATAAAGAGTTAAAGCGGAATATAATATGCCTTCAAAGATAAATTGTTTATCTTCATCAAAAGCATATTCATCCGGAGTAATAAAGCCATTAGATTTGGCCATATAACCTAAAATATATTTTATTTCAGGAATATTATCAATTGATTGAAGCATATAGTATAAGTATTTAATTGCTGAATAACCAGATTCATCATCTTCATCTGTTAACTTATCTTTAATTAAATACATAATATCACTTAATAAAGTCTTTTCTTCTTTATTTAAACCATTTAAGTCTAAAACATTACCCACTTCACTACTAACTCTAATTGAGGAAGAAAGTCTTTTTTCGACTTCCATTAAATATTGTGTATCAACTTTTACATTTTTTAAAGTTTCGGGATTACCATCTTTTAAATCAAGTAATTGTAATAATAATACTTTCTTTTCTTTTGGCCACTTATCAAGACTATCTAATACTAAATAGTTATAAACCATTTGTCTTGAGACTCCCAAATACTTTGCTAATTTTACCTTGGAAATACCAAGTTCTTGTAACAATTCATTTAATCTTTTCATACCCACTACCTTCTTGACACCTTTATTATACAAAACTTAACACTTAAAATCAATTATTTTTATAAATTTTTTTGGATTTTTTCTTACTGCAAATACCATAATTCTTCCCCATCTTTATAAACATTTTTGATAAAACCACAACCTAAGCATTCTTCCCCTAAATAAAGGACGCAAGCTTGACCAGGCGTAACACTTTTAACTTTATTTAGATACTTCACTTTAATTAAATCATTTTCTAAATATTCCAGTTCTACCGAATGGTCTTTATCCCGATAGCGAAATTTAGCAGTACAAAAAGTCGGTCTTAAATCACTAATAAAATTAATATTTTCAATTAAACAAGCATCGCTTTCTAAAAAAGTACTATCTTCCCCAAAAGCCACATATAAAATATTTTTAGCCACATTCTTACCACAAACATAATGTCTATTAGCATTTCCACTTAAGCCAACATGTCTTCTTTGGCCAATTGTATAATTCATTAAGCCTTGATGTGTACCAATAACTTCTTGACTTAAAACATCAATAATTGGCCCCGGATTAGGCTTTAAATAATTTTCAATAAATTTTTGAAAGTTTCTTTCGCCAATAAAACATATTCCCGTGGAGTCTTTTTTACGAGCAACATTTAAGTTATTATCTAAAGCAATTTTTCTTACCTCAGGCTTCGTTAAATTACCAATAGGAAATAAGATATTTTTAAAGGCTTCTTGAGGAACATCCGCTAAAAAGTAAGTTTGATCCTTATTAACATCTTTACTTCTTAATAAGTGACCATTTTTAATTTGGGCATAATGACCTGTTGCTACATAATCTGCTCCTAGTTTTTTAGCTTCTTTAATAAATAAATCAAACTTAATATATTTATTACATAACATATCCGGATTAGGAGTTCTACCCTTATTTAATTCATCTAAAAAGTATTTAAAGACATAATCCCAATATTCTTTAATAAAATCAACTCGATGAAGTTTAATACCTAGTGTTTCACATAACTTTAAAGCATCATTATAATCTTTTTCTTGGGGACATATATCTTTTAAATCATTGGGATTTCCTAAGATATCATTATTAATACTACTATCCCAATTACGCATAAATAAGCCTTCTACATCATAACCATCTTTTTTTAAAAGATAAGCCGCGACCGCGGAATCTACTCCTCCACTTATACCTACAATAACTTTTTCCATAAATATCACTAAGCTAATTATATCTTACTTTAATAAAAATTTAAATAGATTTAAAATCTTTCCTCCCCAAAAATAAAGAAGTAAATCATTAATTAAAATAAATAAGATTATTAATAAAGACTTTTTTAATAAAATATAGACTTCTTCTTTATACATTCTTTTAGTTTTTCTAAAATAATAATTAAATGATTTAAGACCTATTTTAAATAAATATAAAGATAAAATAACTAGTAAAAAGATAAATAGACCCTTAGTTAATAAAATATAAATAATACTATATAAGATTCCTTTAAAACCAAAGATATTTTTTAAAGAACTAATTATAAATCCTAGAGAAAACCCATTATAAAAAATAAAGATAATATATAAAGGAATCCCAATTATAAATAAAGATAAAACTAAAAATAAAGGAAATAATAAAATATGCGGAAGAAAATTATTTAAATGAATATTTCCTAAATTAAGTAAAAAATTATTAATATTATTAAAAACTATTTCTTGATTAGCTTCATTTATTCTTCCCGTAAATAATAAACCACTTAATAGTCCTATAAAAAGAATAATACTTAAAAATAAAAAATATTTCTTATTATTGCTTGTCCACATATTTCATCACCCTAGTTAATTATATTGCCAAAATAAGAAAAATATGCTAGAATTTTAAATGAAAGTGTGGGGAATATAAATTGAGTAAAAAAGCCTTAAGAATCGCAACTTGGATCATGTTAATTGTAATGGTTGCCAGTGTTATTGCAGGTTTAATCGCTTACTTTATTTAATCTAGTAGTTTTACTAGATTTTTATTTTTTTATATTCTAAATAAAAAGTTAAATAAAGCTAAGAATTTAGAACTCGTTAAAAAGACAATTAGTAAGGCTCCGGCTAAGAAAGGACCATAAGGAACTTCGTCTTTTTTGATAATATATAGACTAGCTACTGAATATGGTAAGGCTAAAAAAGTCGATAAGATAATGGCAATTAAGCCTAAACGAAATTCTAAGATTAAGCCTATTAAAAAGCCAAACTTAATATCTCCCCCACCTAAGGCTTCTCTTTTAAAGATAATTTTTCCTAACTGTTCAATTAAAAGCATCACACAAAATAAAGCTACTCCACATAATATGCCATAAAGAGCTGTTTCTATTTTTAAGTAAACTACTTTAACAATAAAACTTAAAATAGCAAAGACTATTAAGGGTGAATCTAAAATAACCATGTATTTAAAATCACTAATAAAGATAATAATGACTAAAGATACTATAATTAAGCCCATAAAAAATTCATAACTAATTCCATATAATAAGTATAAAACTAAAAAAGATAAACCGGTTATGAGTTCAGTTATAAAATGAATTAAGCTTATTTCTTTATGACAATATGGGCATTTACCTAATTGAAATAGATAAGATAATAAGGGTATTAAATTATACCATTTTAATTGATGTAAACATTTATCACAATGACTTCGAGAAAGTAAAACATCTTCGTTTAAAGGAAGTCTGGTGGCAATAACAAGATAAAATGAGCCTAAAATTGTTCCTAAAATAAATATAAATATTGCCATATCTTCACCTATTGAATATTGCCATAAATGTTAAACATTGGCACGATTACTGCAATAATAATACCGCCAACAACTAAAGCTAAGAAAGATATCATCACGGGTTCAATAAACGCTTTTAAATTATTAACGATATTTTTATGCATACTTTGATAATATTCACTTACCTTTTGCATCATATTAGCTAAATCCCCCGTAGATTCTCCGGTAACAATCATATAGTAAGCTACATCAGGAATAGCCCAATGGTCTTTAAAAGCTTCACTTATTTTTTCACCCTTAACAATATTATTAATTGTTCGATATAAAATAGATTTATATATTTCATTATTAGTTATTCGACTTAAAATATCCATACTTTCCGTAATAAATACATTATTTTTTAATAAAGAGGCAAAGGTTTTAGAAAATATAGCTAATTCATTATATATAATAACATTTTTAATAATAGGAATATGCATTAAGATAATTTGAACTGAAGTCCGAAAGCTTTTAACCATTTTATACATTAGAATAAGACCGACAACAACTAAAAAGATACTACCTAAAAGAATTAAATATTTAGTTTTTAAAAAGTTACTAATATTAACAATTAATTTGGTTATCCCTGAAATTTCGGTGCCCATGGATGAATAAATTTCCGTAAAACTAGGGACAACATATAACATGATAAAAATAACAACCGCCAATGAAAAAAGCGTAATAATAGAAGGATATGTCATGGCACTAACCATTTGTTTTTTGGTTTCATCAATTTCGGTATAGTAATCAGCCATATCATCTAAAGTTTCAATTAAAGTTCCACTTGCTTCCGCGGCTTTAATCATATTAATAAGTAAAGGTGGAAACATATTGCCTTGTTTTTCGAGGGCATGAGAAAAAGTTTCCCCAAGTAAAAGCTCATAACTTATCGCATCAAAAGCTTTACTCCGGGCTTTATTTCCTTTCATTTGATGGTTTAATATTTTAATTGATTCATTTAATTTCAGACCCGCTTTTAAATAAGTCGATAATTGTGTTAACCAAAATATTAAGTCTTTCGTCGACATCTTTTTGGCCCCTAAAAGACCAGATTCTTGATAAACAAAATCAATAAAAGGTGATGTCTTAATCGAATAAATTTCATAACCTTCATTAATAAGATAAGCATTAACATCTAACTTGGAAAAACCATTCATCGTTCCGGTTATAATTTTACCATTCCCTTGTCGAACTTTATATAAATAGACATGGGATACTTTGCTTCTAGTTGCCCCAGCATTTTGTAAATCTATTTGGAGATTCTTTTTTTCTATTTCTAGCTTTTCTAAGGTTCTTTTACTATATTTATAAACTTTTTCTTTTTTGACTCTACTCTTAGTCTTTTCATATAGGATATCGCCTTCTTCAAGCATTTTATCTTTCATCGTCACAGAACGATAAACAGAATCAGCTTTATAACTAGCGGAATTATATAATTCTATCCAACATTCATATAAAACAAATTTTGTTCCAATAAGCATATATCTTAAAATATTTTTAAGGATTATAAAAGGAATTAAATAGTTAGATGTTTTTTGATTATCAATAACATTTTGTTCCACTTTTATTCCTCCTTATTCTTCCTTTAGTATAGCATTTATTTTTAAAATTGACAATTACTTTAAAAGATTTTCTTAAATCTATAGCACTAAATATTTTTTTTAGCATATAAATTTTATAGGTGAATGTTATGTTTGGAACCAATACTTTAAGTCGGGGCTTAAGCTTAGGCAAAATTTTAAATGGTCTATCAAAAACTTTATCTATTGCTAATCAAGCTATCCCGATCTATGAACAAGTTAAACCTATGGTTGGTAATGCTAAAAAATTATTTTCTTTAGTTAAAGAATTTAAAAATACACCAGTTGAAAAAGAAACTAAACCTAATCATCATCAAAAAACGATAAAAAAAGAACTACCTTCTAAACCACAGGTTAATTCTTCTTTACCAGTTTTTTTTCAATAAGATTATTTAAAAGATTTAGATAGTTTAAATATACTTCATTTTGGCTTTTTTGATATAATAATTGGTATTTATCTTTTAAATAAGTAAAATAATTTAAATTATTACTTTTTCCAAATAAGATTTCTTCTTCTGTTAAAGTATCTTTGCCCTTAATATACTTTATTATAACATAATAATGCTTATCTAAGACGACTTCTTCTTTTCTAATTTTATAGCCAATTTTTTGCATATATCTTCTTAATTCATGCGGGTTTTTGTTAGTTTGAATAATTAAGGTATTGGGAATTTCTTTAGCTTTAGCTAAAATATCAACGATGGTTTTAGTTCCCATCCCTGTTATAATGGCTAAATCATATTTTTCATTGATATTTTTAAAGCCATCACTTACCTTTAATTTAATTACTTGACTTAGATTATGGTCAGCAATATTTTTTTTAGCATATTCTAAAACTAAAGGTGATATATCGGTAGCTAAAACTTGTTTTGCGATATTGTTTTCAACTAGATAAATAGGAATATAGGCATGGTCAGTGCCTATATCAATAACTTTAGCATTTTTATCCACTAAAGAAGCAATAGTTTTAAGTCTTAAGGATATCATTAATCTTCCAAAAAGTCACGAAGTTTTTTGGCTCTCGAAGGATGTCTTAATTTTCTTAAAGCCTTAGCTTCTATTTGTCTAATTCTTTCTCTGGTTACATTAAATTTCTTACCTACTTCTTCTAAGGTATGACAAGTTCCATCAATTAGACCAAATCTTAGCTCTAAAACTTCTTGTTCTCTGGCTTGTAAAGACATTAATACTTCTTTAATTTCTTCTTTTAAAATTTCATTTTCGGTATATTCTTCAGGCGATAAACTACCTTCATCTTTGAGAAAATCACCTAAATGAGAGTCATCTTCTTCGCCAATAGGTGTTTCCAAAGAAACAGGTTCTTGACTAATTTTTAAAACTTCTCTAACCTTTTCAACTGTAACACCCATTTTTTCAGCGATTTCTTCATCAGATGGTTCTCTATTAAGTTCTAGTGTAAGTTGTCTTTGAATTCTCGACATCTTATTAATTGTTTCTACCATATGAACGGGAACTCTAATCGTTCTTGCTTGGTCCGCTAAGGCTCTGGTTATTGCTTGTCTAATCCACCAAGTAGCATAAGTCGAAAACTTATAACCTTTATCATAATCAAACTTATCGACAGCTTTCATAAGCCCAATATTACCTTCTTGAATTAAATCAAGGAATAACAAACCTCGTCCTACATATCTTTTCGCAATACTAACAACTAACCGGAGATTAGATTCAGCTAAGATTCTTTTAGCTTCTTCATCTCCACTTGCTACCCGAATAGATATTTCCATTTCTTCTTCATTAGAAAGAAGACTAATTTTCCCTATTTCTTTTAAATACATCCGAACAGGGTCATTAATATTAACATCTTTAGTTATTTCTTCATCAGCTAAAATAATGGGCTCATTATCAATTTTTAACCCTGAACCATCTTCAGCCTCATCCCCGGTATCAATATCTGATTCAGATACAACTTCAATCTTATTATCTACAAGTAAATTATATAAATTATCTAAATCATCACTATCAATATCTAATCCTTTTAGTTCTTCAGCTAATTGTTCAAAAGTAATATATCCTTTTTCTTTCCCTAATTTAATTAAATTATTGGTTCTTTCTTCTAAAGTTTTTATTTCATTCATTTTATTCTACACTTCCCTTTTTTAAATTGGTTAATTTTTCTAATAATTCAACCTTTTTATTTATATCCATCTCTACCTTTATTTTTTCTTTTAATTCTTTAATTTCTTGTTTCTTTAACTCTTTTAAGAATAATTCAATATATTTATTAAATTCTTCTTGGCTAATAGTTAAACCCATATTATCATTAATTATTTTATTTACTTTATCTTTGATATCACTATCCATAACATAAGTTTGAAAATCAGCAATTGATATGCCTTGATATTCCTTATTATAATAAACAATTTCACTAGCTATTATGCGTTCTTCCTTATTGGCAAAATAACCTAGCTTATTTTTATATATGGGAATAAACTCGGGATTATCCATCATAGCATAAAGAATTTTGGAAGATAAATTATCATACCTATTGGCCTTTTCCTTTCTTTTCGTAATCTTTTTTTCTATAGTTGGTGCTTTATTAAAATTAATTTGTTTTCTTAAAATCTCGGCATCAACAGAATAATCTTTACTTATTTTAGATATAACAAGCTCTTTTGTCAAGTCATCAGCATTTTTTAAACTACTTAGAACTTCATTTACAAATAAGACTAATTCATCAATATTATTTAAATTCTTACTTGACTTTAGATACTCTATTTTAAAATCTAAATACTTAATAGCATGATTTATATTATCTAAATAGGCTTCTTTACCAAAGGCTTTGATATATTCATCCGGGTCTTTTGCTTTCGTTAAACGAACGACTTTGGTTTCTATCCCCGCATTTTCTAAAATTTCTCCTAGTTTTAAAGTTGCCTCAAAACCAGCATCATCATTATCTAAACATAGGATAATTGGGACTCTTAGCTTTTTAAAGATATTAATCTGTTCTTTAGTTAAGGCTACTCCCATGAGAGCTACAACATTTTTAATTCCACTGGCACTAACCTTGATGGCATCCATATTTCCTTCAACCACAATGACTTTTTTAGCCTCACGAATAGCATCTTTAGCATTATGATAATTAAATAATATATGGCCTTTTTTAAAGATTCTTGTTTCTTTAGTATTTAAGTATTTGGAAGTATTATCTTCATTATGAAATATTCTTCCGGTAAAACCAACAACTTGTCCTTCTAAATTTTCAATTGGAATGATTATTCTGTTTTGAAATGTATCATAAATATCTAAACCATATTTATTAATTAAACCTAAGTCTTCTTGCATATCTAAAGAATATTTCTTACTATCAAGTAATTTATGAAGCATATCTTTATCATTTAAAGCTAATCCTATATTAAATTCATTTATTATTTCATCCGTAATACCTCTTTCGTGTAAATATTTTTTAGCCTCAATACTTTCTTCCGTATTCATATTATTAATAAAGAATTTCTTACTAAATTCCATAATCTCATAATCTAATTTATATTCACTATTACTACTACTTTTAATATTATCAATTTGTAAGTTATAACCAATTTTATTAGCCACGATTTTTAAAGCTTCTAAAAAGTTAACATTTTCATATTCCATAATAAAGGAAAAAACATTACCACTAGTCCGACAAGTAAAGCAAGTAAATATTTGCTTGTCTTCAGAGATTACTAAACTAGGACTATGATCATCATGAAAAGGACATACTGCAACATAATTCTTTCCTTTTTTTTCCACGTTTAAATAAGAAGATATAATATCGACAATATTAGCTCTTCTTCTTATCTCGTTAATTTCTTCCTCACTAATCCGTGCCATAAACTTCCCCTCATATATTATATATTGCCAATTACCCTTCTATTTCCTTTAAATTTCTTAGAAAAAATCAAAAAAATTTAGTATTTTTATTACTAAATTTATTTATTGTAAATTAATTTTATAAGGAGTTTTTGCTGTTCCATCTCTGGTGATTATAATGAATAGATTGAAAGAATTAAGAGAAGATAATGACTTATATCAAAAAGATATTGCCGAGACCAATCTAATTATAGTAAATATGAATTAGAAAAGATTAATATACCTATTGATACTTTAAAAAAACTAGCTGATTTTTATCATACTAGTACAGATTATATCCTTTATCGGACCGATGAAAGAAAACCTTATAAAGAATCTATTATGTCTAAAAAATAATTTATTTTTCTAAATACTTTCCTATTTTATTAAATAAGAAAGTTAATAGACTACCAATTAATGTAGCAATAAATATGCCTTCAAAAGGAAGTTTGATAGATATTAAAGCACAAAACATACCGATAAAGATGGCATATATAACCTCCCCTTTTAAATAATAAGGTGTAGTTAAAGTATCCGTACTTACTAAAATAAAACCTAAGATTATATTACTTGAAAATATTAATTCATAATTAATATTTTTTTGTATAAACATAATTAAAATAATTGTTATTAAATAGACTAAATAACTAATAAGAGGTATTATTTTTTTATAATTAGTTAAAAAACATAAGATACTATAAATAATAAGACCTAAAATAATACTAGTTGTGGAAATAGCCCCAATTCCTCTTCCTAAGATGATATCACTTATATTATATAAATATATATTATTTACTTCTCCTAGATTTAAATAACTATATTTATTTAATAAAAACATTATAAATACTAAGATTAAATGAACTAAACATATTTTATTAAAAGATATATTTTTTAAAAATAATTTATTTATTAATAAATAGATAAATAAAACAATAATAAAAACTAAATAATTTATATTACAAGGACAAAATAAGGATATTATTATACTATTTAATAAATTATAATTTATTTCTATTTTTTTATTAAAAAGAAAGTCAACTAATAAAGTTAAAATAACGGCTATAAAGATTAAGATTAAAGGTTTAAAGATAGTAATAAAAGATATATATTTATTTATATATAATAAATAGCCATTTTTATATATTCCATATATTACTAAAGGGATTAAACATAAAAAATATATTAATAATGTTTTTTTATTATCTTTAGAATCATGTAAATAAGTCATAATTAGTCATCTCCTTTTAATACTTTCGTTAAATTGATATGGGATGGACAAATATAATTACATAAACCACATTTAAGACATAATTTACATTTTTTATTTTTTTCTAAATGATCAACTATATCAATATTTTTAGGACATATACTTAAACATTTACCACATTTAATACATGCTTCTTCTTCTACTAATTTTTCTTTCATAATATATATTACATTAATATCATCTGTAATAACTAAGTCTAAATTACATCTAAAACCATTAATTAAACTATTACAAATAAGAATATAATTATTATCTTTTATCGTTATATATTTAGTTATAATATTTTTAAGTAATGTATATTTTTTAACTATTATAACTTTACTTTCTTGAACTAAATCACCACATATAGTAATAATTTTAGTAGAATCTAATAAATTATAATTAACTATTTTTTCTAATTTAACTAAATCATTCATTGTTAAATATAAAGTATTATTTTCTGATACTTTTAATTTATTTAATAAAAATTCTTTTTGACTAAGTAAATGAACATTTTCTAATAAAGTTAATTTTATTAAAGGATAACTTCCAATTATGTCTAAACATTCTTCAATTAATTCACTTTCTGTATTTTTAATAACAATTAATGTTTCTTTAGCTTTATATAAAAAGATTAATTTGTCTAAAAACTCTAAGACATCATTAATATTTTCTTTAAAATTAATAATATTATTAGCTACATATAATTCATCATCTATTGCATTAATAATAATTCTTTCAACTTTATTTAAGCTTTTAAAGATATTAAATAATTTTTCATCATATAAAGAGACTGATTTAACTAAAGATAATATATCAATATTATCCTTTCTTTTTTTTATCTTGGCACATTTTTCCCGAAAATCATTGGCAATTACTAAAGCTTTAGTTTTATTTTGCTTATTATAAACATCACTAATGCCTAAGATTTTTCCCGATACTGAAGAAATACCTTCCCCTAGAGGCATATCTTTTAAAACAAGGGAATCAACATTAATCTTTGCTTTATTATCAAAAGGAATATAAATATAATCGGGATTATAAAAATATTCAATCTTTTTATTTATTTTTATATTAGGATTTTTTTCTAAAGTTATATACTTCATTCTTAATCTTCCCATCTATTAATGATTATACAATAAATTGGAAAAAAGAAAAAGGGCCTTTATAACTTAACATATGTCTTCCAGACACAGTTAAGTTATAAAAATCATATGTTTGATGTATTTATTACATCATTTACCCTTCAGACACAGTTAAGTTAATGGGACCGGTTAATGGGACCATTTACTTACTGTAAATTGATTTTGTAAGGTGTTAAAGCAGTGCCATTACCTCCAAAAATTTGGACATTAGATTTAAGATAAAAGACCGGGCGCACACCGAACGCAGTATTGCCGACAGAGTTGCTGCTCACACGCCCGACGTAGATGACACCGAACGCACCGCTGCTATTATCGGAGTTGCGCGAAATTGTCCATTCGTAAACTCCATTGAATAACCAATTTTTTTGTCTATTAGCGTCTGTACTATAACTAATTAAATTTGTTTTCCAGTTATTTTTGTCACTGGCAAAACCATAATCATGAACATACATTAAACCTATCTTAGCTGTT
>CANQIU010000003.1 GCA_947624145.1 uncultured Bacilli bacterium | reverse complement strand
AACGACTATAAACATTAAAAATATTTCTGCTTGTCAAAAGGAAATTGGAATAAATTTAATTTTCATATTTGACCGAATTTTTTTAAAAATTTTGACGCTTCGGTCTTTTCGTCATGCCAACTTTTACTATTTCATATAATATTTCAAAAATGTTCAATTTTTTATTGACACATTATAGTTGGTCTCATTATTTATTTATAGTTTTATTCTATTTTATATTAAATATATAATGCTAAATTATACTTACAATAATTTTATACCATCTAATATTTTACTTAATTTTTCAAATATAGGAACATTATTTGTATAACCCTTTGGAGAAATAGGACTAGGATGATAAATAGGCAATATTTTGTATCCATTAACTTCATAGATATTACCAACTACATCGGCAAACTTATTAATTTTAAAATTAAGTAAATTCCTAGTTGGAAATTCTCCTAAAGTAATAATTAATTTTGGATTTAATATTTTTAATTGTTCTAACATTATAATCTTACAATTACTAGAACAAATTTTTAAATTTTTTCTTTCCAGTGGATAACATTTAACAGATTCTAAAAAAGTAGTTTCAAAAATATTTCTATCAATCATATCAAATAATTTTTGTAACACAACTCCACTAGATAAAACCTTGCCATTTATATCACACCATAATTTATGACTTTTTCTCCAGCCGTTATTTGCAGGTGCTTCTCCGACTAATACTATTGTCTGATCTTTTCCAAGAAATACTGTTTCATCGTTAGGAAATTTATCAACTAATTTATCACAAGATTTACAAGAATATACTTCTTTATCAATTTGTTTTAATAATGCTTTAATTAATCTTTCCTTTAATATATGATATCTATTCTTTGTATCATCAGTTAATATTTTTTGTCTATCTATAATTTGATAATCTTTATAGTCTATTTCATGATTAAATTGACTTGAAGTTAAATCTACAATTTTGTTTTCTATCAAATTAAAATAATGACTAATTCCATCAACATAAATTTTACAAATATCTCCACCAAAATAATCATTAATGATTAAAGATGTTATTGCACACATACCAACACATTTATTTTCATCACTCCATTCATTTTGAAATTTAGAAAGCATAAGTCTTTTGAATAACATTCAAACAAAATGTTTTGTATATTTTTAATATTCACAGGCAACACCTCGTTATACTATTTATAAAAGAAAAAACTCATAATATTTATTCTTACGAGCTTTGTAAAATTCCAAAATGGGGCGAAATAAGGGATTTCAACCTATCATAAAATAATCGGAAAGGATAATGTGAATTATTATTTGATTTATAATCAAAATGACGATTTAACATATTATGTAGATAATTTAGACGAATTATTAACAAAATTTTTACCTAATTATCGTAAAAGAGATGTAATAGGTCGTTTCAAAAAATCTAATTATCAATATATTACTATCATTATTGATAATAAACTTTATAAAGTTTTTCAATTTTTTGATTAAAGGTGCGAAAGTACCTTTTTTTAATGTTATCTTTATAATGAAAGGTAGGTGTAAGCTATGAATTTGAAAGCGAATTTAGTTAAGAAAGTTAGTAAAAAAGGTAGCGAATACTATTGTATAGAAATCAATTTAACAGATACTTACAAAAAAATTGTATTTCTTGATCCAGTAGAAATAGAGTTATTAAATGCTACCCAAAATTTAATGTTAGACTTTGATAACTTAAATTAATACCTTTTACGAGAAGTATAGAAAGGAGTTAACTTTTTATGGAAGGCGCAAGTGAAACTTACGGAAAAGCACTAAACACAGCTTTACAATCAAGCATTAAACCTGATAGTATAGCAACTCAATTTATTGATGTTTTACCATGGGTTGGTGGTTTAGTAATTGTTTGCTTTGTTTTATATGAAGCTCGTAAATTAATTAAAGGTGCTGCTAAAGGTAAAGTTAGAGTTTAGAGCTCTAACTTTTTTTAAAAGAAAGGAGTAAAAATAATGTTTGATTGTTCGATTGATATGTTAACACATTTTTTTGAAATATTGCCAATTTTAATTGTTACTTATTTTATATTTGATTTTATTGGAAGTTTTTTATTTGGAAAGAGGTAAAATATGAAAAATATATTTGTTCCTAATCTTGATTATTCTTGTTATATTGTTTTAGACCAAAACACTATTAGGGCATATCATACAATGCCATATAACCCAGGATATAATGGTAATATTCAAGTTGAATATACTGATTATTATATAAATTCTCATTATATTGAGAAAGAGGGTTATCAAAATTTTGGTTATAATTCTCAATTGCCTACTTGTTTAACAAAATCAATATTAACAACTGATTATTATTATCGCAATGATTTTGACAGCATAGCTATAATATTTATTTTGTTATTTTTCGTTATATTTTATATTCCTTTTAAAGTAGTTATTCGATTATTTAGGAGGTTTCAATGAAAAAATATTTTTTATTTTTAATTCTTTTTATTTTTCCACTTTATGTAAAAGCTTATTATAATGATGGTTTTGGACTTACATTAAGTGAAGATGGTGTTTTCTATTCTTTGAATACTTATCCTTCTAAAACTAATATTGGTTATCATGTTTCAAGTGTCCTTTATCCTACAGGTGATGGTTGGGGTGCTAAACCTCCTGAAAGTGCAAGCGCTTCTTATGGTACTAATGGGGGTATGTTTGTACAATGTGGCATGAGTTTTGTTCCTGATAATTATTATTCTGTTACTTATGTTTATTTATTTAATGGTTATTCTAGTTATTTACACCCATTCTATACAGCTTGGAAAAATCATTTAGCTATTGGAACTAATAACGCTGTAGAACATTCTCAAGATTATGTTACAGCTAGTGATGGTGTTCAATATTCTTGTGTTGGAACTGATTGCTATGGTTCTTTTACAATAATTTTCAAACCTGATGTTGCTGGTACTTGTTTAGGTGTTGCTTATTCTTCGATTCTTCATAATTCCTCTATGAATGATTATATTTTTATAGGTTATGATTTTAAAAGTTTAGGTTCTTCTCTATCTTCTACTGATATTAAAAATGCTTTACAATCTAATTTTGATAATCTTAATCAAAATTTATTAAATGTTCAAAATTCTATTAATTCTAATATTAATGATATGAAAGATAAGCAAGACCAAACTAATCAAAAGTTAGATGAAACTAATGATAAATTACAAGAACAAAACGAAATGCAAAAAGAACAAAATGATTATTTAATGGACGATACTCCTCCAAATTCTGATGTATCAAGTTTAGGTAATGTTCAAGGTTTACTTCCACCAGGTCCTTTAGATAGTTTACTTAATATTCCTTTTCAATTTTTATCAATAATAAATTCTTCTTTTGGTGGAGTATGTAAGGCTTTGGATATTGATTTCGTATATGATACAACTTTAAGTATACCTTGCTTTAGTGAAATGTTTTATAATGATGTACCTCCGTTACTTTTAAATTTTTTGTCTTTAATACCTAGTGCTTTTATACTTATTCAATATTTTAAGCATTTATATAAAAAGGTAGACAGGGCTATGAATATGGAAAGTAACGCAGACGACGAATGGGGAGTGATTTAATTGATAGGAAAACTTATAAGTTCATTTTTTAATTTTTTATTGTCGATTATTATGACAATGGTACAACTAATTTGTTTGCCATTAAATGCTTTATTTGAAGGTATTTTTCCTGACTTTTCTGATAAATTAACAACTATAACTAATGGTTTAAATTTAGCATTTACAAATTTATCTTGGGCTATTAGTTTAATTCCACCTATGGTTAGAGATGTTTTGGTGTTTATATTTACAATAGAATTAGCTATGTTAGCAATTATGAAAAGTACGCATTTAACGGCTAAAGCATGGAAAATTTTACAAAAAATTAAATTTTGGTAGAAAGGAGCTTTTTATGTTACAAAATATTGTATCAATATTATTTATTGTATATTTAGGAATTATGATTTATAAGCAAATTAAAAGGTGATAACATGGAATTATTTAATAGGAAAATAGAATTTAAAACTTTTTTTAAAAAAGGTTTACCACCCGTCGACGATAGATTTGGAGTTTATTTTGTTACGGGTAGACAAGGAAGTGGTAAAAGTTATTATGCTGTAAAATTATTACTTGCTCAAGATAAAAAAACTTGTTCAAAAGTATATACTAATG
The DNA here is from genome assembly GCA_947624145.1 of uncultured Bacilli bacterium. Taxonomy (GTDB): domain Bacteria; phylum Bacillota_I; class Bacilli_A; order RF39; family UBA660; genus Onthocola_B. The sequence goes on along the minus strand of CANQIU010000003.1, from coordinate 33,581 downwards.
TTCAAAGTTTGAAAATACCAAATTATAATATAGAATATTTTAAGGATATTAAAGAATTATATTATAATACTGACGAATATTGCATTTTCTTGATTGACGAAATTTCTAGAAGATATGATAAAACATCAAAAACAGACACGCAATTTTATGCTTGGCTGAATCAGTCAAGAAAGAGAAAAAGAATTGTTATTATGATTACTCAAGAGTGGCGCGAATTACCTATGTGGATACGACGCCCTGCTAAATATATGATAACAACTCATAGAAATATCTTATCTCGTTTTGGTATTTATACAACAACAATTGGTGATGCTGAAAATATGGTTTTCAATAAAGACGAGGGCGAATATGAGTGCCCTACAATAAAGAGAATTTATTATAAAAGGAATATGGCTGTTGCTAATATGTATGATACATTTGAGGCGATTAATACATTATAGGCTTTTTTGACTTTGTCAAGAGGCAAGCGTTAGCGATACGCCGTAGGGCAACTCTTTACAAAGGAAAAAAAGCTAATACAATGGTGTTTCTTCTTAAAAAAAATGCTATTCCATTTTTTTTGAGAAGTATGCCTTACGGCGAGTAAAAATAAAAGTTTTGTCCACTTTTTCAAAAGTGGTCACCGAAGGTATATAAATTTATTTACCTTAAAAATGATTTCCACCATTGGGGGGGATACTACGACCCCCCCAATGGTGAGAAATGTGAAATGGAGTTATATTATGATTAAAAAAAGGAATTGGGGTGCTGTTGTCTATCCTGAAAGTGCCCCCGAAGATTGGATAGAAATTTTAAAATTAAAAGGTATATCATTTGCTGTTAGTCCTTTGCATGATAAGGACATTAATCCAACAGGGGAACCTAAAAAATCACATTATCATATTATTTTATGTTTTCCCGGTCCTACTACTGATAAGTCTGTCAATGATATTTTAAAGGAATTAAATCAACCTATTGCTATTCCATTGGAAAGCGTTAGGGGTTATTATCGTTACTTAACACATAAAGATAACCCGGAAAAATATCAATATGACGAACGCAAAATTCAATTATTTAATGGTTTTGATGTTAGTGATGTTTTAAATAATTTTGAAGTTTTTCAAGGTCTTAAAGCAATTCAAAATATTATTATTCAAAATAATATTAATGAATATAGTTTATTAATGGACTACTTATTAGAAAATGAATTTATGGACTTATGGAATATTGCTTCTTCTCATACTTTATTTCTAAATACTTATATTACATCAAAAAGACATTTTCATGAAGATATTGTTAACAAATTAAATTCTTGATATAATTGACTAAAGAATAGTGGTGATGTTTGACAAAAATAAATAAATGTTTATAATAATTTCCTCGAGGTGAGGAAAATGACCTTTGAAGAGGTCTACGAAGATTTTATATTATATGCTAAAAGTCGGCATAAAAAACAAGGCTTTGAAACAATTACACGAAACTTTAATTTGCATATACTCCCCTATTTTAAAGGTGCTAGTATATGTGACTTAAAAACTATTGATATTATTAAATGGCAAAACATTATTTATGAACATCATTTTAGTAATAGTTTTAATAATAATTTATATTCAACTTTTAGTTCCTTTATTAACTATTGCGTTTTATGTGGTTATTTATCTTCTAATATTGTTTTATCTGTTGGAAATTTTAAAAAAAATTATGAATCTAAAAATTATGATATTTATACTACTTTTGAATTTTTTAAATTTAGACATAATTTAGAATTATTTGTCCATCGCCAATTTTTTACTTTTATGTTTTTTTACGGCACTAGACCAAGTGAAGCTATGGCACTTCGTTTTAGTGATATAAAAGGAAATTGGGTATATATTAGACATAATATTCATAGGCGAGGAAGTCGTTCGTTAGATACGCCTAAAAATGTTTCTAGTAAGCGTTTTATAAAAATAAATATGTTTATGCGATTTAGAATATTTTTACTTAAAAAGTATTATATTAAAGTTTACGGTTCGTATCAAGATTATTTTATCTTTGGTGGTATTAAACCTTTATCAACTACTACTTTAGATAGGTATAAATCAAAAGCTTGTAAAAAAGCACATTTAAGAGAAATAACTCAACATCAATTTAGACATAGTTACGCTAGCCGAATGTTACATAAAAAAGTTCCTATTGATACTATTGCTCGTAATATGGGACATTCTAAACCTAGTACTACTTTGAACACTTATGTACATTTAGAACATGAAAAAAGAATGCTAAGCATTCTAAATTCTAGATTTAATTAAAACAATTACACGAAATTTTAATTAATCTTTTATTATCACACATTTGTGTAATAATCTTAAATGGGGCGAAATAAGGGAGTCGAACCCATGCATAACAGAGCCACAATCTGCCGTGTTAACCACTTCACCAATTCCGCCATTAACACCTATTCCTAAGTGCATTTTAACTTTATCAAAAAATCCTTGAAAAATCAAGGGTTTTCATGAAAATATTTTATTTCAAAAATAGTCCCTTCTTTTTCTTTCGATTTTATAATAATCTTCCCATTATCTTTATTAATAATTTCTTTAGCTAAAGATAACCCAATTCCAAAATTATTTAAGCTATTTTCTTCTTGATAAAAACGATTAAATACTTTTTGAATATTTTCCTTTGTTATTCCCCCTCCTTCATCTGCGATAACAATTTTAGTTACAATCGCATTACTATTATAACTTAAATAAATACTCTTATTTGGTTCCGTATGTTCAACACTATTTTTTAAAATATTAGTTAAAGCTTCAATCTCCCATTTATAATCACCATAAAGAAAAACATTTTTACTTCCCTTTTGATAAACTTTTAGATTTTTTTCCTTTATTAAAGGATCTAAATCTTGTAAAATTCTATTCAACATTAAAGATACATTTATCTTTTCTTTTTGAAAAACAATAACATTAGCTTCAAATTTAGAAAGTTTAAGTAAAGATAATACTAAGAAGTTTATATTATCTATTTGTCTTCTAATATCTTGTAAAAATTCTTTTTGAATATCCGAGTTATTTGGTTCATCTAATAAATTATCCACTAAAATAGAGATTGATGTTAAAGGTGTTTTAATTTGATGAGATATATTAGCTAAGTTATCTTTTAAGTCTAATTTATCTTTTAAGTTTTTTTCCGAATATTCTTTTAATCTTTGGGAATATTTATAGACTTCATCTTTTAAAAGAGCCATATTGCCCTCTTCTTCTAATTCTATTTCTAAATCAAAGTTATGTTCATTTACTTTTTTTAAAGACTCAATAACATTAACTATTTCTTTATTCTTCTTTTTACTTTCAATTAGGTATATAATTAGATAACTTAAACTAATTCCTATAATAAATATAGTTAATAAGATATTACTATATTTATTATATTGATCTATTTTTTTTAAAATATTTAGATTATTATCTATACCATATTTTGGTAATAAGGATAAATCTTTAGAAGATGGATTATTGATGATGTCTAATATTTCTTTTTCCGAAATATTAGGATATTTTTCTTCAATTAACTTAATGGTTGAGGAAATAAAACTATTAATTTCTTTGTTATATAAATAATGAAAGTAATTATGCATAACTAAAGATAAACCTAAGGCTAAAAGCATAATTAATAAACTTCTTTTTAAATAATTTTGTAATTTATAACTGGTAATTAATTTCATATATCAATCCTATAGCCTATTCCTTTAATAGTTTTAATTAAATCATTTCTTTTTAGCTTCTTTCTAATTCTTTTAATATAAACACTTAAGGTATTATCATTAACATATTTTTGATTAATATCCCATATTTTATCTATAATAACTTCTCTTAAAACAACTTTATTTTGATTATCTAGTAAGAGTTTTAAGATTTTAAATTCTAAAGAGGTTAAATTCACTTCCTTTGAATCTAAATAAACTAGACATTTATCTAAATCTATTTTTAAATTATCAATTATTATTTGATTATTTTTTTTAGTTCTTGCAATTATTTTTTTAATTCTAGTTAATAATTCTTTGGTTAAAAAAGGTTTAGTTAAATAATCTTCCGCAATGGCTAAGCCTTGAACAATACTTTCTTCTTCATCACTTGCCGTTAAGAAAAGAAAAGGAATTTTAAGGTTATCATAAATATACTGACCTAATTCTAACCCACTTTTATCCGGTAAAAGAATATCAATAATAACTAAATCATAACTACCTTTATTTAATAAATTCTTACTATCTTGATAATTAGTAGCATAATCAACTAAATATTTATTTTGTTTTAAAGAATATCCTAGTCCTTTAAGAATTAAGGAATTATCTTCTACTAATAATATTTTATCCAAATTATTTTCTAACCTCCTCAAGATAATAATTATCCTCTACATTTTTAAAGATAAAAGTATAATTAGAATAATTATCCCAATTTACTTTATCTTCATCTACTAAAAACAATTTTTCTTTTAATTCTTTTTCTTCTAAATCATTATAGTAATAAAATACTTCATTATTATCTTCAATTCTTTTTTCTTTATAAATAAGTTTTAGTTCTAATTTTAAATATTCTTTATTTAATGAGGCCTCTATTAACTTAGTTAATAATGTATAATTACTTAAACAATTATTAGTTACTTGAACTAAGTCATTATTAAACTTAAAAGTATAATTATTATCTTTAATATCACCTTTTTTTATAGTAGTATTTAAAAAATATTTATTAACTAAAGTATTTAATTCGGTAATAGAATATTCTTTGGTTTCTTGACAGGCAATAGTTTCATTATTTAAAGCAATAATTAGTTTTTCTTCCTTAGTTAAATCTTTTAAGTTATTAGTAGCAATCTTTTTTAAAGTTTCTTTAGCTAAATTATTAAAATTTATTTTTTGAAAATTATCTAAAACAAGATTATTATCTAAAGCAATACTTTGGTATATACTATCTTGTTCAAGATTCTTTTGTTGTTTTATTTCCCGAACCATTATTAGAGCTAATAAAGCAAATAAGAACCAAAGAATAACTAAACAAATATTTTGGGTTTTACTCATTAAAGGACGCGGATTTTTCATTTATTTTCACCAATTAAAGAATATCATATATTTAGCTATTTAACAATTAGATATTATCTTTACGAATGGTTTCAATAATGTTTTGTTTATTAATCTTTTTAAAAGAATAATGCATAATTAAACTAATTAAACAAGTGACAATAATAATAGTTAAAATTATGGCTAGATAAGGAAGAACAAACGGCATCTCGGCATTAATTTGAAAGCCTTTATATAAAAGATAAGAACCTAGGCAGCCTAAAGGAATACCAATTATTAAAGATTTCATTCCATACATAATGCTTTCGAGTCTAATCATATGATTAAATTCTTTTTTAGTCATACCGATAGATTTTAGCATGGCAAATTCTTTTTGTCTTAAATTCATATTAGTGGTAATGGTATTAAAGATATTAGTAATACCGATTAAACTAATAACAATAATAAAACCATATAAGAAAATAGCTATTAAAATAATCATCGATTTTTCTTGTTTAACCATCGCATCAATATCCGTATAGATAAGTTTTTTATCAGGATAAGTATCAATATATTTATCTAAGGCTTTTGCATAAGCTTCATGATTAGATGTCTTTATATATAAAGTATTACAAGTATAGGGCATATTTAAATTTTCTAAATATGTCTCACTTACAACTAAAAGATTATTGCTATTTTCAAATCCCATCGGTCTTATATCCGTTTTTTTCACAACTTCAATTTCTAAATCAACATTACTATCCCGAGATTCTAATTTACCTGTAATTACTTCATGGTCTTGAATATTATAACTATGTCCTAAAACATATTTAGTTCCATCATAATACTTATAGTCATCAATTAAAATACCCCCTTTTTCATAATCGTCTTTTTTACCACCTAACTCTTTAATAAAACGATTATATTCTTCTTCATTTAATGAGACGATATCAAGATAAACCGTATGGTCCTCATCATCAATATCATGACTGGAATTAACTAAATATTTAGCGGAAAGATAAAAATCAATATTTTTGGGAATAGAATAAGCATCCACGAATCCTAGATGCGTAAGTTCGAGAAGTTCATCATATATTTTGAGCCAATCATTAGAAGATATGGCACTAGATACCCTTTTATTAATAACAATATTATAGTTATAATCATTATAATACATACTAGACATCTTAAAACCATAAGTAATAAGCGTGGATAAGGAAATAAATATTGCAATGCTAACTACTAAGGATACCACGGTTGTCCGGTACTTGCTTTTGCTTCTTTGAAGATTTTTATAAGCAATCAGACCACCTACCCCCCAAAGTTTACCAATTATTTTTGGAGCTTTAAGTTTTTTGGCTTTAATCTTGATTTCATCATTGCTTCTAATGGCCTCAATTGGCGAAATCTTTGCACTCTTTAAAGCAGCTTTTATAACCGAAAAATAAATAGTTAAACCAGCTAAGCAAGTGGCGAAGATAATGGCAAGATAAGGAACTTTGAAAGCAAAGACGATCCCATTTAGGGAATCTTTAAGTAAGATATTAATAACTTTAACTAAAATAAAATCAGCAAATATTCCGGATAAAATACCTAAAGGAATACCAATAAGGCCTAAAATAAAACCTTCATATAAAACGTTTTTCTTAATTTGTTTTTTAGTCGCTCCAAGGCTCGCAAGCATGCCATATTGCTTTTTCTTTTCGGTAATTGAAATATTAAAACTATTGCGAATAACAAAGACACTTGAGACAATAATTATGCCTATTACTATACTTAGAATTGCTATAATTGAATTTAACGTGCCACTACTTACCTTCACCATTTGCCATCTTAATAAATCATTATTAAAATTATAACTATATTCGGAAAAATTAGTATCTAATAGTTTTTGAAATTCTTGATAATATTTGGGATTTTTAAATAATAAGAAAACATTTAAATTAGTCTTAGTCGGAAACTTATCAGTAATAGTTAAAGCCGTATAACCAGGCGAAGTAATACTATCATTTTTATTTTGGACAAAACCAACAACTGTAAATGTTTTAGGGGTAGCCTCAACTATAGTTTCTGGATTGTCTTTTTCTACCGGATTATTTTGCCCTAAGTAATCATTAGGATACTCTTCTAAAACTCTTTTACCAACTTCTAAGGTAAGTTTATCGCCAATTTTATAATTACTTAAACCTTCATTTAAAACAATTTCTTCTTCATTTAAAGGCATTCTTCCTTTAGTTATTTGAAACCCATTTTCTTTAAAACCAGTTTCTGTATATTCTTGAATAAATAGATAAGGCTTTAAAGAATTTTCACTCGTAATTTTAGCATAGCCTAAATTATAAGATAAATAATAGCTTGCAACTTGCCGATTATTAACAAAATAAGGAATGTCTTTTTCTTGAACATTTAAAATAGTGACATGCCTATTACCATATTGTTTCTTCGCATCATTTATTAAAGTTGCTTGGAGGGAAGTAAACATCCCGGCAACTGCACAAATTAAAGCAGTTGATAAAATAATGCCAATAATTGTGACAATGGTTCTTTTTATATTTAATTGTAAATTTTTAATAGTTAATTTATTTAAGATATTCATGATTAATTCCTTACGTCGCTTATTATTTTTCCATCTTCAATGGTGATGATTCTTTTGGCCATACTAGCTATTTCTAAATCATGGGTAATAACAATAATCGTTTGTTTATATTGGTCATTTTGCTTTTTTAAAAGAGCAATTATTTCATCACTAGCTTTCGAATCTAAGTTACCGGTTGGTTCATCTGCTAAGATTAAGGACGGATTATTAATAATGGCTCGGCCAATTGAAACTCTTTGTTGTTGACCTCCGGATAGCTCATTAGGCAAATGATTTTCCCGGTCTTTTAGATTTAAGTTAATTAGTAAACTATCGAGTCTTTCTTTACTAACTTTTACATTATCTAATTCACTTGGTAAAGTTATATTTTCTTTAACATTTAAGATGGGAATTAAATTATAAAATTGATAAATTAAACCTACTTGTCTTCTTCGAAAGATGGCTAATTTATCATCATTTAAAGAATATATATCGACACCATCAATGTAAACTTTCCCGGCAGTCGGTCTGTCAACTCCACCTAGCAAATGAAGTAAAGTTGACTTACCTGAACCACTAGCGCCCACGATAGCAACAAAGTCACCCTTTTCAACTGTAAAGGAAATGTTATCAACCGCTTTAATAGTATTTTCTCCACTTCCATATGTTTTACATAAATTTTCCACTTTTAAAATTTCCATAATTTATTTTTCTCGCTTTCTAAAATAATTATATAAATGAAAAGTGACTTTTAAGTGACAATTACTTATAATTTATTTTTTTATATACTTCCATTAAAATAATAATTGTTAAAGATATTAAGAATAAAACTATTAGGTCTAATAAAGGAATACTTGTTGTTTTTAATATCGTACTTAAAAAAGGTATTTCCATAACAATAAATTGTAAAATAAGACAACTAATAATAGCTAAAGGAACAAACCAATTTCTATTTTTATATTTTAATATTGATTCTTTTTCACTACGACAGTTTAAAACATGAACATTTTGAATAAAGACCATTAAACACATAACATAACCCCGGGCTTTAAAAACATCCATTTTTACGACTTTAATTAAAATTAGCCAAAGAATTAAAACTAAAAAACTAATATAAAAACTAGATATAAAGATTTCTTTTAACATATCTTTATTAAAGATAGATTCTTCTTTTTGACGAGGTTTTTCTTTCATAACCTCATTAGTGGCTTCTTCAAAAGATAAGGCTATATCTTGAATGCCATCAGTTACGATATTAAGCCAAAGAAGTTGAATAGCTAGAAGAGGCATAGGTAAATCAAAAATAATAGCTAAAATAAAGAAGAAGACTTCCGCAAAGCCACAAGATAAAAGAAGATAACAAATTTTACGAATGTTTTGATAAGCATTTCGTCCTTCTTTTACTCCTTCGACAATAGATAAAAAGTTATCATCTAAGAGAATCATTTGCGCCGTATCTTTAGCAACATCTGTTCCGCTACCCATAGAAATTCCAATGTTGGCTTTTTTTAAGGCCGGAGCATCATTTACCCCATCCCCGGTGACAGCAACAAATTCCTGATGTCTAATTAAGCTATCCACAATCGCATATTTTTCTAAAGGACTAACTCTAGAAAAGACTTTTTTATCTTTGATATATTCATAAAATTCTTCACTTGTTTTATCCGCAAACTTATCCATTTCTTCTTTTAAGGCAACTTCTTTAGGACTTTTAACTAATTTTAAATCTTTGGCAATTTTATAAGAAGTTAAGTGATAATCTCCGGTTATCATCATGACTTTGATCCCAGCCTCTTGGCAAGTTTTTATAGCATCTTTAGATTCTTCTCTAATAGGATCAATAAACCCAACTAACCCAATTAAAACTAAATTATTTAAGTCTTTTTCCGTATATGAAGATTTTTTTAAGTCTTTAGTTGCTAAAGCTATTACTCGGTAACCATCTAAAGCTAATTCATCATTTAATTTTATTAGACTTTTTTTATCAATTTTTGCTAGTTTTCCCTTAACAAGCATTTTAGTTGAAAGATTTAGAATTGTTTCTAAAGACCCTTTCACGGCAACTTTTAAATTATGATTTTCTTCATAAAAAGCGGCCGAATATTTATTTTCAGATTCATAGGGAATCTTATTTATAATCTTTATATTATCATCTATTTTAATGTTAGCTTTTTGACCTAGGTAAAGAAAAGCTAAATCAATAGAGTCGCCAACATTTTCCTTTTCTATATGAGCTTCATTATTAATAATACCCTCTTTAATAAGATTACTTACCTCTTGATTTAATTTTTTTATATTTCCTAAAGCATTATAACCACTGCCGGTTATAGGGTATTTTGAAGCATCAGGTAAAACAATTATCTTAGCTGTTTGTTCATTTTTCGTAAGTGTCCCCGTTTTATCAGAGGCAATAACAGTACAACTTCCTAAAGCTTCCACGGCATTAAGATTTTTTACTAAAACGCGTTTTTTTAGCATCCGATTAGAACCAATTGTTAAAGCCATTGTTTTGGCAAGAGGAAGTCCCTCTGGCATAGCAGATACCCCTAAAGCCACGACAACTAAAAATATTTCTTTTAAAGGAGTTCCTTTAACAACTAAAACAAAACTTAAAAACAAGCTAATCAAAATAATGATAATACTAACTTGTTTGGTAAATTTATTCATTCTAATTTCTAAGGGTGAAGCACTTTCTTTAGTTTCTTCCACAACTTTGGCAATCTTACCAAGCTCGGTATTAATACCTGTTGCGACCACGATCCCTAAAGCTCGTCCTTTTACAATGCTTGTTCCCGCATAGACCATATTTTTTAAGTTATTTTCTTCATCTAAACTTACCTCAGCATCTTTATATATAGCAAGGCTTTCCCCGGTAAGCATCGATTCATCAACACTTAAATTAAAAGATTCTATTAATCTAATATCGGCCGGAACTTTATTGCCACTAGAAAGAAGGACGATATCGCCCATGACAAGTTCACTGGAATCTATTAAAAACTCTTGATTATGCCGTCGAACTAAGGCTTCATTTTTTAGCATTTTTTGTAAGCTTTGAGCATTCTTTTGCGCTTTTAACTGCTCTATAAGCCCCATTAATAAATCAATAATTACAATAAAAATTATCGCTAAGGCATCCACATATTCTTGGGTAAAAAAAGAAATTATAATCGTAACTAAGAGAATTAGAACAATTGGTTCTTTTAATTCTTCTGCTAAAATCTTCAAAATACTTTTAGGTTTTTCTTGAGGTATTTCATTTTTACCATACTCTTTTTGTAATCTTAAAACATCTTCATCCCTTAAACCTTTTTTAGAACTATTTAAAACTTTAAACAACTCTTTTAGATCCATCTTATTAAAACTTTTCATGTTTCCACCTATTTTAAAGTTTATCATAATAATTAAGTATAATCAACGCGCTTATGACTAATAATAAAAAAGAAAGGATGGAAAAAGATGAAAAATTTACCTAAAATAATTTCGACAAAAGATGCCGCCTATTTAGAAGATATGTTTAATTGGAATATCATTACTGCTTATAAGTTTGACTTATATGCTAAGATGGTTCAGGAAGAAAGCATTAAAAAAGAATTAGATGAACTAATTACGATGCATTTGGATTTTTGCGAAGCTATTATTAAATTATTAGAAAGTGGGGAAAATAATGAGTGATAAAGAAATAATCATGGATGCTTTAGAAACTGAAAAAAACATGGCTGTTAATATGACTTGCGCCTTAAATGAAGCTAGCCATGAAAAATTATATAATGAATTATTTAATATGTTTGAAGAAATTAGTGAAGCGGCTAAAAACTTATATGCTATAGCCTATAACTTAAACTATTATAATTTAGAAAGCGAAAAATCAACTAAAATTACTAAGGCTTGTGAAAAACTAAATCAAGAATTAATAACCTTTTATGCAAATAAAGAAGGAGAATAATACTCCTTCTTTTATTATAAAAGTGGTACCATATATAATGGATAATAAATAATATTATCTTCTATTTTAAAATCTTTAATATGGACTACATAACAGGTTGCTAAATTTTCTTTATATTTATTTTTAAATTTATTTAAAGAAGTTAAAGTATAATTTTTTCCTGATTTAACTTCAATAGGAGAAATATTATGACGATTTGTTATGGTCGGTTTCGATATTAAAAAATCTATTTTCATTCGATCATCTTTATTATCCCTTGAAGAATTAGAATAAAAATATAATTTATGCTTAGAAGCTACTAACATTTGGGCTACAATATTTTCCATTATCATACCTTCATTATACTCTAGGCTATCAAATAATATTTTTTTATATATTTCTTCACTAACTAAACCCGATTCACTAAAGGCATGTGATATTAAAAGTCCTGTATCAGCCATATAGCATTTTACAAAAGTTTTATCTTTATTTAAAGATAAACCAATATTAGGTTCACTCGTATTAAAACAAGTATTTATCAGCATAGCATCACTTAACCATAGAAATGAATCTTTATAATCTCTAGTCTTGGCATCTTTATCCAAGGAAGTAATTTTAAATTTTTTTTCATGTCTTTGTAATTGCGAAGGTATTTCATCAAAAATACTTTCGACTTTTAAACTATATTTACCAGCATGTTTTTTAATATCATCCCGGTAAAGATTTAAAATATTTCTTTTTATTTGATCTACTTCGTTAAAATCTTTAGTTTCAATGTATTTTAAAACAGCTTGAGGCATTCCCCCAATGATTAGATATTTACGAAAATAATCCATAGCTTTTTGATGCATTAAAGTTCCCATGGGTTTTTGTTCTTTAAAACTTTTGCGAATAAAATCCATCAAGCTCTTATTATCCATAGCCCAAAGAAATTCTTCAAAATCCATTGGATGTAAAGTTAAATGTCTTTCTTCGGAAGGAATTAAAATATCTTTAACATTTTCTCTAATTGAAACTAAAGAACCGGTTTCGATATAATCATATCTTCCATCTTCTACTAAATATTTTATAGCTGAGCGAGCTTTAGGAAAAAGTTGCACTTCATCAAAGATAATTACGCTTTCTCTTTTATATAACTTAATATTGTAATAATTTTCTAAATATAAAAAGAAATTATCTAAGTCATCTAAATAATTAATAAATAAATTTTTTATTTCTTCTGGGGCTTTATTAAAATCTATAAGCAAATAACTCTTATAGTTTTTTTGGGCAAAATCTAAAGCAATATAGCTTTTCCCTACTCTTCTAGCTCCATCAATAAGCAAAGCTTCTTTTCCTTTTGAACTTTCTTTCCATTTAACCATTTCTTCATATATTTTTCTTTTCATGTAGGTCTCACCTATATTAATTATATAATATATTTAGTTAAAATACAACGTTTTTACACCAAATCAAGTTTTTTAAAGTATCATTTTTACACCAAATCAAGAATTTTGAAACACCGTTTTTACACCAAATCAAGATTTTTTAAAAAAATTAGGAATTAATATCCTAATTTACTAATTAAAATCTTGAATTTTCCAATTATTATTTTCTTTAACTATAATTAATTTACAACTTTCTTTACCTTCTGAAGTAGTTAAGTTATTTTGAAATTCAATTCTATTTTCTGATTGACTTTTAATACTTAATTTAAAATCTATAATATCATAATCAGCATAGCCATCTATAATGTAAGGCTTATCATTAATCATTTCTACTCCATATTTTTCTAAAGTAGTCTTATTATATTGATAATCTTTACTAACTATTTCTTCAAATGAAGACCAATTAGTTATTGGTATACAACCTATTCCGACTTTACAACTACTATCCTTTGAAGAATCAAGATAACCAGATGTTGAATATTTTATATTATCAAAGAAATAACTTAGTAAATCTTCATATAATTTTTGACCAATTGCCAAAGCCTCAGTTTCAGGAAGGCTATTGTTTTCTTGATTTTCTTGAACATTATCATTACTATTATTGTTATTATTATTATTGTTGTTAACTTCTGTTTCTTTATTATTATTATTGTTGTTAACTTCTGTTTCTTTATTATTATTGTTGTTAACTTCTGTTTCTTTATTATCATTAACCTTCATAGCTACAATATATCCTATAGAACCTGCTAATAATATACTTAAAACAATTACCAAAATAATTAAAAATTTATTTTCTTTCACTAATTAGAACTCCTTTCATGCATTTATTATAACTTAAGATTTTTTTTGACAACACAAACTCATCATTTTATTAACATTTTCTATTTTACTTTTTTACCATGTTCCTTACGATATTGAATATGATAAGCAATCATAAGTTGTAATCTATAGGGAGCAAAACGAATCATAAAAAGCGTTAGTTTCATCCTAATTTTAGGAACAATAAGCATTTTTCCACGCAACATTTGATTTATTGCATATTTAGCCACATATTCCGCAGAGGCCTCTTTTAAAGCAAAAGCTCCATGGGCCACTTTATTAAAATTAGTAGCCACTGGTCCGGGACATAAAGCACTTATATGAACCTTACTTTTTGCTTGTCTTAACTCTTCATTGATGGCCATTGTTAATTTAGTTACATAATTTTTAGTAGCATAATAGGTACTCATATTAGGTCCTGCCATAAAACCAGCCGAAGAACAAACATTTAGAATATAACCAGAATCTTTTAATATAAAATCTTTTAAAAATAACTTTGTTAAAATATGATAAGCTTTAATATTTAAATCAATCATCTCTAATTCCCGATTTAAATCCGTTTTAGAAAATTCTCCAAATAAACCAAATCCCGCATTATTGATTAAAATATCAATATCTTCATTTTTAACTAAATCATATAATTTATAAACATTTTCTTCTTTTAATAAATCAAGAGGAATTATTTTAGTTTTAGTTTTTACTTTCTTTTTTACCTCTTCCATGGCCTCTTTATTTCTTGCTACTAAAATTAAGTCATAACCTAAAGAAGCTAAATATAAACTTAAAGATTTGCCAATCCCACTGGAAGCTCCTGTAACTAATGCTTTCATCTATCTCACCCTAGATATTATCCCCTTCAATCGTACTCATTATACTAGGAAGCATTTGTTTTTTCCTTGAAACTATTTTAGGTAAGAATAAACCTTCTTTAACACTTTTTAAACCAAAACTATCTCTTATAATATTTTCGGAACTTGTATTATATAAGACATAAGATCCATTTTTAATAACATCCGTTATAAAGATTGCCACCATATAATATTCGCGATTACACATTTTATTAAGGATTTCAATAAACTTATCTTTATTTTCTTCAATATATTCAATATCCATGGTCATAATTTGACTGATACCAATCATCTTTTTATCCATGTTAAAGACTTTAAAGTCATTTAATAAAGCTTCTTCAAAACTCATATCTTTAATGCTACTTGCCGCTTTTAACATTTGCCTTCCATATTTATCCATATCTACTTTAGCTATTTTGGCAAGCTTTATGGCAGCAAACTTATCATCATCTGTTGTTGTAGGACTAGTTAAAGAAAGCGTATCAGAAAGGATAGCTGACAGCATTAAACCAGCCATTTCTTTAGGAATATCGACATTCTTATCTAAAAACATTTCATAAATCATAGTAGAGGTACAACCTACTGGTTTACTAATAAAATTAATGGGAATCGTTGTTCCTATTGCCCCTAAATTATGGTGATCAATAATTTCTAATATTTCAGCTTCTTCTATACCATCTACTGATTGATCTAAATTATTATGATCGACTAAAATTACTTTTTGTTTTTCATAGCTATTTGGTCCAGTTAGTCTTATTAAGCCTACACATTCCCCCTTTTTATTTATAACTGGATAATTAGTATGATTTATTTTATGTAGCATTTGTTTAAAATCACTATAATAATCCTCTGTATTAACGGTTATAGGATGCATATTAGTATTAATACTTTTAATATAATTACTAAGTAAAATTTTATGGGATATTTGATAACTATCTAAAGGAGTTTCAATAATTGTAACTTTATTCTTCTCGGCTCTTTTGATTAATTTATCTTCTATTTTACTATTTAAGGGTAAGATAATTAATTTAACTTGGGATTCTATGGCATAATCTAAGATCCGATATCTATCACCTACAATTAATATTTCTTCCCCACTTAAGTCAATTGTATCTTTAAAGGCTTTTGATTTCATTCCCGCTACTAAGATTTTTCCTTCAATTAAATCACTTGCTTTCGTAATTACATTAGCTTCTAAAACTTCTAGAATATTATTTAAAGTCGTATTTATTTTTTCTTTATCACCATTAATTAAATACTTAGCTAATTCTTTTAAAGTAACATATCCCGTTAAGTTTTTATTAGCATTAACTAAGGGAATAGCTGTTATATTTTCTTTTTGCATTAATTTAAAAGCTTGATGAATCGAAGAATATTCATTAATATAAGCTTTACGATTAAAACGAATATTTTTAATTCTTACCTTTACATCATTTAAATAACTAGGTAAATCTATCTTAAAATAATCTAAGACAAATCTTGTTTCTTTATTAATATTACCAATTACTTTCGGAATAGTTTTTTCACCTAGTTCATTTTTTAAATAGGATAATGCAATCGCGGAACAAACACTATCCGTATCGGGATTTTTATGTCCAAATATATATGTTACTGCCATATTTTTTTACCTCTTTCTTTTTTAACCCTTATGAGTATATCACATTTTTATGGTTTTATTAATTACTTTTCATTTCAAATAAAATATCTCTTAATTCCATGGCTCTTTCAAAGTCCATTTTCTTTGCCGCTTCTTTCATTTCATCTTCAATTTGACTCATTAAACGAAGTTTTTCTTTCTTACTTAATTTTTCTTCTTTAACCACAACATTATTAGAAATAACTTCTTTTATTTCTTTGGTAATAGTTTTTGGAATTATTCCATGTTCCTTGTTATATTTATCTTGTATTTCTCTTCTTCTTTTAGTTTCTTCTATGGCTTCTTGCATCGACTCACTTACCACATCAGCATACATTAAAACCATACCATTAGCATTACGGGCACATCTACCAATCGTTTGAATTAAACTTCTTGTACTACGTAAGAACCCTTGTTTATCAGCATCTAAGATACAAATTAAACTAACTTCCGGAATATCTAAGCCTTCTCTTAAAAGATTAATACCAACAACACAATCATAGACGCCACTTCGTAAATCTTGAATTATTTTTAGTCTTTCTAAAGATTTAATTTCACTATGAAGATAAGCTACTTTAATATTCATTTCTTTTAAATAGTTAGTTAATTCTTCGCTCATTCGAATTGTTAAAGTCGTAATTAAAACTCTTTCATTTTTTTCTTTACGTTTATTTATTTCTAAGATTATATCATCGATTTGCCCTTCCGATGGTCTTACTTCAATTAAAGGATCTAATAGCCCTGTAGGTCTTATGATTTGTTCTACATATTCCCCCTTAGTTTTTTTTAGTTCATAGTCCCCTGGGGTTGCGGATACATAAATGGCTTGTTTAATATGATTTTCAAATTCTTCATACCTTAAAGGCCGGTTATCTAAAGCACTGGGCAGACGAAAACCATAATCTACTAGTGTTTGTTTACGCATTCTATCGCCATTATACATTCCTCTTACTTGGGGCAAAGTTACATGAGATTCATCAACAACTAATAAAAAATCTTTTGGGAAGAAGTCCATTAAACAAGAGGGAGTTTCCCCAGGTCCTCTTAAAGCTAGATGCCGAGAATAGTTTTCAATACCACTGCAAAAACCTGTTTCTTTAAGCATTTCAATATCATAATTAGTTCTTTCTCTTAATCTTTGTTCTTCTACTAATTTATTTTGCCCCTTTAATTCTTCTAATCTTAACTTTAATTCTTCTTCAATTCTTTTTATAGCTTCATCCATTTTTTCTTTGCTTGTTACAAAGTGGGAAGCTGGCGAGATAGTTATGCTTTTTTTACTTTGTAAAACTGCGCCAGTCACGGGGTCAAATGTAACAATTTCCGAAACAATATCATCTTCTAAAATAATTCTAATACCACTTACCTTTTCATTAACCGGAATGATATCAACATTATTTCCTCTAACTCTAAAGGTTCCCCGGTGAAAATCAAGATCACTTCTTTCATAAGTCATATCCACTAAACGATTAACAATCTTATTTCGACTAATATTTTGACCAACCGTTAAGATTAACATATTTTTTTCGTATTCTTCTTTTTCCCCAATGCCATAGATACAAGAAACCGAAGCAACTACGATAACATCTTGATAGTTAATTAAAGCACTGGTCGCAGCATGTCTTAATTCATCTATTTCATCATTAATTGATGAATCTTTTTCAATATAAGTATCACTGGATGGCACATAAGCTTCAGGTTGATAATAATCATAATAACTAATAAAATATTCCACATGATTATTAGGAAATAGTTCTTTTAACTCGCTATAAAGTTGGCCGGCTAAAGTTTTATTATGAGCTAAAACTAAAGTAGGTTTATTAACTTCTTTAATTACATTGGCAATTGTAAAAGTCTTTCCGGTTCCCGTTGCCCCAAGTAAAACTTGTTCTTTTTTGCCATTTTTAATACCTTCAACAAGTTCTTTTATTGCCTTAGGTTGATCCCCACTTGGTTCATATTTAGAAATAAGTTCAAACATTGGTTTCCTCCTTATTTAATTACATTAATATATTTTATCACTCTTTTATTAACAAAACAAGGAAACGTCTAGCTGTTTCCTTGTTATTATTTTTATCTTTTTTTATAATTTTATGTTAAAAATTAATTAATTTAAATAATCACTATATCTTTTAGAATCTATTAAATTTAAATCTAAATTAAATTCATGTAATAGTTCTATTAACTTATTTATCTCATTTAAATTATCTTCATCAAATCTTTTAACTTCTATTTCTAAAAAAAGTCCTATATTCTTAACATTATCAAAAGCAAATTCATACTTTTCTTTATATAATATTTTTATTCTTTTTTTCTCAATTACTCCAATTTTCTTTAAACCTAAAGCTATTAATATTCTTTCTATATTTAAAGGATTATCTATAATACTTTCATATTCTTCATATGACTTATCTTTATTTTCTTTTTTATATCCTAAAATATATTTATTATTTTCGTTTCTAATTCTTAAAACTTCTTTATATTCTTTTTTATTTAGATTAAAATAGGTATCTATTTGGTGAACTTCTTTTAAATTATCTTCTTTTGTTTTTATTAAATTTAATAATTTATTAAAAGTATATTCATCTAATTTTAATTTTACTTCAATTTCTAGAGGTAAAGCATTATAATAATTATCTTCTACTAAGTTATAGATACTTGTATTTAAAACTTTAGCTAATTTAAATAACATATCAACATCTGGGATAGTTCTACTAACTTCCCAACTAGAAATCGTTTTATCAGAAACATATAACATATTAGCTAAAGCACTTTGGGTTAAATTATTTTTAATTCTAAGTTCTTTTATTTTTTCTCCTAAATTCATTTTATTCACCACTTCTATTCTATCATAAATAATATTTTATTTAACTCTCTTATTTGAAGAATCTAAAAAAGAAACATTTTAGTTTCTTTCTAACCATATAGTCTTTTTAAAAACATTTTAGTATTATTATTAGCTAAAATAATTAAATCGGGATCTTTACTATCTCTTATTTGTCTACCACTGACATGATCAAGTAAGCCAAAACTTAAAAATTTCTCTTTTAATAATTCATCATACATATATATTTTATCATTTACTTGGGGTTGATAATCAATATTAAATTCCATACTTATTTTATATTTATTATTTTTTCCTTCTAAAGTATAAATAAAATTATTAATTTCTTTTATAACTAATTCTTGCATAACTATCTTTTCCTTACCTTAATTTAAGTCTATAATAAAATATTTTATTAGTCAAGAATTCATTTTCTCTTTTTTAAAATAAGTTTATCAGGAGTTTTAATCAATTTATTATAAGGCAAGAAATTAGAACCAATTGTTGTTATGTTATAAAAATTAAAACTTTCTAATGTTTCATTATATTGTAAGACATAATCACCAATAACTTCTAAACAAGGGAAATTAAGCATCCTAAGACTATTATTAACTTCTAAGAAATAAGAACCAATTGTTTTTAAATTAGGAGCCTCTATTACTTTTAAGGCATAAATATTATAGCAAAGACATTTATAAGCTATTTCTACTACATTCTTTAAATATAATTCTTTTAAATACTTATTATAATACAAAGTAAAATCTTTCATTTTTATAATATTATTATTTTTATAACTTATCATTCTATTTATTTTATCTAGTTTTATTTCAATTACTTCTCCTTCAACTGGAGTAATTAAAACATTTTTTTCTTCATTTTCTTTTTTTATTTCTATTTTTTTAATTTGGCCAATACTTTCAGGAAAGCTATCAAAATTTTCTTTATCATAACTTTTTATTTCTTTCTTTTCTAAATCTAGAATAAAATAATCAAATATCAGATATTTTTCTTTAGGATATTTTTTTACAATAAAGTTATCTATTATGATATTATCCGGGCAATAATAAATATTATTTATTTCATAATTGTATTTATAATACTTACCATCTAAAGCTTTTAGATATTCTGGTATTTCTAAGCCTTCATGCGGATATCGTTGTTTTAAACCATAAAATAATTCAAAACTATCCGTAAGACCAGGTATAATATTATCTAGGTCATTGGAAAATGTGGCATCAGAATATTCAACTGTATGATTATAACGATTCTTTATTGATAAAGTATTATTGTCATCTTTCGTAAACTGAATACTTATAACACTAGTGCCATATTCATCTTGTCTTTTAGGATTCTTATAATCTTCTCTTTTAATATCTTTAACATTTTTCTTAACCGCAAAAAAAACTTGAGCTTTATCTAATCTATGTGTCCAAAAAGTACATAATTCTTCATCCTTAGCATAATACTTCCGAAATTTTTGAATATCTTCTTCCGTTAAACATTCGTATAGTTTATAGCCAGCTTGAGCCATTAGCTTTTGGGGAGATAACTTAGCTTCTTTTATCTTATCTTCTTTTAAACTTTTTTTAAAAATAAAGCCTTTAAATTCCGTAATTAAATTATATCCTTCGATATCTTTATATAATTCATGGGTTGGATAAAAATTACTAGTTAAAATACTCAGAAGTAAATCAGGAGTTTCTAAAATACGGGCAAAATTATCCCGACAAAAATGCATCATTGCTTCGCCATATAACTTCTTTATTTTCTTTAGTTCCTTATCCATTTTAAACTCACCTTAAAACAGTTCTTAGTCTATAATAAATTACTTTAATAGTCAAGAATTACGGTTCTTTTTTAAAGAAAGAGGCTTTTTACTTCCTGCGACAAATGTTTGTAAATTTGAATATATATTGCCCAAT
Source organism: uncultured Bacilli bacterium (assembly GCA_947624145.1). Lineage (GTDB taxonomy): Bacteria > Bacillota_I > Bacilli_A > RF39 > UBA660 > Onthocola_B. The sequence goes on along the minus strand of CANQIU010000003.1, from coordinate 12,597 downwards.
TCTAATGGATCTGTATTGCCAACCGCTGTTAATTTAGGAGCAATAAAAACTTTTAAAGCACAATCTTCGTGTATAGTTAAAAAATCTAAACCGGCGGTTTTTAAATTAGGTAAATAGATTGTTTCCAATTTGGTATTATAGGTTAAAAAATGATTACCAATAATTTTCAATTTAGGTAAATTTAAAATAGTTAGATTTTTATTATAATATAAAAAGTAAGCCCCTACTTCTTTTAAATTTGGTAAATTGATTTTTTTTAAAGCTTGATTAGAACCTAAAAAATTAGAATCAATTGTTTCTAATTTAGGTAAATATAATTCATTTAATTTTTTATTGCAGTCTAAAAAAGATATTCCTACTTGTTTTAAATTGGGTAAATCTAAAACAAGTAACTCTCTATTATACATTAAAAACCAACGATCTACTTCTTTTAAGTTTGGTGCAACTAATCTTTTTAATTTTTCATTTTTATATAAAAAACTATCGCCAATTTTTTCAACCTTATTTATTTCCATACAATTTAGGACTTCATTAAAATATAAAAAATTATTATCTATTTCGATTATATTATTATTTTTATATCCTATAATTCTATTTAATTTATCTAATTTTATTTCGATAGGTCCTTTTTCTGTAGTTATTAATATTATTTTTTCTTCATTTTGCTTAAGTATATCTATTTTTTGAATATCATTAATACTTTTTAAAAAAGAATCTTTTATATAATCATTAAATTGAATAATTCTTTTATCAACTAATTCTATTACAAAGTAATCTAGAATAAGATATTTTTCTTTTGGGTATTTTATAACATCTAAATTATAAATGATTATATTATCAGGACAATAATAAATATTATCTATTTCATAATTATATTTATAATATTTTCCATCATTAGCTAAAACATAACCTCGTATTTCAAAGCTTTCATTTTTATACAATTGTTTTAGTCCATAATATTCTTCGAAACTATCCGTAAGACCTGGGATAATATTATCTAGGTTATTCGAGAATGTTGCATCTGGATTGCTAACCGTGTGATTATATCGATTCTTTATTGATAAAGTATTAGTGCCATCTTTCGTAAACTGAATACTTATAACACTAGTACCATATTCGTCTTGCCTTTTAGGATTCTTAAAATCTTCCCTTTTTAGCTCATCGACATTTTTCTTCACGGCAAAAAAGACACGATTATTTTTTAACCGATTGGTCCAAAAGGTACATAGTTCTTCGCCCTTGGCATAATACTTTCGAAACTTTTGAATATCGTCTTCACTTAAGCATTCGAATAAGTCATAGCCAACTTGAGCCATTAGTTCTTCCGGAGACTCTGTAACTTTAATTTCTTTTTCTTCCTTTTTACCTACCTTAGCAAAAATAAATTCTTTAAATTGTAATATTAAACAATTTTCTTCTAAATCTTTATATAATTCATGGGTTGGATGAAAATTACTCGTTAGGATATTTAGAAGTAAATCAGGAGTTTCTAAAATAAGGGCAAAGTTATCCCGACAAAAATGCATCATGGCTTCGCCATATAGTTTTTTTATTTTTTTTAATTCTTTATCCATTTTTTCAAAACTCCCCTTTAAAACAATTACTTATTTTTAAAATTTTCATACCAACTTTTAAGACTATCCTTAGCCTTGGTAAATAAGTTACTACTAATATCACCCACTATAGAAAGAGCATTTTTAGTATATAGAACTAATTCATCTTTAGAGTCAATTATTTCTTGGTAATATTCTTCTCCTAATTTATCTTTAGCAAAATTATTTAGATTATTTGCCCCATTTTTAATTATTTCACTAGCCTTAGTAAAAGCTTGTTTAGTTTTAGTCGATATATTTTCTTTATAATTTGGAAAGTAATTTTCAATTTTTTCATCAATTGTCTTAATAAGATTTAAAACTTTAGTTTTCCCAGCATCAGTTAATTCATTAAAAGTAACGCCCTTAATTTGACCATCATAAAAAACAAAATCTACTAAAGTAATAAAGACACCTTTTAATTTACTTTTAGTATCTTCGCTTTTTTCTTTTTTTAATAAATCATCAACATTTTGATTAATAGTTTCTATAGAACTGATAGCGATATTATCTTTATTCGAATAAGTTATAGTTTCTTCTTTTTCTTCTTCCTTAAAATTAGGACTACTTACATTAGGCTCTAAAGTATCTTGATTAGGTTTGGTTTCTTGTTTTGGTTCTTCTATCGAACTGGGAATATTTTCGTTTTTTTCTTCATTAGTAAAAACTTGATTATATTCTTTTTCTTCTTGTTGGTCTTCATAGTCTGGAATAGTTGATTCATTAACAAAATTATTTTGCTTAGTTTCTAACTCTTTACTTCCACATCCAGTTACAAAAAGAGAAATTAAAATAATTAAGATAATTTTTTTCATAAAACATCACGCTTTATATCATATCATAAAATTTAATTAAAGTTAATCTATAAAAATTTTTTATTTAAAAATGAAGTAATTTGTGGTATTTTACTTTAGTAATTTGCGCATTTTAGACTAAAGTAAAACCTTCTTTTTTTAGCATATCTTTAGTTATAATGCCTTCTCTTAATACTTTAACTTTATCCTTTTCAACTCTTACTAATGTTGAGGGAATATCACGAGAAATTATGCCTTCATCCACTAAAAAATCAACTTGACCCGCAAAAGAAGAAAGCAAGTCTTTTGGATTAGTCCCCGCTTTTTCCCCTTGAAAATTAGCACTAGGAGCAACCACAGGAGTATTTGCTAAAGCAATAACTTTTTGTAATATTTCTTTACTTGTATATCTTACTGCTAAGGTTTTATTTCCCCCTAAAACTAAAGGACTTAAACTAAAACTATCTTTAATATCCAAAATAATAGTTAAAGCTCCTGGCCAAAATTTAGTCATTAATTCTTGTTCTTTAGGACTAACCTTTAGACCAATATCATCAAGCATAGATAAAGATGCTATCAAAACTATTAAAGCTTTATTTTCATCTCTTTTCTTAACTTTATAAATTCTTTTTAAAGCTTTAGTACTTGTGGCCTTCGCAATAATTCCATAAACCGTCTCCGTAGGAAAGATCCCAATTTTATTTTTATTAAGCATTTTAGCAATAGCACCATAATCTAAATTATTAATATTATATATTTTTGTTTTCATTTAACTTATCCTATAATGACCAACAATACGGCCATAACTTTCTAATTTATTTTCTTCGTATTCTTTTTGATTCTTTTTATAATGATGGATTACATAGGGAATACCTTTTTTATTTCTTTTATTAGACACAATGCCAATATGATTATCCCAAATAACAATATCTCCTCCTTGCCAAGAGGCAATATCCTTAGGATCCAAGGTTAAACTTATTGCTGTATGCTTAAAGAAAATTTTTAAATTACGAACTCGTCTAAAATCAATATTTTTATCCCCCACATCTTTATAATCATCGGGATTATTTTTTATATCTTCTGCAACTAAAGCTTGTAAATCATAGCCAGCTTGAAGTAAACTAAAAGCAACCACATCCGTACAAACTCCATATTCATCGTTTGGATATCCCGTATTATAATACTTGCTTTGATATTTAGGCTTTTTACTTACATACTCTAATGCCCCATTTAAAATATCGGTTTGATCATCAATTCCATCTAAATCATAATCTATATTACTTTGATACTGAGGAATATCAAAATTAAGATTTTGATCTTTTTTAAAAAATAGATTATATATTATAAAACTTAGAATAATTATAAAAATTATTATTATACTTATTTTTAAAACTTTCTTCACTTTTACTCCTCTTTAAATAAACTTTTAATAGCTTCTTTATAGATATTATAAGCAAGATTATAATTTTCTTGAGCCATATTCATAAATTTAGTTAATGTAACACCATTATTTATTTCCATCACTTTATATTCATTGTTAATTTCTACAATATCAATACTTGCAAAATTAAGATCTATGACATTTAATATATCTTTAACCATATTTTCTAGTTTGTTGATAACTTCTAAGTTATCAACAAGCAAAGCCTTTGCTCCTTTCGATAAATTAAATTGCCAACTATATTCTTTTACTTCACCCTTTTTTAAAACTTTCTTAGAGACAAAATGCTTTTGAAAATACTGAGGATTAAATTCTTCTAATAATTCTTGATAAGTTTTAACTCCATCACCTAAAACAATAGGTCTAATCTTTTGATAAATTAATTTAATTTCTTTATTTAAGACAATTATTCGATACTCATAATTAATCTCATAATAAGGACATAAACTTAAAGAATAATTCTTAATAAATAACTTATCCATTATTTGATATAGTTTCTTTAAATTTTTTACATGAAAGACTTCAGTACCAGCATAACCTAAATTAGCTTTAATAACTACATCTTGCTGATATTTTAAAAATAGTTTCTTTACCTCATCTTTAGCATAATCTTTATATAATAAATGATGTTTGATAATATTTAGATGATAATTATTTAAAACTGAATATAAAGCATATTTATCATCTAATATTTTAGCTACACTATCTTTATTTAAACCAAAAGTATAGCCCACAATAAACTTTATTTTATTATTATATTCTAAGATATTAACCCAATTATTTGAAACAGTTGTTAATTTAATATTTTCTTCTTGACAGATTTTTTTTATTACTTCTTGATATTCCATAATTATCTTAAAAACTACTTACTTTAGTTCGTAAGTAGTCCCTTCCCGGGTATCTTTTAAAATAATACCTTTTTCTTCTAATTCTTTTCTTATTGCATCTGCTTTGACATAATCTTTATTTTCTTTAGCTATTTTTCTTTCTGCAATTTTTTCATTTATATAGTTATCTATTTCTTTTTCAATTTTTTCTTCCTTTAATAAATCTAAAGCTAGGACATTATCCCAAGCCGATATAAGATTATATTTAGTTTCGATATCTACTTCGCTTTTAAGTAAATCATAAAGAATAGTTAGAGCATTAGCCGTATTTAAATCATCTTCTAAAGCTTCTTTAAATTTTAGATCCCATTCATTAAAAACATCTTGGTTATAATTATTACTTATTTTTAAGCTTAGACATTTGCTCTTCAGTTTTTTGTAAGCATTTTGAGCCCCATCTAAGGAATCATAAGAAAAAACTAGTTGCTTCCGGTAGTGGCTAAGTAAGCACATATAACGAAAACTTAAAGGATTATAGCCTTTTTCTTGCAATAGACTTACGGTTAAGATAGCCCCATGGCTTTTACTCATCTTGCCTATTTCATCGTTTAAGTGTTCATTATGAAACCAATATTTACACCATTTATGTCCAAGGTAGGCTTCACTTTGAGCTATTTCGTTTGTATGATGAGGGAAGATATTATCGATACCCCCACCATGAATATCTAAGTATTCTCCTAAATATTTTAAGCTTATTCCTGTACATTCAATATGCCAACCTGGATAACCTTTTCCCCATGGGCTATCCCATTTTAATTCTTGATCAGCAAATTTAGATTTGGTGAACCATAAAACAAAGTCATTTTGATTTTTCTTATGCCTATCTTCTTCTACTGTATCCCGAACCCCTACAACCATCTTAGCTGCTTGGTGATTCGTAAGAACATAATAATCATTTAACTTTGTCGTATCAAAATAAACATTGCCCCCGGCCAGATAAGCATAACCTTTTTCTAAAAGTTTCGTAATTATCTTGATATATTCATCGATATTATCGGTTGCTTTACTAACAATATCCGGTCTTAAACAATTAACTGCATCAAAATCTTTAAAGAAAGCATTGGTATAAAAGTCCGCAATGGCCATGACTGATTTATGTTCTTTTTGTGCACTAGCTACCATCTTATCCACACCGGTATCAGCATCACTAGATAAGTGCCCAACATCCGTGATATTCATAACTCTTTTAACATCATAACCCAAATACTTTAAAGTTCGATTTAAGATATCATGACCTATATAACTACGAATATTACCTATATGAGCATAATGATAAACTGTTGGCCCACAGGTATAAAAACCAACATGCCCCTCTTGCCAAGGCACAAAGTCTTCTAATTTTTTAGATAATGTATTATATAATTTTAACATAATGATTCACCTCTCGTATTTTTAATTAATTTTATTGATCTAAGCTATTTTCATCTAAAAGAAAATTATATATTCCCATCGTTGTAATACCTAGTTCATCTCTTCTTGGTTTAATATTATTTCTTACAATAATTATTTTTTTAAATGAATCTTTAATATTAATAAGAGAATTTGTTTCTTGTTTTAGTTTATTAATATCATCAAGAGAAAAGGCTGATTGAATATAGTATTTATTATTTCCTTTAGAAGCTATAAAATCTACTTCATAATTTTTTAATATTCTTTTATTATTTTTATTATTTTCATAAACATTAACTATACCAATATCAATATTATATCCTCTAACTTTTAATTCATTATATATTATATTCTCCATAACATGATTTTCTTCAACTTGTCGAAAATTTAATCTAGCATTCCGTAAACCAATATCTTCAAAATAATATTTATAAGGAGAATTAATATACTTTTTACCCTTTATGTCATATCTTTCTACTTTATCTATTAAAAACGCATCTAATAAATATTCAATATATCGATTAATGGTTTTATCACTCATTTTCTTTCCTTTAGTACTTGCAAATATTTTGGAAAGTTTTAAAGGATTAGTTAAAGAACCAACATCAGAAGATAAAATATTTAAAATTTCATCTAATTCAACTCGATTTTTTATATTATGTCTTTCTAAAATATCTGATATATATACTTTATCAAATAAACCTTTTAAATAATCAACCTTCTTAGCACTATCTTTATAAGAAAGGACTAAAGGCATTCCTCCATAATTAAAATATTCATCCCAAGCTTCATCAACCGTTTTCTCACATACAGAAAAGAATTCTTTAAATGATAAGGGATGAACTTGAATTTCGTCACCTCTACCCCTAAATTCCGTAATAACATCTTTAGATAATAACTTAGAATTACTACCCGTTACATAAACATCAACATTTTTAATATGTAATAAACTATTTAATACTTCTTCAAATCTATTTAAATATTGAATTTCATCTAAAAATATATAATATAAATTATTATCTTTTAAACTATTCTTTATATATTCTAGTATATTATAAGGATCTCGTAAAGATTCATTAGCTAAATCATCTAAAGCAATTGTTATAATATGGTCTTTAGCAACTTTCTTACTAAGTAAATAATCATAAAATAAATTAAATAATAAATATGATTTTCCACATCTTCGCACTCCCGTTATGACTTTGATTAAGCCATTATTTTCTCGTGATTTTAATTGTTCTAAATAATATTCTCTTTTTATTTCCTTCATAAAATTGCCCTCACTATATAAAAATTTTATAATTTTTAAAAATTATTGTCAATAGTCCTATGACGAATTTCTTTGCATTTGCAAAAAAATTCGTCATAGAAAAAAAGATAAGTTATTTATCTTCTAATTCAAAGTTAAGCATTTCTTGAGACATTAGCTCATATAAATCTTGTTCATGTTTAATAGTATCAATTAAATCCATTTTATCTTCTTGATAATTTTTTAAACCCCGCATGTAAAAAGGCTTATCTTTAGCCAAAATAATAAAAGGCATTATATTATTTTTTAAACATTCTTTAAACATAATAATTCTTCCCACCCGGCCATTGCCATCACCAAAGGGATAAATTTTTTCAAACTGATAATGAAAATCAATAATATCCTTGATTGTTACTTTTTCTAAACTTTGATATTCGGTTAATAATGCTTCTAAATCTTTTTCTACATCCTGAGGTGCTGAAGTATTAATAACATTAATTAAACTAATCTTATTAGGGACTACTTTAAAACCTCCTACATTATAGCGCGGATTTTCTTCATCAGTTGTATTTCTTTTTAAAATCGTATTCATTTTAATTATTATTTCTTTAGATAAAGGTTCATCAATAATATCTAAACAATAATCAAAAAGCCGAAAATGATTTTTCATTTCAGTTAAATCATCAAATTTAATAACATCATCACTTTTTGGAATAAAAGAATTAGTGGCAAATATTTCTTCAGTTTCATCTTCGGTTAAATGACTTCCTTCAATTTTATTAGAGTTATAAGCAAAATTAACTTGGGAATAATGATAGATATTACCTTTAAATTTTGTTTTTCGTTGTTCAATTAACTCATTTTTATTTTTTCTATTAACATAATAACCTTTCTTTTATTTTAATTTATTTACTTCTAAAGAAACTTCTTTTCCATCCGTATGAGTAAGTTCAATACTATAATTAAGTTTATGTTTAGTTAAATCTTTTTTAGATTCCCCCACACTACCTAATTTTTCAATTACGATATGATGGTCATCTTTAATTAATAATTTAACAATAAATTGGCCTTCTCTTTCACAAGATTCATCTAAACAACGATCATCTTTAATATTAATTAGTTTAACAGTTAATTCATCGCCTACTTTAGCATAATCATAGCCCTTTAAAATAAATTTATGACCAAAGTCGGCATATTGTTCTTCACAAGCAAAGAAAAATTTATAACTAGCCCAAACTAAAAATAAGATAATACCTAAACTAATAATAAACTTAATTAATTTCTTCAAAACTTTTCAACCTCTTTTATAATCTTTTTAATATTTCTTCTTGGCCAATTAAATATAGCGTATCAGCTAGTTCTGGTCCATGCATAAGCCCACTGGTTTTAATTCTAATTGGCATAAATAATAACTTTCCTTTAGCCCCGGTTTTTTCTTTAGTATTACTAATAGCTGTATTAATATTTTCTTCATTCCAATCTTTAATAGAAGCAATTTCTTCTTTAAAACAAGCAAGAACATCATTAATCATATTATCACTATTTAAAAATTCTTGGCATTCTTCACTTAAACTATATTCTTTAAAGAAACTTTCAGTTACTTCATTTATTTCCATTCCATAAGAAATATGATCTTTATAAATTAATAATAATTTATTAACCCATTCTTCCGTTTTATTTAAAGTATCTTGTTTAAAATATTGTTTAATCCATTCTAAGTATTTTTGATTAGCCATTTCCTTTATATAGTGGGCATTAAACCAATTTAATTTCTTAACATCATAACTACTTGATGATTTACTAATTCTTGTTTCATCAAAATTTTGAATTAATTCATCCATACTAAAGATTTCTTTATTTTCTTTAGGACTCCAACCAAGTAAAACTAAATAATTAACTATGGCTTCTGGCAAATATCCTTGGTGATATAGATCCATAAAAGAAGCATCACCATTTCTTTTGGATAATTTCGTTCCATCTTCACCTAATACCATCGCAACATGAATATACTTTGGTTTTTCCCAGCCAAAAGCTTCATATAACAAATTATATTTAGCAGTTTGATCTAGGTATTCTTTTCCTCTTATAACATGCGTAATATCCATTAAATGATCATCAATAACATTAGCAAAGTTATAAGTTGGAAAACCATCACTTTTAAGAAGAATTTGATCATCTAAGATACTATTTTCAATCTTAATCTTACCATAGATAACATCTTCAACAATGGTTATTCCTTCTTTAGGCATCTTTTGTCTAATAACATAAGGAACCCCATTTTTTAAATTTTCTTCTATTTTTTCTTTACTTAATCTAGAACATCTTCCATCATAAAGAAAAGGTTTCTTTCTTTCATTAGCTCTAGTACGCATTTCTTCTAATTCTTCTTCTGAACAAAAACAATAATAAGCTTTTCCTTTTTCCACTAGTTCTAAAGCATACTTCTTATAGATATCTTTTCTTTCACTTTGAATATATGGTCCATATTCTTTTTCATTATTAGGTCCTTCATCAATTTTAAAACCACATAAGTTTAAAGTATCATATATAAAATCAATAGCCCCTTCAACTTTTCTTTCTTGATCTGTATCTTCGATTCTTAATATAAAGTCGCCATCATATTTTTTAGCTAATAAATATTCAAATATAGCTGTTCTTAAATTACCAATATGCATAAATCCTGTTGGACTTGGCGCAAATCTAGTTCTAACTTTCATCATAAATCACATCCATAAGTATTTTATCATTAATAATAAAATAAGTAAATTAATAATGAAGTTATGGCTATATAATAACTAATGACTAATTTTTTTCATTTTTAAAATTACTATTGCTCCATCACTAGAAGCGGTAACTAATTGAAAAACTCTTTTGTTGATGCAATCACCAATAGCATAAACATTTTTTATTGGTGTTTCTAAATCTTCATTTACTTTAATATAACCATCTTTATCTAAAATAGGATAATTATTTAATAATTCGGTAGAAGGTCTATAACCAATATAAATAAATATTCCTTCTACATCTAAAGAAGTATTATTATTTAAAATAATATTATTTATTTTATTATTAATACTATTTATTTTTTTTAAAGTAACATTATATAAGATATTTACTTTAGAATTATTTTTTATTTGGTTAATTAATTCTTCCTCAGCTTTAAAAGTATTACTACGATTAAGAAGATAGATTTTTTTAGCAATCGTACTTAGATATAATGTTTCTTGCAAAGCACTATTACCGGAACCTACAACAGCAATAGTTTTATTTTGATAATACTTATGATCTTTTAAAGCCGAGGTAGATATGCCTTTACCTAAATATTCTTGTTCATTATCTAAGCCTAAATACTTTGGTTTTCTTCCTAAAGCTAAAATTACTTTTTTGCTTTTGTAACTATGTTTATTAGTTTTAACAATTTTTATTATCTTATTTAGTTCTAAAGATATTACTTCTTCTTTTTTATATTCAATATTTAAAGATTCTATTTGGCTTTTTAAAGTATTAGAAAAATCCGGGCCACTTATATTAAGTAAGCCCGGATAATTACTAATTGTATCAATATTATTAAGTAGACCACCGGGATTAGATTTATCAAGCATTAAGACTTTCATTTTTCTTCTTTTCGCATAAATGCCCGCGGTGATACCACTTATTCCCATCCCTACAATAATAATATCATACATAAAACTTTGCTCCTTTTAAAAGCGAATAGTTTTTTCCTCCTCGTTATATAAATCTTCATAACGAGATTTTCTACTCGTTATCATTATTATTAACAATCCGATTAAAATCATACCTATTGATACTATTTGAGCTACTTTAAATCCACCTAGCATTAAAGAATCAGTGCGCATTGTCTCAATTATTAAACGACCTAGGCCATACCACATTAAATATAAAGCTGTTGGTTGCCCAACTTTAGTATACTTAATTCTTCTAATTATAATTATAATAATAAAGCCTAGTAAACACCATAAAGATTCATATAAGAATGTTGGGGTATAATAAATACCATCAATATTCATCCCCTTAATAATAAACTCGGGAATATGTAGAGCTTGAAGGTGTTCTAAAGAAGTTGCCGCCCCATGCGCTTCCATATTAAAGAAGTTTCCCCATCTCCCAATACTTTGGGCTAAAAGCAAAGATGGAGCTAAAATATCCGTTACTCTAAGAATTCGAACATTATATTTTTTACAATAGATAACTAAAGTTATAAAACCTAAAATAAGGCCCCCATGAATAGCTAGTCCCCCTTCCCATATTTTAAAAATATCTAAAAAGTTTTGATAATACTTTAAATTAAATAAAACATAGTAAATTCTAGCGCCAATTAAGCCAAAAATAATAACCCAAAAACAAAGATTAAAGATAAAATCTTTAGAAATATTATGTTTTTGTCCTTCCTTCATACTTAAAATAATTCCTAAGATTGCTCCTACTAAGATTAAAAATGCATACCACTTAATTTCTAATCCCCCTAGTTTAAATAAAACATCATTCATAATTTTCCTCTTTTCTATATTTCTTTTTAATTATATAATATTTTACCAAAAAAAGGAATTGCTTAATTTAGAACTTTAATCTATAATATTTATAGAAACAAATGTTTGGAGGAAAATTATGGAAGAAAGAAATATTTTATGTATTGATTTAAAAAGTTTTTTTGCTTCATGTGAGTGTGTAGAAAGAAACCTTAATCCTTTTACTACTTCCTTAGTTGTCGCTAACCCTAAACAAGGCAAGGGAGCAATAACTTTAGCCATTACTCCCTATTTAAAAAAGATGGGAATTAAATCACGAACAAGACTTTATGAAATACCCTCTTATATTAAATATAAAATAGTACCTCCTAGAATGAGTCTTTATATTAAAAAAAGTAAAGAAGTCGTAAGTATCTATTTAGATTATGTTTCCACAGAAGATTTACATATTTATTCTATAGATGAATGCTTTTTAGATTTAACTAATTATTTAAAAATGTATAAAAAAACAGATTATGAAATGGCCCAGATAATATTACAAGATATTGAAAAAAGAACTGGTCTTACTGCCACCTGTGGAATAGGTCCTAATATGTTACTAGCTAAAGTAGCTATGGATACCGAGGCTAAACTTTATAAAAATGGCATTGCCAAATGGACTTATCAAGATATCAAAACTAAGCTTTGGGCTATAAAACCTTTATCTAAAATGTGGGGGATAGGTCCTAGAATGGAGAAAAACTTAAATAACTTAAATA
>CANQIU010000002.1 GCA_947624145.1 uncultured Bacilli bacterium | reverse complement strand
AGCAAATGTCCCTCCTACTACCATGATTAGTAAGATACTTACAATCATTACAAAATAAAAATCTTTCTTCTTAACTTTCATATACTTCTTTACCTTCCTTTTATCTTATTATTACCCAATATTGCAAAATTAATTACATCTATTATGATGTATAATAAAATTATACTGGTTATTTAACCAATAATCAAGATGTAATTTTAATATTTATGTAGTATAATAGACTACATAAATATTATATTATCTTTCTTTATTATTTACAATATTAATTGTATCAATAATATTTATTCTAATTATTTAATTATAACCATTTGGTTATAAAAGCAAGTTAATAAATAAGAGATTTGAAAAAATATTCATAAGAGGATATATTATATGAATATAAGTAGATTAAAAGAAATTAGAGAAGATAGAGATTTAAAGCAAGAAGATATTGCTAAAATATTAAATATATCCCAGGTTCAATATAGTAGATATGAAACTGGGATACGTTTAATACCATTAGATAAGATATATCTTTTATCTAATTATTATAATACTTCTGTAGATTATTTAATTGGTAAAACTGATATTAGGAAACCTTATCCTAAATCTATTGTTAAATAGAATTATAAAAACATTACCATATATAAAGGATAATTATATACATTATCTTTATAACCAATATTCTTAGTAGATAATTTAATTCCTTGAGGAACATGCCAATTAGTCATAACTGATGTTAAGGATTTAGATTTTGTATTATCGGCAGATTTAACTTCAACTGCCGTTAATGTGTCTTGATAACGAATAATAAAGTCGATTTCTAATGTGGAATTATATTCAAAATAATAAAGTTTTTTTCCTAACTTAGTAAAACAATCGGCAATAATATTTTCAAATATAGCTCCTTTATAAATACCTAGATTGCCATTTATAATTTCTTTTTGACTGCCATCTTCTAACATCGCCATTAAAAGCCCCGTATCGGCCATATAAACTTTAAAGACATCTAAACGAGTATTTCCTTCTAAAGGAAATTCTAAATTAGATAAGTTATAACAAAAATTAGTTATATTAGCATCATTTAACCAAATAAGACTACTACGATATTTTTCCGACTTACCATTTTTTTGAACTAAACTATACTTAAACTTTTTATTAACTTGCGCTAGTTGAGTGGGAATAGATAAAAAACAATCAATTATTTTAGTTTTAGCAGTTGTCGATGCATATTTTATCATATCAGCTTTATAGTCATTTATAATATTTCTTTGCAGCTTTAAAACCCGATTAAAATCATGATTAATTATAAAATCATTAACAACTTCCGGCATACCTCCGACAACAATATATTCTTTAAATAAATCTAGCATTTTTTTATGAGTTACTTCCGGTACGATCTTTTTATTTTCAAAATATTCTTTTAAATAACCAATTGATTCTTTAGTCATGCCACTTGCCCAACAAAATTCTTCAAAGTCTAAAGAGTACATTTGTAAATAATCGACATAACCTACAGGATAGGATGGTACTTCTTTATAATTAATGCCTAAAAGAGAGCCTGAGGTAATAACATCAAAGTAAGGATTTTTACTTAATGTTTTTAAAGCTGTGATCGCCTCTGGACAAGCTTGGATTTCATCTAAAAAGATAATCGTATCTTTTAAGCTAGCATCAAACTCCGGAATTTGTAAGGATAACTTTTTTACAATTGATTCTAAATCTAAATTGCCATCAAAAATAGCATTATATTCGGAGTTAAGAATAAAGTTAATATAAAAATAATTTGAATAGTTAGCCTTACAAAATTTTTCAATAATATAAGTTTTACCAACTTGTCTAGCGCCTTTAATCATTAAACACTTTTTATTATTTTGCTTTTTCCAAGCAATTAATTCTTGATAAATCTTTCTTTCTAGCATCTTTCTCACCCTTTGCTAAGGTAATCTTAACATAAATAATGCTTAAAATCAAGATTTTTGTTAAAAAATCGAGATTTTTTAAAGGAATGTTGATGTATAAATCGAGATTTTTCAAAGGAATAATGATATAAAAATCGAGATTTTTCAGAGAAATAATTATATATTTCCCAGAAATATGGGAAATTTTAAAATTATATATATAAAATATTCTTTCAAAAAATCGAGATTTTTCAAAGGAATATCGATATATAAATCGAGATTTTTCAAAGGAATAATTATTTTAGTTTATTTTTTAGTTTATATAGTTTATAAAGAAACGGTTTGATAGGTAAATCAAATTCCCCAATATATTCAATAGTTTCTCCCCCAAAGCCTCTTTTAACTTCATAAACGCCATGGTCTTTATCATTTTTATTAAAGATATTCTTAACCCCTAAGAAATTAACATAAGTTAATTTATCTTGGAAAGCTTTTTTAATCATCTCCGGATACATCACATACTTAGGACAAAATTCCCGAAAGTTATTATCCATGCCACTTGATAAAGAAACAACTTCATTATACTTAGTTATAGTAAGCATTGAAGCAATATTAGTAATATCATCTAGTAGTAAAGCTTTCTTGCGTTCTTCTTCATACTTTTTAATATTAGCTAAAGCTAAAGCTTTAGCTTTATTAAGTTTATCACCAACATGACTATTTTGCATTTTTAATAAGACATCATCTAATTTTTTTCTTTCTTCTTTTATTTTTAAATCTAAGTTTTCTAAGTAAGTTTGTTTATCTATATAGACGATATACATTGTTACTTTATCTAAAAATGAATCTAAGATATTTTGATAAAATTCTAAAGAAAAACCTTGTACTTTTTTTCTATCTAAAGTTTGTTTAAAGAAAGAATAAACTAATGGTAGTTCTTCTTTAGTTACTTCTTTTATTTTTACGCCTTTAAAGGTAGCCAGTTCCATGTTATGCCGGGTACTTTTGCTCATTAAAGATACTTGTTCTTCCCAGGAGTTAGCTAAAGTTATTCGGTGAACAAACCGAAATTGGCGAGCTTCATCAGCCATATTAAAGCCAAAATGTTTAAAACCATTTTCTTTTAACTTGTTGATAAGTTCATGGTTATCAACAACTGTTTTATTTAAATCTTTATCATATTTAGCTAATATTATTGGGGGGTCTATTTTAACAAAGACAACATCTTTAAAATAATCTTTTAAAGCAGCTTTAAAAGAAGGAAGATCTTGATAGTCATAAATAAAACCCCGGGAAGCATAAGCCATTTTTTTATTTCTTAAAACCCGCAAAAAAATGATTAGGGAAACACCCACTAGGGTTTCATTATCAAATAAACCAACTAGTTCACAAGTCTTATTTTCTTTTCTTTTTTCTTCGAGCCATTCCAAAGATTGATAGAATGATGCCAAAGAGCTTTTGCTAACAAAATCTTCATAAACTTCTTTCGAAATAGTTTTAATCTTCATCATCTTCACCCTTTACTTTAACTTTGCCAAAGGTTAATTTATTTAAGATTTGACTAACTCTTTTAGGTCCTAATATTTCGTTAATTAAGCCCATTTTAGCAGTTAGATAAAAATAAACTAAAGAACCGATGATCGCAAATAGAGCCACGATTAAGATTGAATGCATAGTAGAAGTAATATTAAATGGGATAACTATTTTTAATAAGCTTAAGACGCCAAGCATCATAAGCGCACTTAAGAAAATCTTTGCCCCATTTTTAACCGTTGGCATAAGTTTTATATCCGGATATTTTTTAAGTTTTAAGAAAATAATCGCAATTGCAACAACATAACCAAGCATTGTGGCTATTGTTGCCCCATAGAAAGCAGGAATATTTAAATAGTTACAAACATACATAAAAGGAACATCAAAAATAGCATTCATGGAAAAACCAATGATAACCGCGGCATAAACAGTTTTATATTCATTTAAACTTTGGGCTGTTTGTAAAGCTATTAAATAAACATTACAAAATATCGCCGTTAAGATACTAAATTTAAAGATAATTGGTCCTAAAGTACTAACTCCATAAAATAAATGCCAAACTGGTTTAGCTAAAAAAGATAAACCTAAAGCCGCGGGAACTGAAATAAATAAGACTATTTGTAAAGCTTTATTAAAGATTTGATTAACTTTCTTTTCATCATGTTTAACATGAGCAGATACAATATTGGGAATTAAACTTATCGTTAAACCTGTAGCAATCGCATTAACAATCATATTAAGTTTATACCCCCAGGTCGTCATAGCACTAGAAACAAACTCGGCATCAGAGCCTGAAAAACCTAGTTTAGTAAGAGTTCTAATAATTAAAGACATATCTACAATATTAAAGAAATTAACGGTAATATTAATAATTATAAACGGAATAGCATACTTTAATATTTTTTTTAATATTTCTTGGTTAGTTACCATATCTTTTTTTAAATCTTGATTTAAATCTAGTTTTTCCTGATTTAAATGAACTTTTCTTAAAATATAGATTAAAGCAAATAAACCACCAAAGAAGGCTCCGGATACGGCCACAGCAACACCCACCGCTACCCTTTTATGGAAAATATTAATCATCGTATAAGAACCTAATAAAATAACGAATATTCTAACAACTTGTTCAATCATTTGACTATTAGAAGGTTCTCTAATAAACTTATGCCCTTGTAAATAGCCTTTAGTCACACTTAAAAAAGGAATAAGTAACACCGAAAAAGAAACCACTCTTAAGACTAGAGCAATATCACTTAAACTATTACCATCAGATAAATCACCCACAATAATATGGGCCACATCTTTCGCAAAAATAAATAAAACTAAAAAAGCCACGATTGATATAATCGTAATAATTAAGATTCCTAACTTTAAACTTCTTACCTTAGCTTCTTTTTGTTTTTTAGTATCATATTCACTAACAATCTTACTTATCGCAACTGGTATCCCTGCACTAGAGATATTTAAAAATATAACATATATATTATAAGCATAACTATATAACGCACTTCCCGCTGAACCAATAATAGCATAAAAAGGAATAACATAAAGCATTCCTAAAACTTTGGTAAAAACAATAGCTAATGTTGCAATAATTGTTCCTTCCACAAAAGAATTCTTTTTCACGTTTCTTCCTTCTTTCTTTTCTTATTTTATCATACTTTTTACTTTCTTTAAAACTTTATAAAACTTTAAAGCTATTTTATAAACAATATAGATAAATTTATTAGTTATTAAATCAAATTCCCCAATTAATTCAAGTATCTCAGGATTAAATCCTTTCTTTATTTCATAAATAGAATAATATGGATTATTTATATTCATATCTCCCGATATTCCATAAAAGTTACAATATTCTTTTCTTTCTTTAAAACAGTCCCTAATATGGGCATTATAAAAAGCATACTTAGGATTAAAACTTTTATAAGTACTACTTGTCCCCGACATAAACGTAATACCTTCCTTACCAATAAAAACACTCATTAAAGCCCCAATATTGATTTGTTTACTAGTTTTCTTTAATTCTATAGCTTCCTTAATTAACTTATCTATTTTAATTAATTTACTATCTATTTGTTCTTTCTTAGTTTTTAATTTATTTCCTACATGAAAAGAATTCATTTGTTTTTCAATGTTACTTAATTCTTTTAAGGTATTACTCTTTTCTTGTTCTAAGTATTTAAAATATTCTTCGGTATCAATATAACTTATATATAATTTAAGATAATCTTTCATTAATAAATACATTTTTTCATAATAACTAACGGGTCTTATTACAAAGTTTTTTAACTTTGATGTTTCTTCTAATAAAGAAACAAAAAGATCCATTTCTTCTAAAGTGGCATATCTTGTTTTAACTCCCATCTTTAAAGTTTTTTCAATATTTTTTCTTGTACTTTTACTAAATGATGCTAAAGTTTCTTCATAAGTATCTTTTAACTTAATGCCACATAAAAACCTTGGTTGCATTGTTTCAAAGTTTTGGGTAAACCCTAAATGACGATAACCTAAAGATTTTAAATCATCTATAATCTTCGCATTAATTATAACTTTATTTTCTTTATTGTTATCATACTTGGCATAGATAATATTAGGATCTACTTTTAACATAAAACCATGATGTTCTTTTAAATATTTTTTTAGTAAAGTAGTTACTTCTTTTAAAGTATCATAATCATAATTGTTAAATAAAAAACCTCTTGGGGCATAAAAAAGACTTTTTTTAATTGGGGTTACTTTTTCTAACATACTAGTTACCCCTATTAAAGTATCTTGGTCAAAGAATCCTAATAAATGTGTTTTCCAGCCATTAGTTTTTTTTAAATCTCCCCAAGCGGGTAAGGCATAAATCGAGATATAGGGATGTTTTAAAGCATATTCTAAATAAGTATTAGCATCAATTACTTTTAAATTCATTCTTCACCTTCTTAATTTTCGATAAATCTTTAATAAATAGGGTAATATTTTATATAAAAACTTTTTATTAACTAAATCAAATTCCCCCATAAATTCTATATATTCATCGCCAAACTTCTTTTTAAATTCATAGATTCTTGCTAAGTTCTTATGATTTGTATGCGGATCTCCTACTACGCCAAAAAGATCAAAGAAATCAAAGCCACGGTCATGAGCATCTTTAATAGCCTCATAATAACTTCGAGAGACGGCAAATGTTAAATTACCTAAATCATTATTACCTATATAAAAACTCCAAGCTCTTTTTTTGGTATAAGTACATACTAAAGAACAAACAACTATCTTTTCATTATAACTTTCTAACTCCTTTAATTCTTTTTCTAATCTTGTTATCTTATTTTTAATATCTTCACTTCTTTTAGTAGTTTTACTAAGTAAATCTTTTTCTTCATCTAATTCATTTTTTATCTTTTCTTTTAACGAAACAGGATCACAAGTTAGATTAAAGAACTTAATTCTATCATCTTTTTTAAATTCCTCAACAAAACTTTGGTAGTACTCTAAATCTTTTAAAATAAAGTCATCTTTTTGACTATTAAGTTTCATTAAGTTATAAAAAGTATTAACATCAATATTATGATCAATTTCTAAGTTATAAGCTTCACTTCTTTTAACGGACTTTAAAAAGCTTTTACTAAATCTTTGTTCAACTTCTTCCCAAGGTTTATTTAAATTAATGCGAAATGTATACCGTGGTTCATTACCATCATATAACTTATAAAAACCTGTATGCCTATAACCTAAGCTTAAAAGATAATTATAAAGTTCATAGTTATTATCTCCACCCTCAACTTTATTAGCTTCTTCATCTATATCTTGGTATTTAATATCCGGATCAAACTTAATATAAATAACTTTCTTTTCATGCATATATTCTTTTAAGTAATTAGTAAACATACTTATATATTCATAATTAGTATAATCAATTAAAAAGCCGCGGGGCGAGTACATATAGCTATAACCAAGAGGCGTCTTTTTTTCAAGTAGTAAAGCACTTGCCACCAGATTTCCTTCCTCATTTTCCATTCCTACATAATGAGGAATAAGGCCTTTAGATTTTAAAGCAAAAGCTCCCCAAGCAAAGCTTTGCAAAAAATGAGCTTTAGGATGATTATCGGTAAAGTTTATATATCTATTTGGTTCAACATTTTCTATAAATTTCATTTTTAACCTCAACTATCTCTATAAAAGATTCTAACATAATCTATTTCTATTGGCAAATATTTGTTAATTTGCTATAATTAAAAATAGGTGAATTAAATGATATGGACTATTATTTTAATCATTATTATTATTTTAGGTAGTTTAGGAATTTTTTATGTAATAACTTATAATACTATTATTACTTATAAAATAAAGATTGAGAAAGCTGAAGGCATAATTGATGAAGATTTACGAAAAAAATATGATACAATTGCTAAAGCTAATGGAATGATTAAAAAAGTTGTAACTAAAAAAGATTATCTAAAAGAATATATGGAACTTAAAGATAAAAAGATTAGTAATTATGATTTAGATCGAAAACTAACCGAAGCTCATAACTTAATACTGGAACTTAAAAACGACCATAGTGAACTTGATAATAAAGAATTTAATAAATTATTAAAAGAAATAGATCAGATAAATGAAGATTTAGTTTCTTGTAAAACTTATTATAATAAAAATACTTCGGAATTAAATAAAATAATTCAAAAAATACCGACTAATATTGTTGCCAAGATTAATCGGTGTCGAATAAAACCTTTCTTTGATGGTAAAAACATGCAAGATGCTGTTGTAGATGATTTTAAACTATAGCATCTTTTTTACCAATTTATTTCTTTTAAGCCATTCTTTTTTAAAAATTCATTAGTTTTAGAAAATGGTTTACTGCCAAAAAAGCCAGAAGAAGCTGAAAAAGGGGAAGGATGCGGGGATGTAATAATAAAGTGATGCGGATTAGTTATAAAACGCGCCTTTTCTTTAGCAAAATTACCCCATAAAATAAAGACAACTGGTTCTTCTTTAGTATTTAAAACTTTTATTATATAATCAGTTAAGATTTCCCAGCCTAAGTTCCGATGACTGGCGGCCTTATCTTTTTCAACCGTTAAAACAGCATTTAAAAGTAGAACTCCTTCTTGAGCCCAACAAGTTAAATCGCCATCTTTTTTAGGTGCAATACCTAAATCAGCCTCTAACTCTTTATAAATATTTTGTAAAGATGGGGGAATCTTTATGCCCTTTTGCACAGAAAAAGATAACCCATGGGCTTCACCCACGCCATGGTATGGATCTTGCCCCACGATAACTACTTTAGTATCTTTAAAACTCGTTAATTTTAAAGCATTAAAGATATAATCTTGGGGCGGAAAAATAGTCTTAGTTTTATATAAAGCTAAAATATTTTGATAAAACTTTTTAAAACCTGGACTATCCCAAATAACTTTTAAAACTTCATCCCAATCATTACCTATCATTTTCTTGATCCACTTCTTTTATTATTTTCAATATATTCTTGATAATAGTCTTCAACCATTCTACTATATTCTTGATTTACTACTGCATTAGGTCTACTATCAATAATATTATATGTCTTATGATCATTGTCGGCTTTTTTAATAAATACACCTAATACCGAATAATTATTGCCAACAATTCTTCTTAAAATAACTCTTACTTGATCACCCTTTAGTTCAAAACAATCTCTATCCGTTAAATACTTAATTCTTGAAGTATCCCCTTCTCTAAAATTATTCAATAAATTTAAGACCGTTTCTAAACTTTCTTCTCTAATACTCATTAAATCTTTAATAAAATAACATTTAGAAGCCTCATTACTATTAGTCGAATAATATAAATTATTTTGATTAGTTATTTCAATTATTTTAGGACTAACATCCTCTTTTATTGTTTCTTCTCTTTTTAGATTATTTAATTTATTTCTAATAAATAAGTATCTATTTAAATAACCTTTAAATTCATATATAATAGTTTTTAAAGTTTCATTATCAAAATAAAATTCTTCTGTTTTAACTAATAGATTTAATTTATACATTTCTTCTTGATAATGTCTTAAAACATTCTTTAAAATATATTCCTGTTCTTCATAAGTAAAATAATTAAGAGTAATATTATCTTCAACAATATCTAAACTATTGTTATCTATTAAATCAATTAATTTTTTAACATAGTCTTTAGCATTTTTAGAATTCTCTAAATACTTAATAGCAATTTTTTCAAAACCAAAATTAATTATATTAGCAACATTACTTAAATCTAATCCACTTAATTTACCTTCCGTTTGAAATTTTAAATTATGCTTTTTGATATTTTCAAATGTTAAAACTAATAACTTGCCCTCAATATTTTCGTTCTTTAATTCTTCTTTAATATAATCAAATAAATAATAATAAATTACTTGATCATACTCAATACTATCGATTAAATTCCAACATTTTTGTTTATTCTTTAAGATAATTTCAATCTTATGATTTAATATACCAATATTAGCTAATAGGGCTTCCATATAATTATTTAGATTATAGTTAGTTAAAACTTGGCCAAATAATTCTTGAACTACTCGAGAAGCAAGTTTACTTATTTTTCCTTTTTCTAAATCACTTAAAACTAATTCTAATTTACTTATTTCTTCTTCTAAAGAATTTATTTCTTGATTATATTTATCTATAATTTTAAAATAAAATAAATCATATAATTCTTCTAAAGTCATAAGATTCACCTACCTTACTATTATATTTTATCATTATTTATGATAAGTTTCATTATTATTTATTTTAAAAGAACGATATATTTGTTCTAAAAGAATACCGCGAAATAAACCATGGGGAAATGTTAGTTTTGAAAAACTTAAAACTAAATTAGCTTTATTTCTAATTTCTTCATCTAAACCTAACGATCCCCCGATTATAAAGGTTATATTACTATTTATATTTCTAATCTTATCCATAGTTAAAGCTAATTCTTCGCTTGTTAACAAATTACCTTTTATATCTAAGGCAATATTATAATCATGATCGTTTATCTTTTCTTTTAAAGCCTCTATTTCTTTACTATAAATAGGATTATCTTTTATTTCAATTATTTCAATTTTGGTATATTTAGATATTCTTTTTTGATAATCATTAATTAACTTTGTTAAATATTCTTCTTTTATTTTACCAACACATAATATTTTAATCATACTTCCACAACTTCCGTTTTTTCATTTTGTTTAGCACATTCAATATTATTAAATTTAATATTATTTTCTAAGAAAGTATTATTAATAGTTTCTAAAGCTATTTCTTCTAAGTTATTAGTTTCACTTAAATGAATTAAGATTATTTTTTTGGTATGATTACCAATTAGCTTAGTTAAGTAAAATGAAGCTAGTTTATTTGATAAATGACCCTCATCACTTAATACCCGTTTTTTTAGCCAAGCAGGGTAAGGACCATGTTGTAATAATTCAATATCATGATTGCTTTCAAATAAATATAAGTCTAAGTTTTGAAGGAGATTAAAGTATTTAGAATTAATATAGCCCGTGTCGGTAATATAAGCTACTTTTTTATTTTGACACTCAATTATATAATTACGGGAATCAATGGCATCATGACTAGAATGAATGGAAGTTATTTTTATGCCATCCACGGTAATTTCTTCATCAAAAGTTAAGACATTAGGATACTTTTGAATATCTTTTAATAACGAAAATATTTTAGGACTCGTTAAAACTGTCGCTTTAGTTTTGGTAACAAGTGTTTTCAAAGCCGAGATATGATCGCTGTGATCATGGGTTATTAAAATATAATTTAAATCTTGAATATTAATACCAATGTCTTTTAAAGAAGATTCAATATAAGTATAATTTCGTCCCGCATCTAAAAGAAAATGCTTGCCCATAGCTTCTAGGTAGGTGGCATTTCCTTTAGAGCCACTTGATAATACACATATTTTCATCGGTGGTTCCTAAAGGCTGGGATTGATTTTAAAGGATCTAATGAAGTGGCCCCGGTTCCTGAGTATGGTAAGCCATTCCATAAACCTAAGTGAAGGTGCGTACCAGTCGCATAACCACTGTGGCCCATTGAAGCTATTCTTTGACCCTTCGTTACATGATCCCCAACTTTAACGCTAAAGCTAGCTAAATGCAGATACGCTGAATATAAATTATCATTATGTTTAATAACGACATAGGTTCCATTTGACCATTGAGAAGATCCTTTAGGAGCCGCTAATTTAGTGATGACAACTTCTCCATCCGCGATAGCATAGATAGGCGAATTATAACCAGTTCCCGAAATATCGATGCCTTCATGCATCTTTGATACCCCATTTAAACTTCGCCATTTATACTTACTTGTAATAACGCTTGGTTCATTAGTCGGCCAGGTAAATGTGCCTTCTAAGATAACTTGATCGCCAGAAGAACCACCTCCAGATGGCTTGTATGTTGGTCCAACTGTTCTTACTTGATCAACCTTTTCTCTTATAATAGTTGGTTCAATATACATTTCTTGCGATTGTTCACCATTAATAACTCGATAATTTTCATAGTTTTTGGTTAACCCAGGAACACCCGCTTGCGTTATTTCGGAATAACCTACTGGTTTAGTCTTATCCACAACAGTTGTTTCACTAAAAGGAATTGTAACTTCTTCAATTGCTTCTACTTCATAAACAAAAGTTAAGATAGGATTTAAAACTGTGACGTTAACATTATCTCCAACTTTTAAGATGGCTTTTTCATCTCGATAAGTAGGATTAGCGACTAAAAACTCTTGAGCATTTAATTTATGCGCATCACTAATTGATTCAATATCATCGCCTAGTTTTACTGTATAACTAGACATTTTTGCATTAGGTCCAAATAATAAATATTGACTTAATTCTTTAACATCCGTAAATATTTTAGCACTAGAATTAATTAACCCTTCTTTAATTGTAATAGATTCATTAAAATACATTAAATTAATTAATTGACCAATATCTGTTAACTTTTCTTGTTCATCATTTAAATATTTATTTAATTCATCTTTTCCTACAAAAGAATAAACAAAGTCTTCAATGGCTTTTTCAAAAACATCTTTATCTAAAACATTAATAATTAAATCATCCGCGGTTGTAACATTCCCACTTTCTTCATCTTCTTCGGAAACAAACTTAATAGTGATAATATAACCTTTTACCATAAAATTATCTAAAGAGGCTATTTTTTGATAAACTTCATTTTCATCCATAAAATTATTTTTAAAAGTATTAACTTTTACTAAATTAAAATCATTAGGAGGATAAATAGTATCTACATTATATTTATTTTTTAATTCTTCTTGTTCTTCATCAATAATATTATATAATCTTTTATCATCTTTTATCATCCCAACTAATTTATCACCTAAATAAACGTTATAACCTACTTGAGCTTTTTGATAATTATTAGAATATAGTTTATCTAAACTAAATAAAAAGATCACTATTAAAGATAAAATAATCGATATTATTATATTTTTCTTCATTCTTACTCTTCCTCATTTGTTTTTAAAACATTTTTAAAACTACCCATACTAAGTTCAAATAAAAGATCAACTCTTCCTTGAGCTCCTTTACGATGCTTAGCAATGACTAATTCGGCTGGGACAATTCTTTGGTCTTTGTCTTTATTTTTATCATAATAATCTTTACGGTTAATAAATAAAACCATGTCGGCATCTTGTTCCAAAGAACCAGATTCTCTTAAGTCGGCTAGCATTGGTTCGTTGCTTTCTCTTTTTTCCGCACTACGGGATAATTGGGCTAAAGCTAAAACTGGTACATTTAATTCAATAGCCATAGTTTTTAATGATCTGGAGATTTCTGATACTTCCACTTGTCTTGATTCGACTCTTTTATTACCCGTTGTAACAAGTTGTAAGTAATCGATTACAACGAGGCCTAAGCCTTCCTTAGAAGTAGCAAGTCTTCGACATTTTGCTCTAATTTCGGAAATAGTTATCCCTGTATTATCTTCAATATATATATTAGTATCCGCAAGTTGTGATAAAGCTTCATTATATCTTTTCCAATCTCTTTCTTGCATTTGTCCAGTTTGTAATTTGTAGCCATCAATTTGTCCTACTGAACTAATCATCCGGTTAACAAGCATATCCGCGGACATTTCTAAGTTAAAAATAGCAATAGCTTTTTTAGTAGTTCCTGCCGCATAAGTAGCCATATTAAGAGCTAGTGCTGTTTTTCCCATCCCAGGACGCGCAGCCATGATAATAAGTTCCCCACCTTGAAAGCCAGTCGATAACTTATCAAAATCAATAAATCCGGTTTCAATCCCAGTGATTGCTCTTTTATTTTTAGCTAGTTCTTCTAATTTAGCTTGGGCTCTTCTTAAAACTTCTTGAATAGGTAAAAAGTCTCCCACCGTTCGATTTCTAACTACATTTAAAATATCTCTTTCGGCCCGATCTAATAATGATGATACATCTTCATTTTCATAAGCTTCGGTGGCAATTTCCGTCGTTGTATTTATTAGACTTCTTCTTACCGCATGGTCTTTTATAATCTTAATATAATAATCTAAATTAGCACTTGTAACAACCGAATCAATAACCTCTGATAAATATTCTAACCCCACACTATTTAAATGCTTAGTTTTATCTAACTCATTTTTAACAGTCATAATATCAATCGGCGTTTTACTATCATGCAAGCTTTTTAGAGCATCAAAAAGAAACTTGTTTCTTTCATCTAAAAACATCTCAACCGTTACTTCTTCAACTATTTTATTAACACTCTCAGGATCAATAAAAGCAACCCCTAAGACACTCATTTCTGCTTCTAAATTTTGAGGCATTCTTCTAGCCATAAATTCACCTACTTAACTAAATTTATATTTATCCAAAACTTAACTTTCTTATGTAATTCTATTTCTACTTTAGTAACTCCTAAAGTACTAATCGGATTATCTATTTTTATTAATCTTTTATCAACATTATAACCTAATGTTTTAAGCTTATCGCTTATTTGTTTACTTGAGACGGTGCCAAAAACTTTATCTTGCGCTCCAGTCTTTACTTTAAAATCAAATGTCTTATCTTCTAATTTTTTCTTTATTTCATTACAATTTTTAATTATTTCTTCTTCTTTTTCTTCTTTTACTTTTATTTCTTGATCTAAAATATTTTTACTGGTTTTAGAATAAGCTACCGCTAAACCATTTTTAATTAAATAGTTATTAGCATAACCATCAGAAACATTTATAATATCATCTTTTTTTCCTTGCGATTTAACATCTTTTAATAAAATAACTTTCATTATGCACCTCGTGTACCTTATTATAACATAAAAATTTTTAAATGACTAGGCACTACAATTACAGCTTTTTTATTTATTTAAGTTATAATTTATTTTAGCATAATGTCGGGTAAATTATTGATTTTTACCCGACATTATACTAAAATAAAAAACGAGGTGAGAAAAAATGATTTACGTATATTTTGAAGTTATAAAAAAATATGGTAATAGATACAATCTAAAGAAAGCCTTAGATAAAAAGAAAATATTTAAAGTAGAAAGGGGAATCTACTCTGATAAAAAAACATTAAATCCCTTAATTATTTATTCAAAAAAATATCCATCAGGGGTAATAACAATGGATACAGCTTTTTACTTTTATAATTTAACAGATGTTATACCTAATAAAATATTTATCGCCACACCTAGTAACTATCGAACTATTAAAAATAATAAAATATCCCAAATATTTATGCGAAAAGAAATATTAAATGCCGGCAAAGAAAAAGTTAAAATCGATGATTGCGATGTATATATGTATAATAAAGAAAGACTATTAGTTGAAATAATAAGAAAGAGAAATAAAATTCCGTTTGATTATTATAAAGAAATAATCTCTAATTATCGAGAAATAGTTGATGAATTAGATATGCAAAAAGTTGAAGAATATTTATCCCTTTTTAAAAATGATATAAACTTATCAGAAGTTATTCAAAGAGAGGTATTTTAAATGAATTTAGACGAATTAATTAATATTCTTTTATTAAAAAAATCAAGATCTTTCAATCTTGATTACTTAACAAATGGTGTTAAAGCCATAAATCTTGAATATTTAACTTGTTCTGCAATATGTCTTTGATGTTTAGCACAAGCACCAGTCATTCTTCTTGGTAATATCTTTCCTTTTTCATTTATATATTTGGAAATAATCATTGTATCTTTATAATCTATACTTTTACCAGCACACATTTGACATATCTTCTTTTTCTTTCGATGAAATTCGGCTGCCATTATACATTCCTCCTTTAATTAAAATGGTAAATCATCACTACTTAAAGTAACTTCTTCGCCAAAGTTTTTATATGGATCTTCGGTTAAATCAGTTGTTTCAATATTATCCATCGCATTTTCTTCAGGACTATAGCTACTAACATTATTGCTACTATAAGAATTATTTTCGTAACTGCTGTTTTCACTATTACTATTTCGAGAACTTAAAAATTCCATTTGATCAACTACAACATCAGTTGTATATCTTTTAGTTCCATCTTGCGCATCATAACTCCCATTACGGATTCTTCCTTGCGCGCCAATCATCGTTCCTTTTTTACAAAAACGATTAATCGTATTAGCTAAGCGACCAAAAGCAACACAATTAATAAATTCGGTATCTCTTTGGCCATCTTTATTCACAAAATCGCTTTGACAAGCTAAAGAAAATCTGGATACTTCCATATTACTTTGACTCATTCTTGATTCAGGATCTCTTGTTAATCTTCCTGTTAAAATTACTTTATTCATTATTACTCACTTTCTAATTTAATAATTAAATGTCTTAAAACTTTTTCGTTAATTGAAATCTTTCGATCAAATTCTTTAATCGTTTCATGGGTAGCTTCTACGGTCATAACATAATAGTATCCGCTTAATTCTTTCTTAATTGGATAAGCTAACTTCTTTCTACCCATTTCTTTGAATTCAATAACTTTAGATGGTTTAATGTTAATTAATTTTTGAATATCTTCGGCACATTTTTTAATGTCGTTTTCTTCCATGGTTGCTTTAACAATAAACATAATTTCATACTTAGTCATTCTTGGGTCCACCTCCTCACGGTCTATTCGGCTTCAATATTAAACTGAAGCAAGGAGTAATTTCCTTTACTCGCTAGTTATTATAACAAATATATGTTCTTTAATCAATAAATTTTCCTATATTTTTGCGTTTTTTTTACGAAACAAAGGACTTATTACATAATCATCAACATACATCATAATAAATGACCAACAACCGGTGAATAATAGATTAAAGATGATACTAGCAGGATAACTCATAGATGGGAACATCCAAGCTAAAAGATAAGCAAAACCAATATGAGAACAATAAAAATATAAAGTTAATCTTCCTAAAAAATAACAAAGAGAACTATCATTATATAAAACCGCCACATAGTCTTTATTAACAAGTAAAACAATAGCAAAGATTAACATTAAGAATGCATAGGCATAATAATTCCAAGAAAACCCAGTGTAAGATGTATAAATAAAGAACATCGCTAAAGCAATATGCAAGATACTAAAGACCATCATTAATGTTTCACTAAACTTTTTCTTTTTAAAATAATTAACAACATAATAGGATAATATCCCAATTGTTAAACCAGTAGCTACTCTTAGAAGACTTAAAGGAAAAGCGAAATCTTGATAACTATTTAAAGCAAAATTTATGATAATTAGAACTGGAGCTAAAATCCCCACAAAGAAATCTTCATTTTTAGCTAAGATATAATAAAGAATAAAACTAACAATAACTAAGGCTGATAAATACCATAAGGGTTCATTCCATAAACCAGTTATCCCCGTATTTAAAGCCTTTATTCCTATTTGAGATAAACCTAAAAACTCAAATAAAGAATTCATAAATACTCTAAATATTCTCCTAAGATTAGTTTTTAAAATAATATTTCTAATTACAAATGCTAAAGTAATTCCCCCAACCATAGCCGGATAAACATAACTAATTCTTTTTTTAGTATAATTTAAAGCTTTAATTGAACAATCTTTCCGACTTTTATCATTTTTTAAATGTTCCATTAAAAAATAACCAGATATAAACATAAAAAAGGAAGCAAATAAAGAACCCGTAAAAACTAAACTTACGCCTTTTTCTTGCCAAACAACCTTATTAATATTGTTTATAACTATTGCTATAACAAATAAGAACTTCCATAAATCTATTGAAGTAATTCTTTTATTTTCCATTATTAATCCATCCCTTCTATTCCTATTAAACTAAATAAATCTTCTATACTATCTATTATTTTAATATTACTTTTATCTATATCTTTTTTATTACAATTAATAGTATACTCTTCCTTTTCTTTATCTATTTCTATACTTCCTTTAAACAACAATTCATCTTTATTAAATATACCATCTATTTTAAAATTATTTCCTTCTATATCAATTCTTTTTATTATATTAGATATCGTTTCTACACTTATCTTAATATTTATATTAAACTCTTTATTTAAATAACTTCTTAAATTATATTCATAAAACATTTTATTTAATCTATCATCTTTTTCAATACTTTTCTTTAATCTTTTTAATACTAACTTACTTGTTTCTTTATCTATTTTAATACTATATTCCTTTTCATTAATACCTTTTATTCTTGTTTCTAAATTACCTTCCTTTAAAGAATCTAAAAAGTATTTAATAAATCTATCTTTAAAATAAATAACATCATCATTAGTTAAAGGAATTCCTATTTTTTCTTCTAATATATCTATATCAATATATAAATACTTATCTATATAACTAATTAATTCATTATCACTACTCGTATACTCAATATTATTAAAACTATTACTAGTAAGATATTTTTCTACTTTATCAATATAATTACTCGTATTTAAATAAAAGAAATAATAACTAAAATAACCTATTATTTCTAATATAATAAGTATGACTAAAACTGTAACAATTATTTTAGCGCGTTTTTGAGGTTCATGCCAATCTTCAAATTCATTTATCTTTTTACTATCCTTATCCATAAAACTATCCTTTACTTATATACTAATCTTAACATAAATTAGAAAAAGATAAAATACTAAAAATAAGCTATTATTTAATAAATTTATACCAAAGAATTAAATCATTAGTATTTTTAGGGTTCATATCTGTTGCAAAAGAATTTTTTTCTTCTTCAGTTATAGCTCTATCATAGATAAGTAAATCGCTAAAGGTATTATAACCATGGTCATCATAAGTTGACTTAGCACCACCTAAAATTATGGGCAAATTACTTTCGTACATACCTTTGAGCCATTCACTAGACGAGCAATTATTATTAATACAAAAAGTTAAAGTCTTTTCATCATATATTCCAATTAATGTATACCATTTACCATTTTCTATCTTGTTGCCATGAGCAAAAATACTTTCCTGATTGTTATTATAGATTCTAAAATGTGGCATATATAAGTCATTATAGGTATCAGTGTTTGCCATACTAAAATATAAAAATCTTTTACCTAATATATCTGAATATCCCTCGTTTTTTAATGCATTCCATTTTACTCTAGTTATGATAGATACGGTATTATTAAAATTATAGCCTGCTAACCCACAGTCAACATAACCACTTTTAGTTTCATCACTAGTGGTTACACCCTCGCTTGTTAAACTAACTATATTTTCATATTTACCATGGTTGTTATTTCCACTTAAATCTCTAATATAATTTTCATCATCAAAATCAAAATAAACATAACATCTATCACTTTTATCTATCTTTAAATTTATTTTTTCTGTTTTTTCATTCCAAGAAATAGTACTACCATTTTCACAATAACTTAAATCTTTATTTAATTTATATCCATATTTATTCCAAGAATTATCTTCTACTTCTTGATAATTTCCTTCTTTATCTTCAATATAATATGCTAAGATTTTATTTTCATTTGTTTTATTTTCAATTAAGGGTTTATTATTTGATACTTTATCTATTTTATAAATAATTAACCCTATACTTAATAATAATATACCTATTATTCCTACTTTTTCACTTATATTCCCTATCTTTCTTTTTAATTATATTATAAAAATAGGGTAATACAAGTATCTTATTTATAAATATCCTTTTCGATAAAATTTTATTGAAAGGACTTTATATGATAAAAGTAAATATTGTAGAATTATTAAAAAGAAAAAATAAAACTAAATATTGGTTAAAGCAACAAATGAATATTACTTCAAGAAACTTAAATCGCATTATTAATGGAGAAACTACATCGATTAGTTTTAAATATATTGAAGACTTATGTAATTATTTAGATTGTACTATTGATGAACTATTTACAATTATAAAAAAATAAAGACTAATTATCTTTATTTTTTCTATTTTTAGTAGGTTTCTTTAAAGAATTCTTTTTATTATCTTTAGGTTCTTTTACAACTACATCTTCAATTATTTCTTTAGGACTATCTTCTATTACTTCACTTTCTTTTAAGCTTATAACTTTAGTCCCAGCGATTAAATCATGAAGACCACGATTATCTTTTCTTAAAATAATCATTACTATAATAATTGTTTCCATAATACTTTCGATAAAACTAATTGTACTTGAATAAGTATAATATACCTTTTTATTTAAGAAATAAACTCCCACGATTAATAATATTCTAAATAAAACATTATTTAAAATAACCATTCTAAGTAAATAATTACCAATATTTAATTTCTTATCTTTATTACTTACTACTTTTAATTTAAAGACTTTTTTACCTAAAGTTTCTCCATCTAAAAAGTATTGAACTATCCCAAAGTAAATAATTAGTGCTCCAACAGTTATCGAATTAGATATGACTAATTCTTTGCTCATTTGATAATTTAAATCAATAAC
Source organism: uncultured Bacilli bacterium (assembly GCA_947624145.1). Taxonomy (GTDB): domain Bacteria; phylum Bacillota_I; class Bacilli_A; order RF39; family UBA660; genus Onthocola_B. The sequence goes on along the minus strand of CANQIU010000002.1, from coordinate 28,570 downwards.
TTGTTTTTTATAAGCATCTTCTTCAATCTTTTTATTTTGATAATCTTCTGTAATTTCATTATATTCACTATAATGTTCATTATAACTATCTAGTAAAGGATTAATAAACTTAATATTTATTAATAAAGTAGTTACTAATGTTACTAAAACAATATCTAAAAAATAAGCTCCTATTCTTTTTATACTTGTATCCATTTTAATCATTATTCCTTCCAAATAATCTTAATAAATCAATAAAGATATTAATAAAATCTAAATATAATTCTAAAGCTCCATAGATAGCTAAATTATCTTGAGGTAAGTTTAGACTATCTAATCTTTTAATTTTTTGAATATCATGCACGGTAATACCTAAGAAAAGAATAATACATAGAGCCGATAAGAATAAATCTAAAGTATTACTTCCTATAAATATATTTATAAAATACATTATAATTATCCCAATTAAACCTATTAAAAAGTAAGTTCCTATTTTACTTAAATCTATTTTGGTTTTATAACCTAAAATACCCATGATAGCAAATAAAAATGAAGCTATTAAAAATACATATATTATTGAAGCTACTTCATAAGTAATAAAGATACTAGAAAAAGTTAGACCGCTGATAAAAGAATATAACAAAAAGGTTGCTTTAGCCGTATTTGGGGCCATCTTAAAGATTCTCGTAGCTAAATAAATAACAACAATAATTTCTAAAATAGCTAGGATTAGATAACCAATTCCCCCAAAAATATTCATAAGCATATTAGGAAATAAAGAAACTGTATAACCTGTTATAAAGGTTATAAGTAAGCCTAAAGCCATCCATAAAAATACTTTACCAAAAATTTTATTCATTATATTTTCCTCCTTTAAACATTAAACCTAAAGTAACAAATGTCACCATCTTGCATTAAATAATCTTTGCCTTCGATGCGAAGTTTACCAGCTTCTTTAACTTTCTTTTCATCACCTAGTTCTTCTAAGTCTTTATAACTTGTTACTTCGGCTTTAATAAATCCTCTTTCAAAGTCATTGTGAATTATCCCGGCACATTCAGGAGCTTTCATTCCTTTTTTGAAAGTCCAAGCTCGAACTTCATCCGTTCCTACCGTAAAGAAAGTAGCTAGCCCTAATAAATCATATGAAGCAAAGATTAATTTATCCAAACCACTTTCCTTAATTCCTAAAGACTCTAATAATTCGCTTTTTTCTTGGTCTTCTAAACCCGCTAAATCAGCTTCCATCTTTGCACACATTTCTATAACTAACGTATGTTCTTTGCTAGCATATTCTCTTACTAATTTTGGATAAGGATTACTTTCATTATTAAGTAATTCTTCCTTAACATTAGCAACATATATTAAAGGCTTACTAGTTAGAAAATTAAAGTTCTTAATTAACTTAAGTTCATCTTTATTTAAATCTAATCTTCTTAGAGGAATATTTTGTTCTAAAGCCTCTTTACATTTTTTTAATAAAGTTAATTCGGCAATGGTTTCTTTATCTTTGGTAGTTTCCGCCTTTTTTTCAATCTTGCCAATTCGATTCACAATTATTTCTAAGTCCGCTAAAATAAGTTCGACATTTATTATTTCAATATCTCCTATCGGATCCGTTTTTCCCGTTACATGGGTAATGTTTTCATCATCAAAGCATCTAACAACTTCAATAATAGCATCAACTTCTCTAATGTGCGATAAAAACTTATTCCCTAAGCCTTCGCCCGATGATGCTCCTTTTACTAACCCAGCAATATCCGTAAATTCAAATGTTGTAGGAACTACACTAGGTGGATTATATAAATTTTTTAAAAAATCAATTCTTTTATCCGGAACTATAACTACCCCAACATTTGGTTCAATTGTTGCAAAAGGATAATTAGCGGCTAAAATATTTTGCTTTGTTATGGCATTAAATAAAGTTGACTTACCAACATTGGGAAGACCCACTATCCCAGCTTTTAAAGACATAATTAATTCCCCCTTATAATGATACACTCGAAGATATTCCTAAAGGAATACTTAGAATATACCATAAAATAATAATTATTACAAAAATTAAAGTAGATGCTAAAGAATAAGGTATTTGATACTTAATTGCTTTAGATAACTTAAATTGTTTATCATTTTGACTATATTTTTCTAAATAAGCCAGATAAACAATAAAATATGCAAATACAGGGGTTAAACCTAATGAAACTGATTCCCCAAATCTAAATATAACTTGACTAAATTCTGGAGTTATCCCGGAAGTCATTAAAGAAGGAATAGCTATAGCCATAATTGTCCATTTATTTAAAGAATTAGGTAAAACAATTGTCGCTATAATCGAACAAATAAATAAAAGAATTATTAAAGGTAAGCCTGTAAATTTCGTGGTACTGACTAAATTAGCTAAAGCCCCAGTTAAAACATTCCCAATATTAGCTTGTTTAAATATACTAATAAAGGTGGCTGAGGCAAATATCATTAATAAAATTTTCCCAATTCCATCTAAAGAAGAACCTAAAGCATCCACAAATTCTTTATTATTTTTAATAGTTTTAGCCCCTATACCATAACCTAAACCAAGAATAACAAAGAAAATTGTAATAATAAAGACAAACCCATTACTAAAGAAAGAATTATAACTAAATAATTTATCTATATATAAGTTTTGACTATAATCAAGAAGATTACCGGAAAAAGGTAAACCTGGAATAATATTATAAATAAAGATTAATAAATAAATTAGACCAGCCACGCCAGCTATAACAAGTCCTCTTTTTTTAGCTTTAGTAAAAACTAAATCTTCTTCAACATTTTCTTCTTCGATTTCATATTTAGGTACTCTTTTAGCTATAATATTTTCGGTAATATTCGTAATTACCGATGCTAAAATAATAACACTAATAAGCATAATAAAGATAAAACTATGCGAACCTATTAGATAACTAGGTTGAATAAGATGCGCATAAGCTAAAGTAGTGGTAATTAAACTAGAATCAACACTAGTTAAAATAAGACTAATTCCTCCTCCACAAGCTAAAGCCGCAAAGGAAGCAATAATTCCTACTAAAGGATTACGTTTCGCATAAAGGAATAATAAAGCACTTAAAGGAATAAAAACAATAAAAGATATATCTCCCATTAAAGAAGATAGCATACATATTAATACTAAAACAAAGGTAACAGTTGTTTTCTTAGCTCTTTTCGTAAATAACGTAATAAAGGTTTTTAAAAAACCACTTTTTTCCATTATCCCAAAACCAAGTAAGATAATAATTAAATGAGGTAAAACTGTAAAGTTAGCAAAATTAGATACCGTATTAGTAAAGATATATTTTAAACCTCTTAAATTAAATAACGAATTAATTGATTCCGTTGTTACTTGGTAAGTTCCCGTGGCTGGATTAATTTGATTAAAAGTAGTTTGCACATTAAATAAATGAAGGATTCCACTTAAAACAATAACCCCTAAAGAAAGGATTAGAAAACTCATCACTGGATGCAAACCAACTCTATTCTTAATTTTCAGTTTCCGCATTTTTTATCACCTTTTTTAATTTTCGCATAAACTCTAAACGATCAAGCATTACTTCTCTTCCACAATTTTGACATTTAATTTTAACATCAACCCCCACTCTTGTAATTTTCCATAAATTACTTTGGCAAGCATGGGGCTTTTTCATTATAACTTCATCATTTAAAGCAAATTCTTTATTCATTTTATTCGTCCTCAACTTTTATATTTAGTTTATCTAAGATATTTTCTAAATCTTTTTTATCATCAAAATATATTTCCATCTTTTTATTACTTATCTTAACTTTGGTATTTAATTTATCTATTAAAATATTTTCGTATAATCTATAGGCTAGTTCTTGAGGATTTTTCTTAGGACTATTCTTAGGTTTTATCGATGTATCTGTACTTACCATTTGTTCTAGTTCATGAACACTTATTTCATCCGTAATTATTTTTTTGGCTAAGTTACTTACTCTTTCATCATCCTCTAATTTACTTAAAACTCGCGCATGGGACATGGAAATATTTTTCTTTTCCACCAGTTTTTTAACATCATCTGGAAGTTTAAGTAAACCTAATATATTCGTCACATAAGTTCGGCTTTTGCCAAATTTTTGAGCAAACTCCTCTTGCGTATATCCTCTTAATTTAATGATATTATTAATACTAGTAGCTTCATCAATCGGATTTAAATCTTCTCTTTGAATATTTTCAATTAAAGCAATTTCCATCATTTCTTGGTCATTAAAATCTTTAATAATGGCCGGGATGGTTGTAAGTCCTGCAAGCTTTGCCGCTTTAGTTCTTCTTTCTCCTGCGATTAACTCATAACCTTTGATACTTTTTTTAACAATAATCGGCTCAATTATCCCATATTCTTTTATGGAACTAGCTAGTTCATTTAAAGTTTCCATATCAAAAGTTTTTCTTGGTTGATAAGGATTACTTCTTATTTCATCAATATTTATTTCAATTGTATCTTTACTAGAACTATTGACAATATCTTTTTCAAAATTATCAAAATCAATCACTGAGGCTGAAAATAATTGTTCTAGTCCTTTTCCTAAAGCTTTCTTTTTATTCTCCATCGCGACTAATCACTTCCTTTGCTAAATTAGCATAAGCTTCGGTAGCTCTGCTCGTCGGATCATATTCATTAATTGGTTTCCCATGACTTGGGGCTTCCACTAATCTTACTAATCTAGGAATAATTGTATTAAATACTTTATCTTTAAAATATTTCCGAATTTCTTCAATTACTTCTAACCCAATATTAGTACGACCATCTAACATCGTAAGTAAGACTCCTTCTATTCTAAGATTAGGATTCATACTAGATTGGACCATAATAATTGAATTTAATAATTGTCTTATTCCTTCTAAAGCAAAATATTCACATTGTACGGGTATTATAACTGAATCACTGGCTACTAAAGCATTCATCGTAACTAGTCCTAAAGAAGGTTGACAATCAATGATAATATAATCATAATTATCTTTAATTTCATCTAATTTTTCTTTTAGTTGAAAACTTTGTTTAAATTCTTTGTCTTCTAGCATCTTTTTAACAAATTCAACATCAACTCCGGCTAAGTTAATAGTTGATGGAACAATACTTAAGTTTTGGTACTTAGTCTTTTTAATAGCTTGTTTTACTTCACATCTTCCGGTGATAAGTTCATATGTATCATAGCTAAAATCATTGGAATTTAAACCTAACCCCGTAGTAGCATTACTTTGGGGATCCATATCGATAAGTAAAACTCTTTTGCCAAGTTTACCTAAAGCCGCGGCTAAATTAATACTAGTAGTTGTTTTACCTACGCCGCCTTTTTGATTTACAAGTGATATAATTTTAGCCATAACTAGCACCTCTTCTATATAACTTATCGCTAATTACTATTTTAACATATATTTTCTTATAAATGAATTATTTTTAAAAGATTTTTTCTTTATTATTTTTCTTTCTTTGACAATTAAACTGAAGTTTCAATTCTTTTCAGTGTAATTGTCAAAATAAATTAAATAAATAATAAAATACACTTGCACATAAAAGTTTGACATGTTACTAAGGAGGAGTACTTAATGAACAATATATCTAATACTACTAATATGACTATTAGAATAGATAAAGATTTAAAGAAAAATGTTGATATATTATTTAAAAATTTAGGAACTAATACTAACTCTGCTATAAATATGTTTTTAAAACAATGTGAAAGAGAACAAGGATTAGTATTTACACCTAAAATGACACCGGCACCTAATAAAGAGTTAATGTCAGCTTTACAAGAAATAGAAGATTACAAAAACGGAAAGGTTCAACTTCCTTCTTTTAATTCTACAAAAGAATTGTTTAAATATTTAGATAATTAATAATGTATTAAAAAGTTAGAAAGCAAGGTAAATATCTAAATAAATTAAAAGGATATTCATAGCAAAATATTAAAAAAATAAAGAGAGATTATTTCTCTCTTATTCTTGATTATCAATAGTTTTCCAACTTGTATTACCACACTTTGTACATATTTGGGGTGCTAATACTTTCTTTCCTTTAGGAAGTTTCATTCCTGTATCAATCTTACTACATAAAATTCCTGTTTCAGGATCAATATAGGCTATCCCAAATTTTGCATCTTTACATGCATCACATTCTTGATTCTTCATTTTCCCTCCATTTATGTTATGGAAGATTTTCGTTATTTTTATACATGCTTAATAAAAATTATTTAAGTGTACTTAAAAAACTTTTATTTTTTTACTTTTATTTAAGTGTACTTAAATAATTTTTTTTCAATTTTGTTTAAATATACTTAAAATAATTTTAACTAAAAAAATAATGACTTTTGTTAAGCCATTATTTAACTAATTCTAATTTTACTTCTAAAGCATCGTCGCCACGGCGTTCTTTAAGTTTAATAATTCTAGTGTAACCACCAGCTCTATTTTCATATCTTTTAGCTAAGTCATTAAATACTTTTTGCACTACTTCATTATCATTATGTAGAAAAGCTAAAGCTTTACGCCGAGCTACTAAAGAACCATCTTTACCATAAGAAATCATTCTTTCGACAAATTTACGAACTTCCTTAGCTCGAGCTTCGGTTGTCACAACAGATTCATTCATAAGACAAGCTTTAGTTAAACTTGCTAAAATACTTCTTCTAATTCTTGTTTCTCTTCCTAATTTTCTATATTTCATGTCTAATTACTCCTTAAATGAAAGTCCTAATTCAGCAACTTTATCAATAACTTCTTTTAAAGATTTCTTTCCTAAGTTTCTGATTTTCGTAACTTCAACTTCTTTTTTATTTACTAAATCTTGAATAGTATGGATACCCGCTCTTTTTAAACAATTATATGCTCGAACAGAAAATTCTACTTCTTCAATTGGTGTTTCTAAAGTCTTAGTCATTGTATCAACTTTCTTTTCTTGCATAATGCCCGAAATATTACTTATAGCATTTAAATCAGCAATAATATTAAAATGTTCAATTAAGATTTTTGCACCAAGAGCCATAGCTTCTTCTGGAGTCATACTACCATTAGTAGATACTTCCATAACTAATTTATCATAAGATTCATCTTGACCAACTCTGGTATCTAATACTTCGTATTTAACTAATTCAATTGGTGAATATGATGAGTCAATAGCAATAACTCCAGCTTTATTTTCGGATAATCGAGCTTTATTTTCAGAAGCTGGAACATAACCACGACCATTATCAATCGTTATTTCCATACTTATTTTTCCACCTTTAACAAGGGTACAAATAACAAGTTCAGGATTAATAATTTCAATATCGGCATCTTTTTCAAAATCAGCTGCTAAAACTGGACCTTCTTTGTCTTTAACTAAGCGAATTGTTTTAACTTCATTTGAATGATTTTTAACGACTAAATCTTTTAGGGCTAAAACAATACTGGTAACATCTTCCACAACGCCTTCAATTTTTTGGAATTCATGCATAACTCCATCAATTTTAACGGTTGTTACAGCACTTCCTGGTAAACTGGATAATAAAACTCTTCTTAAAGCATTACCAATCGTGGTACCAAAACCTCTTTCTAATGGATCAAGTTCAAATTTAGCATAAAAATTATTTTCTTGACACTCAGTTATTTTATATTCTGGTTTTTCAAATTTTATCATATTTCCCTACCTTCTTTTAACTATTTTCTTGGTCTTTTTGGTGGACGACAACCATTATGTGGAACTGGTGTTTCATCAATAATACTTGTAATTTCTAAACCAGCTGATTGTAAAGAACGAATAGCATTTTCTCTTCCAGGTCCAAGACCTTTAACATAAACATCTACTTTTTTAACGCCTTGTTCAACCGCCGCGGCAGCAGCCGCTTCACTTGTTAGTCCAGCTGCAAAAGGAGTTTTCTTTTTACTGCCTTTATAACCAATTCTTCCGGCTGATGACCAACTAATCGCATTACCTTCTTTATCACATATTGTAACAATTGTATTATTATATGTTGAATGAATATGGGCTTCCGCTTCCGGAATATTCTTCTTAACTTTTCTTTTTCTTCTATTATAAGCCATAATTTAACCTACTTTCCTACCTTTTTCTTGTTAGCAACAACTTTACCTTTACCTTTACGAGTCTTCGCATTTCGATTAGTTCTTTGTCCTCTTACTGGTAAACCTTTTTTATGTCTAACACCTTGGTAACAATTTATTTCCATTTTGTTTTTGATATTCATTTGAACATCCCGACGTAAATCACCTTCAACAGAATATTTATCAATTTCTTTTCTTAAAGCTGATATTTCATCTTCTGTTAAATCTTTTACTTTTTTACTTGGATCAACTTTTGCATCATTACAAATTGTTTTAGCTAAGCTACGTCCAATACCATAGATTTCTGTAAGTCCAATGCAAGTATGTTTTTCCCCTGGTAATTCAATATTTTTAATTCTTGCCATAATTCCTCCTTAACCTTGTACTTGTTTATGTTTAGGATTTTCACATATAACCCTAACTTTCCCTTTTCTTCTAATTATTTTGCATTTCTTGCAAATCTTTTTAACTGATGGTCTAACTTTCATAATAAATCACTCCTTTATCTTTTATTCCATGTTATAATCCCACGTGTTAAATCGTATGGCGATAATTCTACTGTAACTTTATCACCTGGTAAGATACGAATCATATGAATTCGCATTTTACCAGAAACGTAGGCTTTTACAGTATGACCATTTTCAAGTTCAACAAGATAATCACTACCTTTTAAAACTTCGGTCACAACGCCTTCTACTTCTATTTTGTCTTTTGTCTTTGTTACTTTTTCTTCATTTCGATTACCATTTTTCTTAGGCATAATCTAATCATCTCCTGTTAATATTTCATATCCGTCTTTAGTAACTAAAACGGTATTTTCATAGTGACTAGATGGCATCTTATCAACAGTTTTAATCGTCCAATCATCACTTTCTAAATAAACTTCTTTACTTCCTAAATTAAGCATTGGTTCAATAGCAATAACCATTCCTTCTTTTAATTTCGTCATATTATGATTATCAAAGTTTTCAATGTCAGGATCTTCGTGCATCTCTAAACCAATTCCATGACCACATAATTCTTCAACTACACTTAAGCCATGCGCATGAGCAAAATCTTCAATCGCTTTGCTAATATCTTGGACTCTGGCTCCATCTTTAACTTTTTTAACGCCTTCAAAGAAAGCTAATCGGGTATTTTTCACTAAATCTTTTACTTCTTGACTAGCTGAACCAATAATATAGGTTCTGGTGGCATCAGCATGATAACCTTTATAAGATAAAACTAAATCTAAGGATACGATATCGCCATTTTTTAGTTTTCTTTTACCAGGTATCCCATGAACAACTTCATCATTGATGGAAATACAGATGCTAGCTGGATAACCTTCATAACCTAAGCAAGAAGGAACACAATTATTTTGAATTATGAAATCATGAGCAACTTTATCTAACATTTTAGTCGTAACGCCTACCTTTAAATGCTTTTCTAATAAGCGAAACGTTAATTGATTAAACTTGCCAGCTTCCCTCATTAATTCAATTTCCCGTGCACTTTTAATACTTATCATTTAATAACCTCGATTATATCTTGATAAACACTTTGTTTATCTTTAGCCGCATCTATTTTAATTAACCTTTTATTACTTAAATAATAATTAATAATTGGTTTAGTATTTTCTAAATAACTATTATATCTAACTAAGAAAGATTCTTGATTATCATCATCTCTTTTAATAAGCGTATTACCACATATATCACAAATACCTTCTTTTTTAGGCTTTAAACTATTAATTAAAGTATTATACGTTTTGCCACAAGAACAATTAAGTCTTCCTGCAATTCTTTTTAGAGCTTCTTCTTTAGGAAGATCTAAATAGATTACAATATAATCTTTATTTAAGTTATTTAATAATTCGGTTAATTTTAAAGCTTGATTTAGGGTTCGGGGAAAACCATCTAAAATAAATGGTTTTCCATCTTCTCCTAACTTATCAGAAATTAAGTCAATAACTATTTCATCACTAACTAATTTTCCTTCATTCATAATGTCTTTGACCATTAGGCCCATAGGACTTTGTTCTTTTATAGCTTCTCTTAGCATATCACCAGTTGATAAATGTTGATAGCCAAAGTCATTTTTTAAACATTCACTAATTGTTCCCTTGCCCGCGGCAGGAGGAGCAATAAATATAATATTTTGCATTATCTTAATCTCTTTTGGCGAGCTTTGTAACTTCTAGATATTAAGCTACTTTCCATTTGTTTATAAGTTTCAATGGCTACACCAACAACGATTAGTATACCGGTACCTCCTAAAGATACACTAGAACCTAAAGTATTCTTAAATATTAAAGAGAATATGACAGGAATACCGGCTAAGATAACTAAGAAGATACTACCGGCAAAGGTTAGTTTTCCTAAAGATTTACTAATATAATTAGAAGTATCAGCTCCTGGTCTTACACCTGGGATATATCCACCTCTTTCATTTAAATTCTTGCTCATTTCTTCAGGATTCATTACTAGGAATGTATAGAAGTAAGAAAAAGCAAAGATTAAAATAATATATATTATAAATCCGGTTGGGGTCGTATAAACAATATATTTATTAACAAAGTTTATAGCCGCTTGTTTTTTGGTTAAACCAACAATTGTTGCCGGAATCGTTGTTAAGATTGAAGCAAAGATAACGGGAATAACTCCTGCAGCATTTATTTTTAGAGGTAAAAAACTAGCTTGAGCTCCATAAGCCGTGGTTGAACGATTCGCATATTGAATCGGAATTCTTCTTTCGGCTAGTTGAATCCAAATAACGCCAACAATAATTAAAATATAAACTATGACAAATATACAGAATAATAATATGCCTACCCAGTTAGTATAAGAACCACTTAGGATAAATCCCCGGAAAGCTCCGGTAAAAACGGCTGGCATACTTTGTAAAATCCCGGCCATAATTAGTAAAGATTGACCATTACCAATTCCTTTATTAGTTATTTCATCCCCCATCCATAAACAGAAGGCGGTACCAGCCGTCATAACTAAGGATACTTTAAGCATCGTCATGACATCGGCTCCTCTTAAATAGAAATAACATACAACATAAGCTTGGAAGAAACCAATTAAAATACCTAAGTAACGAGTTATTTTATTAATCTTTTGTCTTCCTACATAGCCTTGGTCTTTTAATTCCTTAAAGTAAGGGATAATATCCATTTGTAATAATTGGGTAATAATGGATGCCGTAATATAAGGAGATACTCCTAAACCAAATATTGCAAATGTTTTAAGTCCGCCCCCACTCATTAAGTTAAATATTTCTAAGAAACCTAAGTCTAAGGTTTTGATAATATCCGTTGTCCAGGGTTTGGCCCAAGGAATAGTAATGGTAGTTCCTAGACAAAATATTCCTAAACAAAAAAGGGTTAAATAAATTCTTTTTCTTAAATCTTTATTTTCTTTACTAAAAAGTTGGGTAATCCCTTTAAACATCTAAATCACCTCAGCTTTGCCGCCTGCATTTTCAATCTTTGTCACTGCTTTAGCTGAGAATCTTTGCGCCTTAACAGTTAATTTCTTGGTTAATTCGCCATTAGCTAAAACTTTAATACCCGCAAGTTGTTTTTTAACAATTCCTCTTTCTTGTAAAATAGTTGGATTAACTTCATCGCCATCATTAAAGAATTTTTCTAAATCGCTTAAATTAATTACAGCATATTCGCATCTAAATTTAGCATTATTGAAACCTCTAATTGGAATTCGACGATAAAGTGGTGTTTGTCCACCTTGGAACCAAGCAGAAATGGAAGCACCACTTCGCGCTTTTTGACCTTTTTCACCGCGCGTAGATGTCTTACCCATTCCACTTCCTGGGCCCCGTCCAACTCTCTTTTCAACTTTCATTTCTTTTGTTTTTGGTAAATTTTCTAATTTCATTTTATAGTTCCTCAACTTTCTTACCACGAAGTTCAGCAATATGTTCCGGAGTTCTTTCGCTTTGTAAAGCTTCTAAAGTAGCTTTAGCTACATTGATTTGGGTATTAGCTCCTAAAGATTTAGAAACAATATCCTTAACTCCGGCAAGTTCTAGAACAGCTCTGGCAGCTCCACCAGCAACAATTCCGCGACCAGCTTTAGCCGGTTTAATTAAAACGATAGAACGACCAACTTTCGCTGTTGCTTCATGAGGAATAGTTCTTCCTTCGCTTAAAGCAATCTTCGTGACATTTTTATTAGCTGCTTGAATAGCTTTTTTTATAGCTTCTGGTACTTCATTAGCTTTACCACTACCAATACCAACTAAGCCTTTTCTATTTCCTACAGCCACGGTAGCTGAAAAACGAAAATGTCTACCACCTTGTGTAACTTTAGTAACTCTTGTTATTGAAATAACTTTTTCTTCTAATAAGTTTTTCTTTGGTTCTTGTTTTTGATTTCTCATGTTACCTCCCTAAAATTCTAGTCCATTGCTTCTAGCTGCATCAGCTAAAGCCGCAACACGACCATGATATTGATATCCGCCACGGTCATAGACAACTTTCTTAATTTTTAATTTTTGACATTTTTCGGCAATATCTTTACCAACCGCTTGAGCTGCTTCAATATTACCACCATTTTTAATTTTTAATTCTAAGTTAGAAGAACTAGCAAGGGTTGTACCAGTAACATCATCAATTACTTGAGCATAAATACCATTATTAGAACGAAAAACATTTAATCTTGGAACTTCTTTAGTTCCAGAGACAGTTTTACGAACTCGGGCATGACGACGAAGTCTTGCCACATTATTAGATTCTTTTTTTATCATTATTTTCTACTCCTTCCCTATGCCGCTTTCTTTCCTTCTTTACGACGAACATATTCACCTTTATAACGAATACCTTTACCCTTATAAGGTTCTGGTTCTCTTACCTTACGAATATTTGCCGCAAATTCAGAAACTTTTTCTTTATCAATTCCATGAATTGTAATTTCCGTATTACTTTCTTGGGTAACACTTAAGCCCGTTGGAACATCAATTACAACCGGATGAGAATAACCAGCATTAATGCTAACTTTATTTCCTTGGACATTGAAACGATATCCAACCCCAACAGCTTCTAGACCAACTTCAAAACCAGTTGATACACCTTTAATCATATTATTAATTAAAGAATTAGTAGTTCCTTGCATAACATTAGCTCTTTTAGATGCTCTTTTTTGTTTCGTCGAAACAACATTATCTTCAATTACCACATCAATTAAATCACTAACTACTAAAGCAAGTTCTCCTTTAGCTCCTTTAACAGATAATTTATTTCCTTCTAGTGTAGCTGTTACACCAGTTGGAAGTGTAAGTTTTCTTTCACCTATTCTACTCATAAGTTAATCTTACCAAATATAGGCAAGAACTTCACCTCCTAAACCTTTAGCTCGAGCTTCTTTATCAGTCATTAAACCTTCACTAGTGGAAATAATGGCTATTCCTAAACCATTTAAAACGCGAGGAACTTCGGAAGCTTTAGCATAAACTCTTAAACCAGATTTACTAATTCTTTTAAGACCTGTAATAACTCTTTCTTTTTTAGCTCCATATTTTAGAGTTAAAGTAAGTTTATCACCTTTAGAATCTTTTTCATAATTATATTCCGCAATATAACCTTCATTTTTAAGTATTTCCGCGATTCCAAGAGTCATCTTCGTACCAACAACTTCAACTGTTTCATATTTCATTTGATTTGCATTACGAATTCTTGTAAGCATATCCGCTATTTTATCTTGTACAAACATTACTTATTTCCTCCTTACCAACTAGATTTCTTAACGCCTGGTAACTTACCTTCATTAGCAAGTTCTCGAAAGCATATCCGGCATATACCATATCTTTTTAAGACACCATGAGGACGTCCACAGCGATTACAACGAGTGTATGCCCGAGTAGAAAATTTTGGTGTTCTTTTGTTTTTAACAATCATACTTTTCTTTGCCATAACAACATCCTCCTTAATTCTTGAAAGGCATTCCAAAGCCTTTTAGTAAGCTTTTGGCTTCTTCATTACTTTTAGCTGTCGTAACAAAGACAATATCCATACCTCTTACTTTAACAACATCATCATATTCTATTTCTGGGAATATTAATTGTTCTTTAATTCCAATGGTATAATTTCCTTTACCATCAAAAGCATGAGGAGAAACACCACGGAAATCTCTAACCCGTGGTAAAGCCACTTTAATTAATTTTTCTAAGAAGTAATACATATATTCTCCTCTTAAAGTAACTTTAACCCCAACAGGTTGACCTTCTCTTATTTTAAATCCCGCAATCGAATTACGAGCTTTAGTTACAACTGGTTTTTGACCAGTGATTAATTCTAAATCATGAACAGCAGCCGTAATGAATTTTTCATCTTTACTACCTTCACCAACACCCATATTAATAACTATTTTTTCTAATTTTGGCACTGCCATAACCGTACTATAGTTATATTCTTTTTTTAAGGCTGGAATAATTTCTTTATTATATAATTCTTTAAAATTACTCATAACTACTTACTCGCTTTCTTAGAAGTTGTTTTTGTAGTTTTCGTTTCTTTAGTTGCTTGTTTCTTAGTTGTTTTCTTAACTTCTTCTACTTTTGCTTCTTCTACCTTTTTTTCTTTAACTGGCTTTTTAGTTTCTTTTTTACCAGCTATAACTTTAACATTTGATGCATGCATAGGAGCTTCAACATCAAATATTCCTCCTGATTCATTAGTAGTTCTTGGTTTAGAATGTCTTTTAACAATATTTATTCCTTCAACAACTACTTTATTTTCTTTTTTAAGAGTTCTTAATACTTTACCTTCTTTGCCTTTATCTTTTCCAGCAAGAATTTTTACATTATCGCCAACTTTAACTTTCATAAGTACCTCCTATAATACTTCCGGAGCAAGAGATACAATCTTGGTAAAATCTTTTTCTCTTAACTCTCTAGCTACTGGACCTAAAACCCGAGTTCCAATAGGCGATTTATCATCTCTAATTAAGACACAGGCATTGTCATCAAATTTAATATAAGAACCATCTGGTCTTCGAACACCTTCAACACTTCTTACAATAACTGCTTTAACAACTTTACCTTTTTTCATTGGACTATTAGGAATAGCTTTTTTAACTGTGCCAACAACTACATCGCCAATATTTCCATATTTAACTTTAGATCCGCCCATAACTCTTATTACTAAAAGTTCGCGAGCGCCTGAGTTATCAGCAACTTTAAGTTTACTTTCTTGCATTACCATAATAATACCTCCTAAAGGATAACAGCATCAACTAGGACTTCCACTAATTCATATCTTTTCGTTTTAGATATAGGTTTAGTCATTCTAATTTTAACTGTATCTCCTACTTTTGCTTTATTTGCCTCATCATGTGCGGCATATTTTTTGGAATATTTAACTTGTTTTTTATATAAAGGATGTTTTTTTGAAGTTTCGACTAAAACAGTAATTGTCTTATTATTTGTAGCACTAACAACACGTCCAATAAGTTCTTGTTTAATTTCTGCCATTATTTGTTACCTCCAACTTCTCTTTCATTTAAAACTGTTTTCATTTTAGCAATATCTCTTCGAAGTGTTCTTAAAACAGTTGGTTTATCTAAAGTTCCATTTGCTTGTTGCATTCTTTTTTGGAATAAATCTTCTTTAGTTTCCTTTATTTTCTTTGTTAATTCTTCATTGGACATTTTTCGAATTTCTTTAATTTCCAAGAGAATCACCACCCTTTACATCATCTTTTTTAACAAATTTAGTTTTAACAGATAGTTTATGGGAAGCAAGTCTTAATGCTTCTCGAGCGGTTGCTTCATCAACTCCTGTTATTTCAAACATAATTTTGCCATCTTTAACTACTGCTACCCATTCTTCTACAGAACCTTTACCTTTACCTTGACGAGTTTCAAGCGGTTTTTTTGTTCTTGGCATGTGTGGGAAAATATTAATAAATACTTTTCCACCCCTTTTCATATAACGGGTCATTGCAATACGAGCTGCTTCAATTTGTCTTGCTGAAATCCAAGCACCTTCCATAGCCATTAAACCATATTCACCAAAATGTAATTCGGTATTACCTTTAGCATGGCCATCATAACTTATTCTATGGCTTTTACGATATTTAGTTCTCTTTGGCATCAACATTTTTATCAGCTCCCTTCACTGTTTTTTTTGCAGGAAGAATTTCATTTTTATAAATCCAAACTTTAACCCCAATTTTACCATAAGTTGTATTAGCTTCGGCTATAGCATAGTCAACATCGGCTCTGATCGTATGAAGTGGCACTGTTCCTTCAGTATATCCTTCAGTTCGCGCCATTTCGGCTCCCCCTAAACGACCAGATACGCTAGTTTTACAACCTTTAGCTCCCGCTTTCATTGTATTTTTAATAGCTCTTTTTTGCGCACTTCTAAATGGAGCCCGTGCTTCAATTTGACTGGCAATATTATTAGCTACTAATTGCGCATTTAAATCAGGATTTTTTTCTTCAACAATATTTATAAATATTTCTTCTTGTTTAGCGCCAACAAGTTTGGCAATTTTCCCTCTTAATTTTTCAATATCTTCGCCACCACGACCAATAATAATACCAGGTTTAGCAGTATAGATAGATATTTCACATCTGTTTTTCTTTCTTTCAATTATAACAGAAGCAATTGCCGCATCTTTAAGATTTTTTTCAATATATTCTCTAATTTTAACATCTTTAATTAGATTATCGGCATAATCTTTTTTAGAATACCAACGACTTTGCCATTCTTTATTAACGCCAAGTCGATATCCTATTGGATTAACTTTTTGTCCCATCCTACTTTACCTCCTTATTATCAGTTACTTTAACTGTAATGTGACTACTTCTTTTATCATGACGATCAACATTACCCCGGCTAGCGAATTTAATTCTTTTATAAATAGGACCAGGATTAATGTAACATTCACTAATAACTAAGTCACTTTCTGTTGCACCATTATTATTAACAGCATTCGCAACAGCTGAATTTAAAACTTTAAGTATTAGCCTGCTTGCTTTTGTATTGGTATTTTCTAAAATACCGCGCGCAGTTTCAACATCTTTTCCTCTAATTAAATCCATAGTCATCCGAGCTAACCTAGGTTTAATTAAAGCATTTTTATGAATTGCATATGCTTCCATAATACCTCCTATTTATTTCCAGCGTGGCCTGTGAATTTACGAGTTAAAGCAAATTCACCTAATTTATGACCAACCATATCTTCAGTTATATAAACAGGAATAAAATCCTTTCCATTGTGAACAGCGATTGTGTGTCCCACGAAATCAGGAAAAATAGTAGATCTTCTTGACCATGTTTTAATAACTGTTTTTTTGTTACTTTTATTCATTTCTTGAACCTTTTTCATAAGGGATTCATCCACGAAAGGCCCTTTTTTTAAACTTCTTGCCATTTATATCCTCCTACTTATTCTTCCTACTAACAATAAGCTTTTCAGAAGCTTTCTTAGATTTACGAGTTTTAACTCCAAGAGCAGGTTTACCCCAAGGAGTCATTGGGTTCTTACGACCAATAGGTGCTCTACCTTCACCACCACCATGAGGGTGATCATTAGGGTTCATAACAGAACCACGGTTGGTAGGACGAATTCCCATATGACGTTTGCGACCAGCTTTACCAAGATTAACTAATTTGTAATCTTCATTACCTACAACCCCAATAGTTGCTATACAGGTGCCAAGGATAAGTCTTGTTTCGCCGCTCATTAAACGAACCATGACATATTTTCCTTCCCGGCCTAGGATTTGGGCACTAGCTCCAGCACTCCGGCAAAGTTCTGCGCCTTTACCTGGACTTAATTCTAGACAGTGAACAGTAGTACCAACAGGGATACTTGCAAGTGGTAAAGAGTTACCAACTTTAATATCCGCATCCGCACCATTTTCAATAATCATGCCAACTTCTAAACCATTTGGGGCAATGATATATCTTTTTTCGCCATCTTTATAATTAATTAAAGCAATATTGGCTGATCTATTTGGATCATATTCAATCGATGCAACGCGACCAGTTACCCCAATTTTATCTCTTTTATAATCAATTACCCGATATTTCTTTCGAGCACCGCCCCCAATATGACGAACGGTCATTTTACCTTGATTATTTCTTCCACCAGTTTTACTTTGAGCTTTTAAAAGTGATTTAGTAGGAGCAACATTAGGTGTTAATTCATCATTAGTTAATGTGCTCATTCCCCTGCGGCCATTAGTCGTAGGTTTAAAATGTTTAATTGCCATATATGTTTACCTCCTTACTATAAATCAATACTAGAACCTGAAGCTAATGTAACAATTGCTTTCTTATAGGTTTTAGTACGGCCGGCATAACGTCCGACTCTTCTTCTTTTTGATTTTGTATTTAATGTATTAACACTAACTACATTTACTTTAAATGCTTCTTCAATTGCTTTTTTAATATCGGTTTTTGTGGCACTCTTTACAACTTTAAAAGTATAAACACCATTTTCTCTTGCCGCAATTGACTTTTCGGTAATTACTGGTGCAATAATGATATCTGCATAATGTTTCATTATTTAAGCACCTCCTCAATATTTTTAACCGCTTTTTCATCAATAACTAAAGTATCAGCATTAACTAAGTCATAACAATTTACTTCATCACTATATAATACTAATGTATTAGGTAAATTTCTTGTTGCTAAATATAAGTTTTCAGCATCATCACTTGTAACAAATAATACTTTATCATCACTTAATTTTAAGTTTTCTAGTACTTTAACACCATCTTTAGTTTTATTACTATCCATATTAAAATTATCAATTACTACTAATTTCTTTTCTAATACTTTACTTGTTAAAGCACTCTTAAGAGCAAGTACTCTTTCTTTCTTATTTATTTTAAAAGAGTAATCTCTTGGAACAACTCCAAATGGAATTCCTCCACCCCGCCATTGAGTAGCTCTTATACTACCTTGACGAGCTCGACCTGTTCCTTTTTGTTTCCAAGGCTTTCTTCCACCCCCAGAAACTTCACTTCTATTCTTCGTCTTTCTTGTTCCTTGTCTTGAGGCATCAAGTTGTAAACGAATCATTTTCTTTAAAACGTCTTCATTTACTTCAATATTCCATACGTTATCAGCTATCGTTAAATCTTTAACTTTTTCCCCTTGAAGATTTTTAACACTTATCTTTGTCATAATAATTCCTTTCTAAAGCTTACGCTTCAGTTTCCTTTTCTTCCGTAGCTTCTTCTTTAGTTTCTTCGGCTACAGTTTCTTCTTTTATTTCATCAGTAGCAACAGGTGCTGTAACTTCTTCAGTTTTAACTTCTTCTACTACTTCATCAACAACTTCTTCATAGGTGATTACTTCTTTAGGACTAGCCTTTCGAGAATTTTTAATAGCTGATTTTATTAAGACTAATGAATTTTTAGCTCCGGGAATATTTCCACTTACAAGGATATAATGTTCATTTGGATTAACTTCTACAATTTCTAAGTTTTGAATTGTAACTGTTTCCACTCCCATATGTCCTGGTAACATTTTACCCTTTAAGACTCTTTTTGGTAACATTGTACCAAGTGATCCGGGTCCTCGGTGATAGTGAGAACCATGGGTCATAGGTCCTCTAGATTGGTTATTTCTTCGAATAACACCTTGAAAACCTTTACCTTTTGATGTACCTGTTACATCGACTACTTCTCCTACGGCAAAGATGCTCGCATCAATTGCTGCTCCAACTTCATAACTTCCATCAAAATCACGAATTTCTTTTAAGAAGCGCTTAGGAGTTGTTTTTGCTACTTTAGCATTACCAATTTCGGCTTTAGTAGCGTTTTTTTCTTTCTTTTCAAATACGCCAAGTTTTAAAGCATTATATCCATCTTTTTCTAAAGTTTTAACTTGCATTACGGTATTAGGTTCAACTTCAACAACTGTTACCGGAATAAGTTTACCATCTTTAGTAAAGACCTGAGTCATGCCGACTTTGCGTCCTAAGATTCCTTTCATAATATTTTACCTTCCTTCTCTTATAATTTAATATTTACATCAACGCCACTAGGTAAATCTAAATGGCTTAACGCATCAATAGTTTCTTTGCTAGGGTTTTTAATATCAATTAATCTCTTATGAGTTCTTCTTTCAAATTGTTCTCTAGCATCTTTATCTTTGTGTACCGCTCTTAAAACTGTCACCTTTTCTATTTCAGTTGGTAGAGGTACTGGGCCAGAAATTTCGCCACCGGTTCTTTTAACGGTTTCGACTATTTTGCCTGCTGCAATGTCAAGTGCACGATGATCATAGGCTTTTAAATTAATTCTAACCTTATCTTTTGCCATACTTCTGATGTCCTCCTTTCGTCTATATCTAGTATAGACTTGCTCCATGTAAATTCTCCAATACACTTACCAACTTATCCTAGTGTATCAGTAACTTCACACATCAATGCAGTCATACAAAAAGATTATAGCACTAAATTCTATGAAAAATCAACAAAAAATTGTAAAAAATAATTTTAAATTTACAAAATCAAAAAAAGAATTAATAACCATACTTTAGATTCTTTTTTTATTCCTCAATACAGACAAAGATCTCTTTAGTTTAGATATTCGAATATATAATCAGCTAATTCATCAATAATATATCCTAATTTACGATTATTTATATCAAATTTAGGTATATTTTTATATTCTTTGTTACTAATTAATTTAGATTGTTTAATATCTTTTAAATAATAATCTCGATGTTTGTCTCTATATTCTATACTATCCGGCTCTAATTCATCATTATCATCATAAAATAATATTCTTTCATAAATACTTTCTACACTATCTATTAATTCAACAGAAACCGTATCTGTTTTTAAGATTTTATCTACCAATCTTTTATAATAAATTTCCGTAATAGTCAAAACAAAATTATCATTATTTTTTATTATATCCAAAATTATATTAGTTTTTTCTACACACATACTATAATTACTTAAAAAAGAATAATAAAAATTATTTATTGTTTTATATCTTTTTTTTATTTCATCATTTAGATCAATAAATTTATAATTTAATTTTTTAGCTAGTAATGAACCTACTGTTGTTTTACCTACACACGATACTCCCCATATTAATATTTTCATAAACCTACTTACCTCGCTTGAATTGAATTATAAATTATTCTTGATATTTAAACAAGTAATATATTTAAATTTGTAGCAATTTTCTACAATTTTATAAAACTTTTTTTCACAGTTTAATTAATTAGCAAATTATTTATTATATTCTTAATATTTTTTTAATTTTTTAATATTACAACATCAATTTTTATATATTTGGTAGTTTAATTAACCTTTAAAGCGTATGGTGTTTTAGCAGTACCATTTCCTTTTATAAAGGTTCATCTTCTTTTAGGTAAAAGGTTGGTCGAACTCCAAGCGCACCGTCGACACTACAACCATCTACACGTCCATCATTGAAGATACAAAACACAATGTGCTCGCTTAAGGAATAACGCAAAATTGTCCGTTCAGTAACCCCACTGAATAACCAATTATTTTGTATATTAGCATTACTAATATATTCTTTGTCTTCTTCATTACTAAATAATTTTAAATTCCAATTTTCTTTACTACTCGCAAACCCATAGTCATAAGTATACATTAAACCAATTTTAGCTGTTGATGTAGCTTGGGGTGCTGGATAATCTCCTGTAGGATCTTTTCCTTTTGTATTATTATATGCTGTTTTGGGCGTGACTATTTCTAATTCACTTGCTGTACCCCCAGTTATATACCATTTTACCACTTCAATTTTGTCTATCCACATTGAATCATTTTTATCGCCTTTTAAGTATCTTAAATATCCAGGTTATAAGACTATTAGTCAAGTAACTAGTATATTATTTTTTATAGGCATATGTTCAATTAATATACATAGTTATATAACCAATAGTTAATTTTTTAAAGAAGTTGATATCATTAATTCATAAGGAACGGGAATAAGCATGATAGCAACGGAAACTAAGAATAAAAATGTTGTGGAAATTGAAGGTGGATATTATACTTTCAAATTAAAAGATATCCTGGATAAAAGAAAAATTAGTATCAATAAATTAATGAGAGATACTAATACCGACTTTAAAGTAATAAAAAGATATATGACTGGTGAATTATTAAGATTAGATATAATTATATTAGCTAGATTTTGTACATATTTAGACTGTGAATTAACTGATTTAATTGAATATAGGAGAAAATAACATTTTCTCCTATATTTATTCTTCTATTAATAGTGATTCGGTTTCTTCCATTTCTTTAGGAATAGCTATATCCATATAATCTAGAATAGTTGGGGCAACATTGATTAAAGAACCCTTATTTTTTAATTTAGCTTTTTTATCAAGTAAAATAAATGGAACTAAGGCAGTTGAATGTGTTGTGCAAGGTGTACCATCTAAATTTAACATTGTATCACAATTACCATGGTCAGCTAAGATAAAGATTTTATAGAAATTTTCTTCGGCTTTTTCCACTAAAGTATTTAGGCATGAATCAACGACTTCACAAGCTTTTACCGCCGCCTCCATTACACCCGTATGCCCAACCATATCCGGATTAGCATAATTAACTAAAATAAAATCGTAGTCTTGTTCCATAGCACTTACAACCTTTTTAGTAACTTCATAAGCACTCATCTCAGGACACAAATCATAGGTAGCAACTTTAGGTGAGGGAATATGAAATTTATCACATTTTGGAATCTTTCCTCCAAACTCGCCATCAAAAAAGTAAGTAACATGATTATATTTTTCACTTTCGGCGATGCGAGCTTGAGTTAGACCAAGTTCACTTAGATATATTCCCATTGGTTGTTTAGCTTTATCATGAACTAAAAAATTATTAGTTTTAATTTTTTCATCTACTTCTAAAAAAGCAAAGACATTTAAATTAGGCATCGGTAAAGCTTTAAAAGCATCTAACGTTTCATAATTAACAAAAGCACTTAAAATTTGTTTTGCGCGGTCCGTCCTATAGTTCATCCATAATAAGACATCCCCATCTTTAATTAATTTATTAGATAAAACTATTGGCTTAATAAATTCATCAGTTATCCCATTTTCATAGCTTTTCTTTAAACTAGCTTCAATACTTAAGACAGTTTTACCAAGCCCTTTTGTTACTAAATTATAATATATTTGCGTCCGGTCCCAATTTTGGTCGCGATCCATGGCATAGTACCTACCACAGACTGTTGATATGATGCCAACTTTTTGCTTTTTTATAGCATCTTCAATTTGTTTAATATAGCTATAGGCAGAATTAACTGGGGTATCCCGGCCATCTGTTATAAGATGAAAAACAATATCTTTAAAACCATTTTGGACTAAAAAATTATACATAGCTAAAAAGTCATCAACTCCGGCATGAACATTACCATCACTACATAAGCCCATTAAATGAATTGTTTTATCCTTTAATGACATTAGTTTAATAACATTTTCATTTTCTTTATCCGGATTTTTCAAAAATTCATCCACTAGTATTTCAGGTTGTTTTAAAATTCTTCCGGCCCCAATCGTAATATGCCCAACTTCACTATTTCCAGCTTGTCCTTCATGTAAACCTACGGCTTCTTCACTAGCTTTTAAATAAGCATGTGGAAATGATTCCCATAACATTTTAAAACAAGGCATATTAGCTTTCTTAGGCGCATTACCTTCCTCTTCTTCTTTTAGCCCAAACCCATCTAATATTACTGTTAATATTTTTTTCAATCTTATCACCTTTACGCTTAAAATAATATCATAATCAAAAAAGAATTACAACAACTGTAATTCTTATGATATAAGTGACTTTTTCTCTAATCTAAGCCGATCAGCTAAAGTTATTAAAAACTCACTATTAGTTGGTTTAGCTTTTTCAACATCAATACTATTGCCAAATAATTTATCCATAACTTTTAAATCACCACGAACCCAACTAATCTCGATTGCATGCCGAATAGCTCTTTCCACCTTCGTGGCTGTAGTATTAAATTTAGAAGCTATCTCCGGATAAATATCTTTTGTGACTAATGAAATAATCTTATCACTTTGATAAATTAACATTATTCCTTCCCGAATATATTGATAACCTAAGATATGCGAAGGTATACCTAAAGAATGTAACATGGTTGATACTTCACATTCCGCATCTTCTTTTTGTGATTCTTTAATCAACTTCTCTTTTTCTATTACTTCCATCATCCGATTTTTCAAAGATACCAAATCAAATGGTTTTACCATAAAGAAGTCGGCTCCTAAAAGCATAGCCTTTTTTATCGAATAATCATCTTTATAACTAGAAAGAACAATAATCTTTTTAAATATTTTTCTTTCTTTAAGAACTTCCATTATGGTTAATCCATCCATCTCTGGTAAAAGCAAGTCTAAGATTATTAAATCATAAGAATTAACATACTTAACTAAATAATCTAATCCCTCTTTTCCACTTCGAAAACACTCCACTATTTTTACATCTGCACTACTACCAAAGTACTTCTTTACACTACCGGTTACAGCATCGTTATCATCTAACATGACAACTCTAATAACTTTACTCATGTAATTTCTTCCTTTCATTTTATTCATGCACGTAACTAAATAATAACACAACACTTTACAAAAAGCTACAGAAACATTTGTCACTTTTTGTCGACTACTGTCTACTTTTGTCGAATATTGTCGAAAGTTTATTATTGATAAACAAATATTTTATTATTTTCATAAAATGGTATACTTCTTAATAGTTATTAAGTAGTAAAGGAAATGATTAAAATGCCAGGATATTATGCTCATTTAGCTTCATGTCATGAAAAAGCTCTTTTAAATCCTAGTTTTCGTTTAGGAGTAGAAATTCCTGATTTATTAAAAACCTATTATAAGGTTAGTCCTAGCTACGCTCAAGAAAAATATAACTTATTAAAAACTAAAGACATGCCTGAATATTCTTACTTTGCTAAAAGGCTTAAAGAAGAAGAAAGACCAAATGTCCCTAAAGGGATGCACTATGGCTTAAGTAATAACCCTAATGTCTTATACTTTTTTTCTTCATTAAGCAATACTGAAAAAACTAACCCCTTCTTCTTAGGTTATCTATGGCACTTATTAACCGACTTATTATGCTATCAAAGTCTAAATGTTGATAATATATTTAATGAATATTTAAAAACTCAAGATATATCACAAAAAAATAATTTACTTTCGCATAAACTATCTATTATTCATGAAGATTGGGATAAAATAAATAAGAAAATATTAGAAAAATATCCTACTTTAAATATTCCTTGTGAAATTAAAGAACTAAACTTTATTAATTTTAAAGAAGGTAATCCTTTATTTATTAATGAAACTATCTTATTTAAAATTATCTCTTATTTAAGAGATATAAATCCATTAGATGCTAATATGCTGGATATTATAAATAATATATATTCTTTAATAGATCCTAATTCTATAAAAAGAGAAAGAAAACTAGGTTAATCTAACCTAGTAACTTTAGCTAAAGTAGCACTATTAAATATATCAATAGCCCTATTTAAAATAGTTTCATTATTAACTAAAAAAGTAAATTCATAATATTTATTAACTTCATATTCATTATAAATACTTTTACTTACTCTAACTGTTTCAACTACATCATCATTTTCTTTTCTTAAAGTAAGATATAAATAATCTTCATCACTAGATGGTGTTAGATAAAGAATTAAATAAGTATAACTTAAATATTGATCAACTTTAGAATTATTTTCTTGACAAAAATTATCTTCGTATTTTAAATTTTTATCACCAATATAAATATCTTCATTACCAGTTAAAGTATGACACTTTATTATACTTATATTATCAACTATATATTTAATACTCCCACCATCTTTATAATAAAGAGGCTTTTTATCTTTTTTAATTAACTTATCTATAATATCTTTATGTTCTTGATAATATTCTTTAAATTCTATTAATTTATTATTTTTATTAATATAAAGATTATCTATACAATAAGTATATATTTTATAATTATCTTCTTTTATTAATTCTTCTTTTTCTTGACAATTTATTTTTTTACTATATTCTATTTTTAAACTAGGGCTTTGAATATTAATATTATGATTGTTTAGTATTAAGGATAGGATAAGTAAAAAGATAACGATAAAAGATAAGATTAGTAAAATACGTAAATTCTTTAAAGTTAGTTTTTTCATCTTAATCCATTAGTTCCAAAAGCATGGCTTTAATATTATTTAAGTTGCTAGATGCTCCTCCTACTAAAAAGCCATCAACATTAGGTATATGGGCATATTCTTTAAAGTTATCTATATTAAGACTACCACCATATAAGACTGGAAATGTTGTATCATATTTTTCTTCAGTTATATCTTTGATATATTCGACTATATCTTTTATTTGTTCCTTGGTTGGAGTATTTCCCGTGCCAATTGCCCAGATTGGTTCATAAGCAATGATTATATCTTTTATTTCGACATTATTCAATACTTCGCTTATTTGTTTTTCTAAAACATCATAAGTTCTTCCTTTTTCTTGATCTTCTAAAGTTTCCCCAATACAATATACGACTTTTAGATTATTTTCTTGAGCATGATTAATCTTATTAATAAAATCAATATTAATTTCGTTTTTATATTCTCTTCTTTCCGAATGTCCTACTAAAACATAGGAAACATTTAAAGATTTTAAGGCCTTCCCGGATATTTCACCAGTGATAGTTTGCTTGGAAAAAGAACTAATATCTTGACTTCCTAATAAATAATTATGGGGCTTAAATAGACTTAAAAAAGGACTAGATGGGAAGAAAATAACTTTCGCAAATGAACAAGAAAAATCTTCTAAGGCTTTAGCATAATTGTTATATTCGCTATAATCTAGTTTATTTTTAAAATTGCATAAAAAGTACTTCATTTATTCCATCCACTTTAAAGCTTCCAAAGAACCATCGGCAATAAATTCTAAGGTTGCTCCTCCCCCACTGGAAACAAATTTAAAGCTATCTTGATAACCAAATTTTTTAATAGCCGCGGCCGTATCACCACCACCGACATAAACATCTTGACCACAATTTTTTAAAGCTTTTAGTAATTCTTTAGTTCCTTCGGTAAATCTTTCATCTTCAAACTTTCCACAAGTTCCATTTATAAATATAATTTTACTATCATTAAAATATTTTTGATATAAATCGATTGTTTTTAAACCTACATCATAAATTATGCCATTATCCATGGTAAAATCAACCGGCAAAACAATTTTTTCTTTATATTTAGCCGAAAGATTATTTAATTCTTTTAATATATCTTCATCATTTGTGGCTAAGCTATCACCAATTTTAGCTCCTTTAGCTTTTAAAAATGAATTAGCTATGCCCCCACCTAAAAGCAAATAATCACATTTAGGTAATAAAGATTTAATTAATTTTAGTTTATCATCAACTTTAGCTCCTCCCATAAAAACGGTAAAAGGATGCGGGGTATCTTTAACTAATGGGGTTAAATTCGTAATTTCATTATCCACTAAAAAACCAACAGCATGCGGCAAATACTTCGCAATCCCGGCGGTTGAGGCATGAGCTCGGTGCATTGATGCAAATGCATCATTAATATATACATCACCTAAAGAGGCCCAATACTTAGCTAATTCTAAATTATTGGTACTTTCTAGTTTTTCCGGATAATCCATAAACCTGGTATTTTCTAATAAAAGCACATCCTTAGCTTTTGATTTATTAACAATATCGCGTACTTTTTCACCATAACAAGCATTAACAAACTTAACGGGATGATTAAGCAGATTGGCTAGTTCTTTAGCCACATATCTTAAAGTATTACTGCTTTTATCTTCTTCACTTTTTACCCGACCTAAATGACTTAAAATACAGATTCGACAATCATTATTAAGTAAATAATTTAAAGTTGGAATAGTCTTTACTATTTTAGAATTATCCGTTATTTTCTTACCATCCATGGGAACATTAAAATCCAGTCTTATAACTACATTTTTATTTTTTAAATCAATACTATCTATTTTATTCATAATAGTAGCCTCCTATATTAATATAATAACAAAAAAAGAATAAAAATAACATCTATTCTTTTTTTATTTGACAAATTCTTAGTAAACTTTATTCAAACATTTTTAAAGCCGTTCTAAGCATTTGAGCTGTATAACCATATTCATTATCATACCAAGCAACAATTTTTACAAGTTGCGTTCCTTCGTTTTCCACAATGCTCGTTGATAAACCATCAACTAAAGCACCAATTTTTTTACCAATAACATCACTTGATACTACTGGATCAAGAGTAAACTTTAATGTTTCATTTTGGTTATTTTTTAAGATTTGGTTAACTTCTTCAACACTTGTATTTTTATTTAGTTCTAGTGTTACATCAATAACGGAACCATCAGTAACTGGAACGCGGAAAGCCATACCATCCATTTTTCCTTTTAAATCAGGAATAACTAAACCAATTGCCTTGGCTGCTCCGGTTGAGGCTGGAACTATATTTGCTGCACAAGCTCTG
>CANQIU010000001.1 GCA_947624145.1 uncultured Bacilli bacterium | reverse complement strand
AAGAATTGGTACTGAAGTTAAAGAAGGCGATATCCTAGTTGGTAAAGTAACTCCAAAAGGTATGCAAGAATTAACTAGTGAAGAAAAACTATTACATGCCATATTTGGTGAAAAAACAAGAGAAGTAAGAGATACATCTTTAAGAGTAGAACATGGAGCTGGTGGTATTGTTCATGATATTAAAGTTTATACCAAAGAAAATTCTGATGAACTTCCAGCTGGTGTATCTAAAGTAATTAGAGTTTATATTATTCAAAAAAGAAAAATTCAAGTTGGCGATAAGATGAGTGGTCGGCATGGTAATAAAGGGGTTATATCTTTAATTTTACCAGAAGAAGATATGCCTTACTTACCTGATGGACGTCCGGTTGATGTCATGCTTAACCCTTTAGGTGTTCCATCCCGAATGAACATTGGGCAAATCTTAGAATTACATTTAGGAATGGCTGGTAAAAAATTAGGTGTTCATTATGCTACTCCAGTTTTCGATAGTGCAACTTGGGAAGATATTTCCGAAGAAATGCGCGAAGCGGGAATGAGCGAAGATGGCAAAGTCACATTATATGATGGCCGGACCGGTGAAGCTTTTGATCACCGCATAAATGTTGGAACAATGTATATGGTTAAATTACACCACATGGTTGATGATAAACTTCATGCTCGGGCAACGGGACCTTATTCTTTAGTTACCCAACAACCTTTAGGTGGTAAAGCCCAATTTGGTGGCCAAAGATTTGGGGAAATGGAAGTTTGGGCCTTATATGCTTATGGTGCAAGCCATGTCTTACAAGAAATCTTAACAGTTAAAGCCGATGATATCGTTGGCCGTGTTAAAGTATATGAATCCCTTGTTAAGGGTAAAGTAATTAATCAAGCTGGCGTTCCTGAATCATTCCGCGTTTTAGTTAAAGAATTCCAAGCTTTAGGCTTAGATGTTCAAGTTATTAATAACGATGATGAAGTTATCGAATTTAAAGATATTGAAGAAGATGACGATGATAACGATGCGTTTAGAATTGATGAAATTGAAGTTTCGACTCCAGAAGAGGAAGAATTAGAAGAACCTGTTGCTGATGACTTAGCTTTTGAAGAAGAAGAGGAAGAAGAAACTGATTTAGATGATTTAGAATTTCCTGGTGACGAAGCCTTAATAGATGATATGGATGATGAAAAGTAGGTGAAAAAATGATAGATGTTAGTAAATTTAAAGGAATTAAAATAAGTATTGCTTCACCCGAAAAGATTCGGAGTTGGTCTTATGGGGAAGTTAAAAAGCCTGAAACAATTAACTATCGGACATTAAAACCTGAAAGAGATGGTTTGTTTTGTGAAAAAATATTTGGACCTACCAAAGATTTTGAATGTAGTTGTGGAAAATACAAAAGATTAAGATATAAAAATATCGTTTGTGACCGTTGTGGGGTTGAAGTAACTCGTTCTAAAGTTCGAAGAGAAAGAATGGGGCATATTGAACTTGCCGCTCCATGTTCCCATATTTGGTTCTTTAAAGGTGTTCCATCAAAAATGGGTCTAGTTCTTGATATGAGTCCAAGAGATTTAGAAGAAGTTTTATACTTTGTATCATATGTGGTAATTGATCCCGGCAATGCGCCTTTAGAAAGAAAACAAATTTTATCTGATAAAGAATATCGGGCTTATTATGAAAAATATGGTAATAGTTTTAAAGTAGGTATGGGAGCTGAAGCTATTAAAGAATTATTAAGCTTAGTTGATATTGATAAAGAAGTTGAAAATTTAAGAAAAGAATTAGAAAATGCAACTGGTCAAAAAAGAATTCGTTTAGTTAAAAGATTAGACTGCCTTGTTGCTTTCCAAGAATCGGGTAATCGTCCAGAATGGATGGTTTTAGATGTTTTACCAGTTATTCCTCCAGAACTTAGACCAATGATTCAACTAGATGGTGGTCGTTTTGCCACAAGTGATTTAAATGATTTATATCGCCGTATTATCAATCGGAATAATCGTTTAAAGAAATTACTTGAATTAGGTGCGCCAACCATCATTGTTCAAAATGAAAAAAGAATGCTTCAAGAAGCTGTTGATAGTCTTTTAGATAATGGTCGAAGAGGAAGAAGTATTACGGCAGCAAGTAATAGACCTTTAAAAAGTTTATCAAGTATGTTAAAAGGTAAACAAGGTCGTTTCCGTCAAAACTTACTTGGTAAAAGAGTTGACTATTCAGGTCGTTCAGTTATCGTTGTTGGACCAAACTTAAAAATGTATCAATGTGGTTTACCAAAAGAAATGGCTATTGAATTATTTAAACCTCATGTTATTAATGGTATTGTTGAACGAGGTTTAGCTCATAACATTAAAGGAGCTAAAAAATTAATTGAAGCTCGTGATGAATCTATTTGGGATATTGTCGAAGATGTTATAACTGAATATCCTATCTTACTTAACCGGGCTCCAACTTTACATAGACTGGGGATTCAAGCCTTTGAACCAGTTTTAGTTGGGGGAAAAGCCATTCGATTACACCCATTAGTTTGTACAGCATTTAATGCCGATTTCGATGGAGACCAAATGGCTGTCCATGTTCCTTTATCGGAAGAAGCTAAAGCCGAAGCTAGAATTTTAATGC
The DNA here is from genome assembly GCA_947624145.1 of uncultured Bacilli bacterium. Classification (GTDB taxonomy): domain Bacteria; phylum Bacillota_I; class Bacilli_A; order RF39; family UBA660; genus Onthocola_B. The sequence continues at coordinate 47,077 of CANQIU010000001.1, read as the reverse complement.
TTGGGGCTAATAATATCTTAAACCCTAAGGATGGAAAACCAATTGTTACACCAAGCCAAGACATGGTTTTAGGTAACTATTATTTAACAATTGAATATGCTGGAGAACCAAATGAAGGTCATGTCTATAAAAATCCTAATGAAGCTTTAATGGCTTATGAAAGAAAAGAAATAACTTTACATACGCGAATTGCCATTCCGGCTCGCACATTTAAATACAAATTATTTACAGAAGAACAACAAAATATGTATTTAGTAACAACGGTTGGTAAAATTAAATTTAATGAAATTTTACCAGATACTTTCCCATATGTTAATGAAGGAAGTAAAGATAATATTGAAGGAATGACTCCTAGCAAATTCTTTATTGCTCCTGGTGCCAATATTTTAGAAGAAGTAGCGAAGATGCCTTTAAATGAACCGTTTGTTAAATCTACTTTAGGGAAGTTAATTGCCCAAGTTTTCAAAAGATATAAGACAACGGAAACTTCTATTATGCTTGATAAACTTAAAGACTTAGGTTTTAAATATTCTACTATTGCAGGTATTACTGTTTCAATCGCGGATGTTATTCGTAGTGATAAAAAACAAGACATTATTGATCGTGCTAAAGCTAAAGTTGAAAAAGTTAATAAACAATATCAAAGAGGTTTAATTACGGAAACGGAAAGATATAATAGTGTTATTGAAGTTTGGAATGCAGCAACTGATGAAATTAAAGATGAACTTAAAACAATTAGTGAAAATAATATTGATAACCCAATATTCATGATGATGAATAGTGGAGCTCGGGGTAGTATTTCAAACTTTACCCAACTAGCCGGAATGCGGGGCTTAATGGCTAAACCAGATGGTTCAACCGTGGAAATTCCGATTACTTCATCATTTATTGAAGGTTTAAGCGTATCTGAATTCTTCTTATCAACCCATGGGGCTCGAAAAGGAGATGCCGATACAGCGTTAAGAACTGCCGATTCAGGTTATTTAACAAGACGGTTAGTTGATGTTGCGCAAGATATTATTGTTAAAGAATATGACTGTGGTTCAACCCAAGGACTTATGGTTTATGACTTACTTAATGATAAAGATAATTCCATTATTGAACCATTATCAGAACGTATTTTAGGTCGTTTCGCAGCTAAGAAAATTGTTGATCCAGAAACTAAAGAAGTTATTTTAGAAGCCGGAGAAATGATTACCGAAAATATTGTCGCCAAGATTCAAAAAGCCGGAATTAAGAAAGTCGAAATTCGTAGTGTTTTAACTTGTAAATCTAATAATGGGGTTTGCCAAAAATGTTATGGACGTAACCTTGCTACCGGTAATTTAGTTGAAAGAGGCGAAGCCGTTGGTATTATGGCTGCTCAATCAATCGGTGAACCAGGTACCCAACTTACCATGCGAACATTCCATACCGGTGGTGTTGCTACAGGTGATGATATTACCCAAGGTTTACCAAGAGTTGAAGAATTATTTGAAGCTCGAACACCAAAAGGAAAAGCCACAATTGCCGAAGTATCCGGAACCGTTATTGGCATTGAAGAACAAAATGGCAAACATATAATTACGATTGAAAATGAAGCTGGATGCCGAGAACATACGACTAATTACAATATGAAAGTTCGAGTTAGTGTTGGCGATAAAGTTGAAGCTGGAGATAAATTAACCGAAGGTGTTATTGCTCCGAAAGAATTACTCGCCGTAACTGACCCATTAACAGCTCAAGAATATATCTTAAAAGAAGTTCAAAAGGTTTATAAACTTCAAGGTGTTGATATTTCTGATAAACATATTGAAATAATTGTTAAGAGAATGATTAATAAAGTTCGGATTACGGATGCCGGGGATTCAGAATTTGTCGAAGGTTTAACAGTTTCTCTAAGAGAATTTACCGAAGGCAACAAACCAGTTATTTTAGCTGGCAAAGTACCTGCTAAAGGTAACCCAATTATGCTTGGTATTACAAAGAGTTCACTAGAAACAGATTCATTCTTATCTGCAGCCTCATTCCAAGAAACAACAAGAGTTTTAACAGATGCGGCTATTCGTGGTAAAATTGATCACCTTCAAGGCTTAAAGGAAAACGTTATTATTGGTAAACTTATTCCAGCCGGAACCGGTTATAAACAATATAGTGATATAAGCTTAGAACTAGAAAAAGATTTACTTGATGATGATGCTTCTGAAGTCTTAGAAGAAAAATTAATTGACAACGAAGATATCAAAGAACAAGCAGACGATTTATTTAACGAAGCATAAAAATAAAAAAACTTTATATGAGCCAAATATAAAGTTTTTTTCACTTTTAAAAATAGTAAATGAATGAGAGATTAGATATGAAAAAATTAGATATTATATATGAAGATAAAGACTTTTTAGTTGTTAATAAACCAGCCGGTTTACTTACCATTAGTGATGGTAAAACTAATAATACCTTATATAGTATGGCTAGAATATATGTAAAAAAGCAAAATCCCCATAATAAAATCTTTATAGTCCATCGGCTAGATAAAGACACCAGCGGTGTAATTTTATTTAGTAAGAATGAAAAACTAAAGTATTTGCTCCAAAACGATTGGAATAATTTATGTCTTGTGAGGGAGTATTATGCTATCGTGGAAGGAATAATGCCTAAAGAAAAAGATACTTTAACTAATTATTTACAAGAATCAAAGACTCATCAAGTTTATGTAACTAATAATAAAAGATTAGGTAAACTTGCTATAACTAATTATGAAGTTATCGAAGCAAAGAATAATAAATCTTTATTAAAAATTAATATTGAAACGGGGCGAAAAAATCAAATAAGATGTCAACTAGCTTTTATTAATCATCCTATTATAGGTGATCGTTTATACCATAATAAAGCCAAAAGATTAATGCTTCATGCTACTAAATTAGTCATAGTTCAGCCAATCACTAAGCAAACTTATACTTTTATTTCCCCAGTTCCTTTCGTTTTAAGTAAAGGGAGTCTATAAATGTATAAAAAAGTATATGTAGAAATAACTAATAGTTGTAATTTAAAATGTCCTTTTTGTTTAGGCAATAAAAGAGAAGTTAGGTTTATGGGGGAAGATGAATTTAAAGTTATCTTAGCTAAATTAAAAGGCTATACAAGTTATTTATATTTTCATCTTTTAGGAGAACCTTTACTCCATCCTAAAATAAATGAATTTATTAATTTAGCTAAAGAAAATAATTATAATATTAATATTACAACAAATGGTTATTATATAGATAGAATAAAGGATAATAAAAATATAAGACAAATAAATATTTCTTTACATAGTTATGATGATCAAAAAATAAGTTTAGAAAAGTATTTAGCGAATATTTTTTCTAGTGTTGATATTTTAGCTAAAAATACTTATATTAACTATAGGATATGGGTTAAGACCAAATATAAAGATAAAATAATTGCCTCGTTAGAAAAAAAGTATCAAAAGAAAATAAAGGGACATACTAAATTACAAGAAAATATCTTTATTGATTTTGATGAAGAATTTATTTGGCCTAGTTTATCGCGCGGCTTAAATAGAAAAGAAGGCAAATGCTATGCTCTAAAAGATCATTTAGGTATTTTAGTAGATGGTAAAGTAGTTCCCTGTTGTTTAGATGGAATGGGCATAATAAAACTGGGTAATATTTTTAAAAATAATATGTCCGATATTATAAATAGTTCAAGATATCAATTAATGTCTCAAGGTTTTCAAAAAAATCAAAAGATAGAGAAATTATGTCAAAATTGTGATTTTCTTAAATAAGTTTATATGTTATGATATTTAAGAGGTAAAAAATATGAAGGCAGTGCAAAAAAATATGCAAAGACATAATAATGGTTTAAGTAAATATGCTTGTTTAGATAAAGAAGCTATTTATTTAAATGAAATAAAAGAAGATATTAGAACGCCTTTTTTTAGAGATATTGATAAAATTATTTATACATTATCTTTTATGCGTTATGCTGATAAAACACAAGTCTTTTCTTTTAAAGATAATGATCATATCACTAAAAGAATGCTCCATATTCAATATGTTAGTAAGATTGCTAGAACGATTGGAAGGGCGTTAGGCTTAAATGAAGATTTAATAGAAGCAGCCTCATTAGCTCATGATTTAGGTCATACGCCTTTTGGCCATGTGGGAGAAGCCATCCTTAATAAAATCTCTTTAGAAGAAAATCTAGGATATTATAATCATAATATCCATAGCGTTCGGCTTTTAATGGAAATTGAAAACTATGGCGAAGGTAAAAATATAACCCTGCAAACTTTAGATGCTGTGATGTGCCACAATGGGGAATTTTTAAAAGGAATGTATCAGCCTCGCAAGAAAACCAAGGAACAATTTTTAACCGAATATCATAATTCCTATCATGATAAAAATATTATTAAAAATCTTATTCCAATGACTTTAGAAGGTTGTGTTGTTAGAATTAGTGATATGGTAGCTTACCTCGGCAAAGATATTGAAGATGCCATTAGACTTAAAATTATTAAGCCTTCGATAGTTCCTAAAAAAATTGTTAATGTCTTAGGTTTAAACAATAAAGATATCGTTAATACAATAACTTTAGATATTATTCATAATAGTATTAATAAGCCATATTTAAAACTAAGTGATAATATTTATGAAGCAATGCAAGAGTTAAAAAAATTTAATTACGAAAATATCTATGCTAAAGCTTATACTAAAGAAGAATTAATTAAGATTGAAGAAGGTTTTAGGGCATTATATCAAACCTATTTAAATGATTTAAAAACTAATAATCTTCAATCTAATATTGTAATATCTTATTATAATAATATGAGTGCTAAATATAAAGAAAATAAAAAAGAACAAATAGTTATTGATTATATTGCCGGGATGACCGATGATTACTTTAAAAAAGAATATAATAAAATAAAGAAAATGAATCATAATAGTAAAGAGGTGGAAAATGACTTATAAAACATATAATTGTAATACATTTAATGTTTATACAATAAAAACTGATAAGTTTAAAACTTGTCATATGGAAATACTATTTAGTAAAAAAATAAATAAAGAGACGATCTATGAAGACAATTTTTTAACTGATATATTAACCGAAAATACTAAAAAATATTCTACTAAAGATTTAGAAATAAGATTAGAAGAATTATATCGAACAGTTCTTTATAGTGTGGTATCTAAAACGGGTAATATGCTAAATTCTTCTTTTGTTTTAGATTTTATTAATCCTGAATATATTGATGAAGAAGATTATCTTGAAAATGTGTTAAAACTTCCTTTTGAAGCTTTAGAAAATCCAAATGTTTGTAATAGTGAATGGGATTTAAAAACCTTTAATATTTTAAAAGATAAGATTATTAAAGAAATTAAAGCTATTGAAGAAAACTCTTTAAAAATAAGTATTCGGCATGCTCTTAAAGCCATGGATAAAGATAGTATTACTTCCATTAGCTCATTAGGTACTTTAGAAGATATCGAAAAAATTACTCCCGCCACTTTATATAAAAGATATCAAGCATTCTTTAAAGAACATGCTTGTAATATCTTTATAATTGGTAATTTAGATATGGATAAAGTAGTAAGTATAATAAGAAAATATTATCATAATCGAATTATTAGTGATACCAAAATAAATATTGAATATACTAATAAATTAAAGAAAAGAGTAACTAAAGTAGTTGAAGATAGTAACTTTATTCAATCTAATCTAATAATGATATATAATTTAGATAATTTAACTAAGTTTGAAAAAGATACTGTTTTTAATGTCTTTAATTATATTTTAGGAAGTGGGGGACTTACTAGTAAACTATATGAAGCTTTAAGAGAAAAGAATTCTTTATGTTATAGTTTATTTAGTAATTATTTAAAAAATGATAATCTTTTAGTTATTGGGGTTTCTTTAGATAAAGCTAATGTTAAAAAAGCTATTAGTTTAATTAAAAAATGTCTTAAAGAAATGATTCATGGGGACTTTAGTGAAGAAATGATTACTGATGCTAAAACTAATCTTTGTTTATCTTATGATTTAACAATGGATAATAATATGGCTTTAATAAATAATTATGTTTTTGAAGTTTTAAATGATTTACCTCCTATTCCAGAAAGAAGAGAAGCTTTAAAAAAGGTTAGTAAAGAAGATTTAATGAATGTAGCTAAGAAACTTAAATTAAATACAATCTATGTTTTAAATGGAGGTAATAAATGAAAGAATTAGAATTTAAAGGTTTAAAAGAAAAGTTATATGTTCATGAACATAAAAGTGGTTTAGTAACTTATATGTGGGTTAATGAAAAAATAAAAAGTTGTTTAATGACGATGACGGTTCCTTATGGTTCTATTCATACAGATTTTAAAATTAAGAATAAGAAGTATCATGTGCCAAATGGCCTTGCTCACTTTTTAGAACATCTTAAATTTAATGAAACTGATGACTTTACGGCCCATGATTTCTTTTATAAATCTGGAGGAGATGCCAATGCTTTTACAACCTTTAATTATACGGAATATATTTTATATACAACTATGAATATTCCGGATAATCTTAATCATTTTTTAGATTTTATTTATAATCCATATTTTACTAAGAAAAATGTTCAAAAAGAAAAGGGTATTATTATTGAAGAAGCTAATATGACTAAAGATGATCCTAATTCGAATATTTTATATACCCATTTAAAAAATATGTTTAAAGAATCAAACTACCGTCATATTATCACGGGGGAAGAAGAGGATATTAAAAATATTAGTGTTGATGATTTATTTAATGTTTATAATGCTTTTTATCATCCAGCTAATATGTTTATGTGTCTAACGGGTAATTTCAACCCTTATGAAATGGCTAAAATTATTGATGATAACTTAGACCAAAAAGAATTTGCTAAATTTGTGAAACCGGAAATAATTCAAGTTAAAGAACCAAAAGAAGTAGTTAAAAAGTTTGAAGAAATTAATTTAAAAGTAACTACTCCTAAAGTAAAATATGGTTTAAAAATACCTCGTAATAAATTTAAAGAATATGGTAATTGGGATTTGCTTTTAATGCTTCGCCTTATTTTAAATATTAATTTTGGTTTAACTAGTGATTTTAGAGAAGAACTTACTAATAAAGGCTTAATTATTGGAATGTATCCATCTTGTCTTTTTATCGATGATTATGTAGGAATATTTATTACTATTGATACGAATTATCCTAAAGAAGTAGTTAAAAGATTTGAAGAAAAACTAAATAATCTAGAAATAACAGAAGAAGAGTTAAATCGAAAAATAAAATCAACTTTAGCTACGACAATCCTAGATTTTGATGATATTGAAAATATGAATGAATCAATTATTAATGGTATTTTATTAGATAATCAAGTTATATTAAATATAAAAGAAAGAATTCAAAATATTACTTATGATATGATTCAAGATTTAATAAATAAAATAGATTTAAAAAATTCATCTGTTTTAGTAGTTAATCAAGAAAAAGAAAACACAAAAGATTGATGTGTTTTTTTAATTTATGTTATACTAGTATATATGGAGGGATAATATGCAATTTACTTTAATGAATAAAAATCATAAATTAATAGATTTTTATTATGATGAAAATATTAAAGCTATAACTAAAATAATAAACAAGTATGATTTAAATTATTTACCCTTATATTTGTATAACAGTTCTAATTTATTAAAAGATTTAAATGACTGGTTAAAAAGTCGTTTTTTAATTAATAGTACTTGGTTTAAGCAATTATCTAAAACAAATTATGCTGTTGATTTACAAACATCAATTTACACTAAATCATATGGTCTTTCTTTATCAGATCCATATTGGTTAAAGCAGAAAAATAAAAATATTAAATGGGAAGATGTTAATTTTTTTCAAAATAATTTTGATTATAAAAATTACCTATTTTTAGGGCTAGAATCTAGAGAATATAACTATGATGATGTTAATGTCTTATATTCTCCAAATATTACCACTGGTGGAGAATTAGGTAAATGTTGGATAATAGAAAACAATAAAAGAATTTTATATAAATCATCTAATACTTTTTTAAAATTAGAACCTCTTAATGAATATATAGCCTCTAAGATTAGCGAAATTCTAGGTGTTTCTTGTGTTAAATATGATTTAAAGGTATTATCTAATTTAGATAAATCTACTTTAGTTTCTTCTTGTGAAACATTTTGTAATGAAAATGTTGAGTTGATTCCTTTTTATGAATTAGGACTTCATAACAAAAATTATAAAGAATGTTTTGAAGAATATATTAACCTTTTAAATAATCAACATATTCTTAGTGCTAAAGAAAAGGTTAGTAAAATGTTGCTATTAGATTTAATAATTTCTAATCACGATCGCCATTTAGGTAACTATGGAATAATAAGAGATGTTAATACATTAAAATGGTTAGATGTTGCTCCCATATATGATTGTGGTAGAGCTATGTTAACCTATTTGCCTAAAATTGATTTAAATATTGATAATGAATTAATTGTTTTTAATACAACTAATGTTTCTCATAAAGAAGTTTTAAATTTAATTAAAGATTTAAAACTTGATAATGATGTATTAAATAAACTTAAAGAAATACCTAATCTTTATGAAGAAATCCTAAATAAATATTATAAATATACTAATATTAATAGTAAAGAAGATATCTTAGTCTTAAAAGAAAAGTTAAAAAAGAATATAATGGAAGTTATAAATTTCTTTCAATAAAAAACCAACCAAAAGGTTGATTTTTTTATTATCTGTTATAGAATTCAACGATTAATTGTTCTTGAATTTCACTATTAAGTTCTGTTCTATCAGGAATTCTTACATATTTACCAGTTAAAGTATTTTTATCCATTTCTAAGAATGCGGGAACATTTAAATTAAGTTCTAAAGCATCTTTAATAGCAGGGTGATTCATTGATGTTTCTTTAACACTTATAACATCACCAGGCTTAGTTGTATAAGATGGAATATTTACTTTTTGACCATTAACTAAAATATGACCATGGTTAACGATTTGGCGAGCTGAACGTCTAGTTCGAGCCATTCCTAAACGATAAACGATATTATCTAGACGAGATTCTAGTAATACAAGTAAGTTTTCCCCGGTAATGCCTTGCATTTTAGAAGCTCTATCAAATGTTTTATGGAATTGTTTTTCGTTTAAACCATACATAGTTCTAACTTTTTGTTTTTCTTGTAATTGGATTCCATATTCACTTAATTTTTTTCTTCGATCTTGGCCATGTTGACCAGGAGCATAAGGACGACGAGCTAAATCTTTACCATTTTCTAAAGTAGAAAATTCATATCTTCTAGATTTTTTATAACGAGGTCCAATGTATCTTGCCATAAAAATCCTCCTTTCGTAATATTTTTGCAAATATTAAACGAGCTTCTAATTTTAAGTAGGGAGTTTAAATAATTTCGCTAGGGCAGTCCTAGTTACTTTATTCCTTTAAGGTTTAAACACATTACTTAAATTAGTTAAGCACTGCCTAAATAAATTGCAAGATTATTATAACTAATATATATGTTGTTTGTCAATGAAATTTGCTTAGTTTTATTTTGGAAAAGTGCACAACAAAATCTCGGAAAAGTGCACAATAGATTGTTTTTTTAAGTCATATCTTTACAATCAAAGAAATTTTCCTTATAATTACTATAGGAAGTGATTACTTATGAAAAAAAAGAATGCAATTATTAAAAAGGATGGCATCGAAATAGAAACTGAAGTTGTTGAAAAAAAGAATGAACAAAAAGTAGAAGTTAATTTTAAAACTTCTGCGAATTCGATTTTAGTATCCGTTATAATGATTATTGTTGGGACTATTTTGTTTTTTATTCCTGATGGGGTTAATTCTATAATCGGTTATGTTATTGGTGGAGCTTTTCTTTTAGCTGGTTTACTTACCGTTATTAAATATTTTAAACCTGGTGTAAAAGCAAGTATTCTAAATTTAATTTCCGGAATTCTTTACTTTGCTGTAGGCATAGTTGTTGTTGTAAATCCAACAATTGTGATGCAACTCGCCACAATAATATTTGGAATATATATGTTAATAAATGGTATTTTGAAATATTATAATTGTTATTTAATTAAAGATCCATCATTACATCTTTGGAAATTAAATTTAATAAGTGGAACAATTATTATTGTTTTTGGTTTAATTCTAATAATTAATCCTTTTGCTAATTTAATGTTAATAACGAAAATATCTGGAGCCTTCCTGATTATTGTTGCCGTATATGATATTATAAATCAATTAATATTAAGTAAAAAATAAAATTTATTCTACACATTTTGTGTAGTTTTTTTAACTTAGATATTTTAAAATAATTTAAGATATGATAGAATACTTATAGTAAGGTGTTAAAGATATGACAAGAACAACGTTTTTATTAATCGCGGTGGCTTATTATATTTTCACAGTTATTTTAATTGTGTTAGTTTTAACGTTGTTTAATAAAAAAGAAAAGAATAAATTAAAAAAGGAAATAACCAAGTTAGAAAAAGAAAAAAATTTAGTAATCTCGGCTAGTATGTTATCAGAACTTAATAAAGTTGAAGCCTTAGTTAATAATGAGGAAATGAAGCAAAAGTTTAATGATTGGCAAAAAAGATTTCAAAATATTCGTGATAAAGATTTACCAAAGATAACTGATAGTATTAATGAAATTGATGAATTATTTGAACTTGGCGAATATAAAGAATTAAAAGATTTAATTATTAAAACTGATTTCGCTTTAAATTCTTTAAAAACCAAAGCGGACTTTTTACTTTCGGAAATTAAAGAAATAACTTTAAGCGAAGAAAAAAATCGAGAAACAATAACCAAATTAAAAGCCGAATTTAGGGCTATTGAAAGCGAATATCATGATCATGAAGAAGAATTTCAAATTGTAAAAGTTCCAATAGAACTGCAATTTGAAAATGTTGATAAATTATTCACCGCTTTTGAAAATGCAATGGAACAAAATGCCTATACGGAAGTAGGAAAGATTGTTAAAGCTATTGATGATATAATTAGAAATTTAAAAGTAGTAATAGAAGAAACTAGACCAATTGTTGCTTTAGGACAAAACTTAATTCCTAAAAAAATTGAAGATATTAAAAAGATTGCCGAAAGAATGGAAAAAGAAGGTTTTAATTTAGAATATTTAAATATTGATTTTAATATTGAAGAAGCTAATAAAAAGATTTTAGATATCTTTCAAAGATTAAATGTTTTAAATTTAGAAGATTCTTTATTTGAACTTAAAACAATGTTAGATTATTTTGATTCTTTATATAATGATTTTGATAAAGAAAAAATAAGTAAAAGAATTTATGAAGATTTTGCACGAAGTATTCTTCTTAAAGTTACAAAGTTAGAAAAAATAAATAATGAATTATATAAAAAACTAGGGGATATTAGATATAGTTATGATATTAATGATGATGATGTTGTAGTTATTGAAGAAATAAAAAAAGAAATTCTAGATATAAGAAATAGTTATGATAAGATTATTGATGTAGGCCGAAGTCATGTTTTATCTTTTTCTAAGCTAGCTCGAGAAATGGAAATTATTAATAGTAAGCTTATTAAAACTGAAGAAAAACTAAATATAGCCTTAAGAAATCTAGGTTCTTTAAAAGAAAATGAACAAAGAGCTCGAGAACAACTTGATGATATTAAAAAAATATTATTTCAAACAAAAGAAAAGATGCGTTCTTATAAACTTCCGGTTATTCCCAAAAATTATTATGTCGAACTGGCTGAAGCTATGGAAGCTATTGATTTAATGGTCTTAGAATTAGATAAAAGACCAATTGCTATTAAAGTTTTAAATACTAAAGTTGATAATGCTCGAGATTTAGTTTTAAAAGTTTATAATACGATTAATGAAACAATTAAAACTGCTAAGATGGCGGAAACCACTATAGTTTATGGAAATCGTTATCGAGTTACTAATAAGGATGTGGATTTTGGTTTAATTAAAGCAGAAAACTTATTTTATAAAGGTAATTTTAAAGCTAGTTTGGAAAATGCAATAAATGCTATTAATATCGTCGAACCCGGAATTCATAAAAGATTATTAGATGAGTATAAATAGTTAAAGCTATTTATACTTTTTTTAAAATTCTTATGCTATAATTATAAATAGATGTGGGTGATAAATATGAATAATTTAAGTTTTTGTCAAGATACGGCGCCAATATTTCAATATATTGGGAAGTTTATCCTTATTATTAAAATAGTTTTGCCAATTGTAATTATTGTTTTAGGAATTATTGAATTAGCTAAAGCAGTTACTTCAAGTGATGATAAGGCTTTACAACTAGCTATTGGTTCCTTAGTTAAAAGGCTAATCATGGGGATTGCTATCTTTTTTGTAACAACCATCGTTTCTTTTGTTTTTTCTTTAGTTGAAATAGCAGTTCCTTATTTAGAAAAAGCTGAAGAATGTGAGGCTTGCCTACTTCATCCAAATGATACAGATTGCAAAAATTATGTTAAAATAGCCCGGGACTCTATTAGTAGAGAAGGTTTAAAATGATTTACTTAGATTATAGTGCAACAACCCCAATTTCTTATGATGTTTTAGACACCTACAATAAAGTATCTAAAGAATTTATTGGTAATGCTAATTCTTTGCATAGTTTAGGGTTAAAATCAGCTAATTTACTAGAAAGTGCGACCAAACAAATTGCTGATATATTTGGGGTAAATGCTAGTGAAATAATTTATACCAGTGGGGCCACTGAAGCTAATAACATGGCTTTAATTGGTACAGCTTTAGCTAATCATAAAAAAGGAAAACATATTATTGTATCAAAGTTAGAGCATCCATCGATCTATGTTATTTGTGACTATTTAAAAAGTATTGGTTTTGAAATAAGTTATGTAAAAAATGATAATGAAGGTTTAATTGATTTTGATGATTTAAAAAAGCTGGTAAGAAATGATACGATACTGGTTAGTATTTGCGCAGTTAATTCCGAATTAGGCATTAGACAACCATTAAAAATGATTCGCCAAATTATTAAAAAAGAAAATATGGGGACGATTATTCATTCCGATATGACCCAAGCTATTGGCAAAATTCCGGTTAATTTTCATGATGTAGATTTAGCTAGTATGTCTGCTCATAAAATATTTGGCCCTAAAGGCATTGGTTTTTTATATAAAAGCTCGATGATTAAAATTAATCCTTTAATTTATGGCAGTGGGAAAACTAACGAACTTAATCCCGGCACACCACCTTTACCTTTAATTGCCTCTTTATCGAAAGCTTGTCGTTTAGCAACTGAAGAATTAGAAAAAAAAGAAAGATTTATTACTTTATTAAATGATAAAATTGTTAATACGGTTAGTAAATATCCTAATATTTTAATCAATAAAACTAAATATTCTATTCCTCAAATCTTAAATATTAGTCTAATGAAGATTCAACCCGAAACGTTTTTACATGCTTTAGAAAAAAAAGAAGTCTATGTTAGTACTAATACGGCTTGTTCATCAGGAGAAGTTTCTAATAGTGTTATTGCCGTTTATAATGATATTCCAAGAGCTAAGCATACGATAAGAATTAGTCTATCTTCCGTGACAACCACTGATGAAGTAAATAAATTCTTAACAATATTTAACGAAGTATATAATTCTTTAAGTGAATTAAAGGGGGAAAAATGAGAAAAATTATCATTATAAAATATGGGGAATTAACTCTTAAAAAGAAAAATAAAAACTTCTTTATAAAAACTTTAAAAAATAATATTGAAAATAATTTAAGTAATATTCCTCATGAAACTTATTATGATTTTGGCCGAATGTTAATTGATGCTAAAGAAGAATACTTAGATGAAATAACTAATAGACTTCAAAAAGTCTTTGGAATATACGAAATAATTTTAGGATATATTACCGATAATAGAGATATTGAAAATATAAAAGAAGAAGTTTTAAACTTAATAAGTAAAAAAAGTTTTCAAACCTTTAAAGTATCTACCAAAAGAAGTGATAAAACTTATGAAATAAATAGTATGGAAGTAAATAAAATGGTGGCTTCTTATATTTTAAATAATATTCCAAATATAAAAGTAGATATTCATAAACCAGAGCTTGATATTGTTATAGAAATTCGTTATAATGAAGTACTTTTTTATTTTGATGGTTATAAAGCTTTAGGTGGATATCCGGTGGGAACTTTGGGTAAAGGTCTTCTTATGCTAAGTGGCGGAATTGATTCACCCGTGGCAGGTTTTATGAGTATTAAAAGAGGCGTAAAATTAGAGGCTCTTTATTTTGAAAGCCCACCGCATACGAGTGAAGCTGCTAAAGAAAAAGTTATAAAGTTAGCCCGTAAGTTAGCCAAATATAATGGTGAAGTTAAACTCCATATAATTAATTTTACCGAAATTCAAGAAACTATTTTAAAAAATATTCCGCATGAATATTTAATTACGATAATGCGGAGGATGATGTATCGAATTTCTAGTATAGTTGCCAGTCGCATTCATGCTGAGGTAATAATTAATGGTGAATCGATTGGCCAAGTAGCTAGCCAAACATTAACTAGTATGAAATGTATTAATGAAGCGATTAGACTTCCAGTTATAAGGCCTTTAGCTTGTTTTGATAAAACAGAAATTATGGATATAGCGCATAAAATTGGCACATATCAAATAAGTATCTTGCCTTATGAAGATTGTTGTACCATATTTGTCCCAAAGCATCCAGTGATTAATCCAAGTATTTCTAAATGCTTAGAATATGAAAAGCTTATTGACGTTAATAATTTAGTCTATCGGGCTATTAATAAACATGAAGTTATTAAAGTTAATTTAGAAGAACAAAAATATGATGATATTTTATAAAAGAGGTTGAGGATATTTTGAAAAAAGAACAAAAGACTATGATGGTTAGTGCATTTTTTAATGTTTTAGTGGCCTCATTAAAGCTTATAGGCGGAACATTTTTTAATTCCTATGCTTTAATTGCCGATGGCCTTTATACTATAAGTGATTTTTCAACCGATATTTTAGCGATGATTGGGGCTAAAGTGGGTGGTAAAAGAGCTAATAAGAAACATCCTTTTGGCTATGGCCGATTTGAATATATTATGCAAATATTTATTGGCATAGTTATTCTTAGTGTTGGTATTTATATTGCTTATAAAAGTTTTTTAATAAAGCCAACGAAAAGTAATTTAAATATCCTTTTTATTATCCTCTTAGTTATATTATTAAAAACATTAAGTGCTAATTATTTAATGCAAATGGGAAAGAAAATATCTTCTTTAATGCTTATTAATAGTGCTAAAGAATCTTATCTTGATGTTTTATCATCCGGAGTTATTTTTATAATTGTTCTAGTGGGTAGATTCCTTCCTGTTTTAGATATTATTGGCAGTTTATTTATAGCTATTTTAATTATTATCTCGGCTATTAAAATAATTATTCAAAATATTATTCTTTTAATTGGGGAAGATGATAATAATCAAGAAATAAAATCTAATTTAAAAAAGATTGTTAATAAGTATAAAAATGTCCAATATAGTGATTCTTTTTTAATTCGTAATGGCAATTTTTATCAAGCTAATTTAGTTATCGCGGTAAGTGATGAAATAACGGTTAGAGAATTATTAAAATTAGAAAATAAAATAAAAAATGATATTCACAAAGAACGAAAATTAAAAATAAAGTATTTAGATTTTGATGTTATTAAAGATTAGTTAATATTTCATCTAATTTTCACCAAATAATTTTTAGATAAGGTATAATATTTAATACAAGAAAGGAATAGATAATTATGTTAAAACTAAAAAATATCAAAAAAGACTATGTTTTAGGTAATACAAAAGTTAAAGCTTTAAAAGGAATTGATTTAGAATTTCGTAAAAATGAATTTGTTTCTATTTTAGGTCCTTCTGGCTGTGGTAAAACAACATTACTTAATATTATTGGGGGTTTAGATAAGTATACATCTGGGGATTTAATTATAAGTGGCAAAAGTACGAAAGAATATAAAGACCGAGATTGGGATACTTATCGTAATCATAAGGTTGGTTTTGTTTTTCAAAGCTATAATTTAATTCCTCATCAAAGTGTTTTTGCTAATGTTGAACTAGCTTTAACTTTATCGGGCGTATCTAAAAAAGAAAGAAGAAAAAGAGTTAAAGAAGTTTTAAAAAAAGTTGGTTTATTAGACCAAATGAATAAAAAACCTAATCAAATGAGTGGGGGCCAAATGCAAAGAGTGGCTATTGCTAGAGCCTTAGTCAATGACCCTGACATTATCTTAGCGGATGAACCAACTGGAGCCTTAGATTCTAAGACTAGCACCCAAGTTATGGATATCTTAAAAAGTATTTCTAAGAATAAACTTATTATTATGGTTACGCATAATTCCGAAATTGCTCAAGGCTATTCATCCCGAATTATTAACTTAAAAGATGGTGAAATTATCAGCGATAGTAATCCATATAATAGTTCTAAAAAAGAAGAAGTTCAAAGTTCTAGTTCTAAAAAAACATCCATGAATTTTAAAACTGCTTTATCCTTATCTTTAAATAATTTAATGACTAAAAAGGGGCGAACTTTCCTTACCGCTTTTGCTGGTTCTATTGGTATAATTGGTATTTCTTTAATCTTAGCTTTATCACATGGGGTTCAAAGATTTATTACGAAAACGGAAAAAGAAACTTTAGCAGGTTATCCTTTGCAAATTGTTAAAGAATCTGTAGATATGTCAGGTTTAATGGAAAACTTAATGCCCAGTGAAGAAGTCGAATATAATGATAATTTAATTCATTCGGTTAATATCTTAGGCGATATGTTTACCACGATGAGTAAAGAAGTGGAACATAATGATTTAAAAAGTTTTAAAGAATATTTAGATAGTGATAAAACAGATATCAAAGATTATGTTTCTGATATAAAATATTCTTATGATGTAACTTTAAATTTATATAAAAATGATTTAAATAAAATCGTTAGAGTAAATCCTACCACTATCATGGATGCTTTAGGAATGTCTTTAAATGGCGTATCTAGTATTTATAATAGTTATATGGCAAATTATGATGTGTTCTATGAAATGATTGATAATATCGATTTACTTAAACAACAATATGATTTAGTTGATGGTAAATGGCCTAGTAATTATAATGAAGTAGTTATTCAAGTAGATAAGAATAATCAAATATTAGATTATACTTTATATAGTTTAGGTTTATTAGATCAAGATGAGTTAAAAGAACAATTTGTTAATATGACCACAGGTAAAGAAGTAAGTTTTGAAAATAAAACTTATAAGCCGGAAGATTTACTTAATTTAAGTTTTAAACTAGTTTTAAATACGGATTATTATCAAAAGGTAAATGGAATATATTTAGATAAATCAAAAGACCAAGAATATATGAAAAATGTTTTAAAGGATGCCGAAGAAATCAAAGTAGTTGGCATTATCAAACCAAATGATGAAGCCGTCGGTACATCTTCTTTTGCCGGGATGGTTGGTTATACCCATGCTTTAATGGAACATTTAATTAACCGTATTAATGATGAACAAATTGTTAAAGATCAATTAAAAAATCCCGAAATAAATGTATTCACGGGAGTTAAATTTTCTAGTTCAACTATTGATCCAAGTAAACTAACGGATGAACAAATCAAGATTTTTCAAAATATGAGTCAAAAAGATATTGAAAGTTATATGCAAAGCTATGCTAATATGACTTCAAGTTATGAAGAAAATTTAAAAAAACTAGGTATTGCTGATTTAACTAATCCGGATACAATTTCTATTTATCCTAAAGATTTTGAGGCTAAAGAAAAGATTGTCGAAATAATTGATGAATATAATAAGGATAAGAGTGAAGAAAATAAAATAAATTATACGGATATTGTGGGCGTTATGATGAGTAGCGTTTCCATAATTGTTAATGTTATTTCCTATGTTTTAATGGCTTTTGTAGCAATATCTTTAGTCGTATCATCAATCATGATTGGTATTATTACTTATATCAGTGTTCTAGAAAGAACTAAAGAAATTGGTATTTTAAGAGCAATTGGGGCAAGTAAAAAAGATATATCTAGAGTCTTTAAAGCGGAAACGGTTATTGAAGGTTTAGCATCAGGAATTCTTGGTATCTTAGTTACTTTAATCTTAACTATCCCAATCAATATGATAATTAAACATTTAGCTAATATCTCGAATGCCGCGGTTTTACCTTGGCAAGGAGCTATAATTTTAATTATTATTAGTGTTGTTTTAACTTCTATTGCCGGACTCTTACCAGCTAAAATAGCTAGTAAAAAAGACCCAGTTATTGCTTTAAGAACAGAATAAAAAAGCTGTTCTTTTTTATTTTAATAAATGAAATGCAACCGACATTTTACATAAAACAACTAGAAATTGGTGGATGATACCAAGATTATATATTAAAATTAAACTGTGAGGTGAAAGTTATGAGTTTTGGTGAAAAATTAGCAAGTTTACGAAAAGAAAAAGGAATGAACCAAGAAGAACTTGCTCAAAAACTAAATGTTTCAAGACAAGCTGTATCTAAATGGGAATCTAATAGTGCTTATCCAGAAACAGAAAAGATTATTGCTATATGTAAATTATTTGATTGCAGTATGGATGAATTAATTGGGATAAAAGAAAAAGATAATATGACTAGAGAAACTAAAAATAATCCTAAGAATTTCTTTTCTAAAATAAAACAATTAAATAAAAAGAAGAAAAATACTAATGTTTCCAACTTTACGGTAGATGATAATCAAGTAGGAATAAGTCGTATTCATGTCTTTAATTATATTAAAAAAATTATGTTGATATTATCTAAAGTAATTATTCTATTTTTAATTTTTCCAACAGCCATATTATTAATTTTATGTTTAGCTTGTTTATTATTTAATATTTATTTTCTTCATTATGGTCTTATTTTAGTTTATACAGCCTTATCTTTAATAGCATTAACTATTATTATTTATTTAATATTAGAAATATTTATTAAACATATCTTAGATTTAAAATTAAAAACGAAAAGAATATTTATTTTATTTATCGCATCCTGTGTTATTCTGGGTCTTTCTCTAGGTTGCTTTTTTTGCGAAATAACGACATATAAAATAAAAACAGTTGAATTTAACGACTTAGTTGCGACCCAAAATTTAAAGATGTATGATGATGAAATTTTATTTGATTTAGATAATAGTGAAATTGTTTTTGAAGAGCGGGATGATATCAAAATAGAATATTATGGTAATTCTTTATTTACTTATGATGTTACAAATGGTTTTACAAAAGATTATATTTATGGAGTTGTAACCACCTATTTAAATAGTAATATTAAAGCTTATACTATTAAAGAATTAATTAATATTTATTTAGAAAATATTAAGAAAAAAGAAATATATATTTCTAATAATACCTCTTATCGAGAAGTTATCTATATTTCACAAGAAAACTATGATAAAAATATGGCTAATAAAGAAAATAGACATAAATTCTTTACTAACCACATAGATTAAATATAATTGATTGATTAGTTTCTTTTCAAAATTTAATGTTTTTTATCGTTTTTATGACAGTTATCGACCAATTTTGATGCTTTGTATGCTGAAATTGGTCGATAACTTGTATTTTTAACTAATAAGTTATATAATTATTGTAGGTGATTATGATGGAAAAAATTTATAAAAGAGAGTTTTATCTTAATAAGATAAGAGGTTTTTATAATGATACAATGATTAAAGTTATCACGGGAATTAGAAGAAGTGGCAAGTCTTATTATCTTAAAAGTATTATAGAAGAATTAAAAAATAAGGGAGTAAATGATAATGATATTATATATATTGAATTAGATAAAAAGGAATATCAATATATAAAGAAACCTAAACAATTAGAAAAAGTTATTGATAGTTATATTAAAGATAATAATTTTAAATATTTATTTATTGATGAAGTTCAAAATGTTAAAGGATTTGAATCTTTAATAAATGCTTATAGAGAAGAAGGTAATTATTCAATTTTTTTAACTGGTTCTAATTCTTATTTGCTTTCTGGAGAACTGGTAACTAAACTTACAGGAAGATATATTGAAATAGAATTATTACCTCTTAATTTTTATGAATATGTGGATATGAAAAAGTATTTAAATAAAACTATTAATGAAAATATTTATAAAGAATTTGAAGAATATATTCAAAGTGGTGGTTTTCCCGGTTCTTTAAATTATGATAATTACTTAGATAAATTAACTTATACGAGAAATGTTATTACGCAAATTATGGAAAAAGATATTAAAAATCATAAAAAGATTAAAAATAAAGACTTATTTGAAGTAATTCAAAAATTTATTATTAATAATTTTGGGGCAAAAATATCTGTTGGTAGTATATATAATTATTTAAATAAAAATGAAAAAATAAATGTTGATAGAAGAACTATAAAAAATTATATTGAAATATTAGAAAATGCTAAAATAATTTATTCATGTGATATCTTTGATATAAAATCTAAAAGGGTATTGGATAAAAAGAAAAAATATTATTTAGCTGATTTAAGTATTTATTATGCTTTAAATACCGATAATAGAATTAATTATGGACCAGTATTAGAAAATATTTTATATAATTATTTAAAAAGTAAAGATTATAGTTTAAGTGTAGGAATAATAGGCTCTTTAGAATGTGATTTTATTGCCCGAAAGAATATGGATGAATATTTCTATATTCAAGTTTCTAAAAATATAGATGATAATAAAACAGAAGAAAGAGAATATAAACCTTTTTATGAAATAAAAGAATTATATCCTCGTTATTTATTTGTATTAGATTTAATTTTTCAAAGTAATGTTAAAGGCATTAAGAATGTTAATATTGTTGATTTTATATATAATAATCAAGATTTAATATAATAAATATTTTTAAAAATTTTAGCACTTATACTTGACAAGTGCTAATTATTGTAGTATATTATAATTGTTGATGGAAAACATCAGCATAAAAACATTTAAAGTTTAACATAATTATAATGAAAGGAAGATGATTTTTATGTTACCAAGTAGAATGTTTTTTGACGATATGTTTGATTTAACAACTAGTGATGCGAAAATGAAGTGTGATATCTACGAAAAAGATAATCAAGTCTTTATTGAAATGGATGCTCCTGGTTATCAAAAAAGCGATATCAAAGTCGAATGTAATAAAGGAAACATTACCATCAAGTTAGAAAAAGAAGAAAAAGATGAAGAAGCTAAAAAATATCTTCATAAAGAAAGAAGATATTATGGTAAGATTGAAAGAACTTTCCATATTGAAGATATTGATGAAGATTCAATTATGGCTTCATTTAAAGATGGTATCTTAGTTATTACAATCAATAAAATTGATGAAAATAAGAACAAAAAATTTATTGAAGTTAAATAGTTAAACCTTAAGGGAAATCCTTTAAGGTTTTTTCTTGATTTTTTTAGTACTTTAAAATAAAATTAAATAGTAAGGAATTAAAAATATGGCAAGAAGAAAGAAAAAAGAACATATTTACTTAAAAATCATTATAATTATTATTTTAGTTCTATCGGTTTTATTTCAAGATCAGATTGAAAAATTTATTCTTAAATATACTATGGAGTCTTATGCTCTTAGTGAGGTTCCCGAATATAATGGGCAAGACTATATTTATATAAATGAAAATAAACCAGATTTTAATGAAGAAGATTTTAAAAAGGAAGCTTTTGAAGAATATAGTAATTTAGATATTTTAGGAAGATGTGGCAAAGCTTATGCAAAGCTAGGGCTTGAGTTAATGCCTAGTGCCAAAAGAGAGGATATTTCGGAAATTAACCCAACTGGTTTTTTAAATGTTAAATATGGTAATAAATATTTATATAATCGCTGTCATTTAATTGGTTTTCAACTAGCCGGGGAAAATGCTAATGAAAAAAATCTTATCACTTGTACAACTGATGCTAATCAAAAAACAATGGTTGATTTTGAAAATAAAGTGGCTGAATATATTAAGAAAACAGCAAATCATGTTATGTATCGGGTCACGCCAATTTTTAAAGAAAATAACTTAGTGGCATCAGGAATTCAAATGGAAGCTTATTCAATTGAAGATCAAGGAAAAGGAATAGAATTTAATGTTTATATATTTAATGTTCAAGATGGCGTGATTATAGATTATAAAACTGGGGAAAGTTATGCAGAATAAATGTAAATGAAGTGTCTACATAAAAATATAATAAATTGTACATGCTTTTTTTATATGTTAAGATAAATATAGAAAAGAAGGAATGGGATTATGAATAAGAAAGCATTTATATGGATTATTGTAAGTTTTGTATTAATACTTATCTTGGGATTAGGTATAGGTTATTTTGTAGGAAATAGTAGTACTTCAGACAATATTACTTCTTTAGATAAACAACCAATTGATGCAGATAATTCTAAAGAAAATGATAATAAAAATGAAACTTCAACTTCTAATGTTGAAATTTCTAAATATGATTTAGGCTATATGGCTATTAGATCATTTATAGCTACTATTAATGAAAATTTTGATGAAGATGGATATTTTGATATTTTATCAGATGAAAATATTTATAATCATACTACTAATTATAAATATGATTTTTTAAAAAATGCTTCTTGGTTTAAGAAAGAATATACTTTATTATATACAAATATCATTAGAGAAAAAGATACTTTTAAAGGAAGTAATGAAAATGGTGAGTTTGTTATAGTTAATAAAGAAAAATATTTACAAAAATACAAAACTTTATGGAATGAAAATTATAATATTGAAAACGAAAATTATTTAACTGATGAATATGCGAATTACCAAAATAATCAACAAATCAATCAAAATGATTATTTATTAATGTATTATTTTAGTGAGGATCAAACAACAAATCCTTATACATATTATTTTGATGATTTAAGCTATAATGAAAGTACAGAAGTTTATACAGCTAAAGTTATAGTTATTAATAAAGGGATATTATTAGATGAAAATTATCCAACAATATTAAATGCAAATATTAAATTTAAATTTGATGGAGAATTATCAATATTAGAATTTAAGACTTTATAAAAGAAGAAAACTTCTTTTTTCTTTTGTATGTAGCAAGAGGTGGTTATAAATGGATGAGTTAAAGAAAGTTGGGAAAGTTTTAATTAAGGAACATGAATTAGCTATTTTAAATAGATATGGAATAAACCTAAATATTAATTCTACTATAGATGAAGCTTTATTTTTGATTGATAGATTTTTAAATGATTATAATGATTTAACTGATGAAGAATATGACGAATTAGATGAGGTTGCTAATAATTTAATGGAACGAAAATATTATTGGGAGTCTCATAAATGAGATGTTCTTGGGTTAACTTAAATAATCCTTTATATGTTAATTATCATGATTTGGAATGGGGAGTTGCAAAATATAATGATAAAGAATTATTTGCTTATTTAATTTTAGAGATAATGCAAGCCGGTCTTTCTTGGGAAACAATTTTAAATAAGAGGGAAAGTTTTAAAAAAGCTTTAGATAATTATGATATTAAAAAAATAGCCTCTTATAATGAAAAAAAGATAAAGCAATTATTAAATAACAAAGCAATAATTCGCAATAGAAAAAAGATTGAAGCTATTATAAATAATGCTCAAATATTTTTAAATATCCAAAAAGAATATGGTAGTTTCTCAAATTATATTTGGTCTTTTACGGATAATAAAGTCATTTATCATGAATATAAAACCAAAAATGCTTTATCAGATTATATATCTTTAGATTTAAAGAAAAAAGGTATGAAATTTGTTGGTTCGACCATTATTTATGCTTATTTACAAGCTATTGGCATTATAAATGATCATGAAAAAATATGTGAAAAATATGTAAAATAAATTATAACCATAATCTTTTAATTAATAAGATATGTTATACTTTTTTTAGAGTAGGTGAAAGAGTTGGAGGAACTATTAAAATTTAAATATAAAGATTATGAATTAGTTTTATTATATGATGGAAAAATAGTTCATTATGCTAAAAAAGAGAATAATACTTTAAATTATAATATAAGTAGTAATGATAAATCTTTAATTAAATTTATTTACAAAATGGTTATGCCTTCAAAAAATTTAAGTTTAAGAAAAGATATTATTATGGCAAATAAAACTTATAGACATTTTGTTGATAAAAATAATTTTATTCATCTTTTTTATGAAGTAAAAAATAATGAACTAGTTATTCCTATACCTGATGTTCGTAAAAAATTAAATCTTTTATATAATAATCAGGAAGCTATTGTTTATGAAGCCAATGAACAAGATAAAACTAAAGATAAAAAATTCTTTAAAAGAATAATTAATATAGGAAAGAAAACAATTATCGTTTTAGTGGCCGCTTCTGCTATCATGGGTTATGACTATTTAAATCATCATAAAAGTATTACTGTTGAAGATAATATCCCTATTATAGCAGAATCCGATATTCCTAGTATTGAAGAAACTTATCCTAAAATCGATAATTCTTCAAATCAAAATATTCCAACTAAGCCTACAGAACCTTCAAGTGATTCAACCAGTCCCAATAATGTTTCAAATGGATTAGAAGAAAAAGATGCTAATGAAAAACAAGATGCTAATAATGAAGAAAAGCAGGTAGAAAATCCAGAAACTAATGACTTAAAAGAAAATAAAGATGATTTAGAAGAAATTATTGATTACTTTATTAAAGAAAAAGAATTTAAAAATTCTAAAGAATATAATTTAAAATTAGAAGAATTTAGAATATATTTTGATAATAATATTAAAGATAAAGTAACAAGCTTATTAAATAATAATCCCGAGTTAAAAGATTATACTATAGGTATTAAATATGATGGTATAGATTTTTTATTAAAATATTATCAAAATCAAGGCTTTATTGTTGACTATTATCAATATCTAACTTTTTATAATAAAGTAGATATTTTAGATGAAAACATTCAATTATTAGCTAGAAAAAAACTAAATTTAAGTATGTATAAGACTGAGCGTTATTTAAATAAACGAAATGATTTAACAGAAGAAGAAAGATTTATTATTTGGAATAATCTAGATTATGAAAATAATAAAAATGAAAACAAAGATGAAACGCCAATAGAATTTTGGAATTTAGAAGAAGTACTTGATAGATATTTAAATAATAAGCATAATAAAGATGAAGAAATACCATTTTTAAATGATAATGATCTTGTTGATAAATTAGAAATGGTATATGAAAAATATCCCGAATTAGAAAAAGAATTAATATTAATAAATTATCATAATACTAAAAGAATTATCCAATATAATGATATATTTATTTATACATTTATTAATATAAATCATGATGATTATTTATATGAGAAGGTAAGTTATAATATTCCTCAAGATTTTCAAGATTTATTTCCAGGAGGAGAAATAAGTATTGTCAAAAAGAAGAATATAAAGTTAAATGATGAAGATATTACTAAGCTTTTAAACTTAAATCCTTATTTAAATGAAGAAGAAAAAGCTTTTATTTTATCTAATCCGAAGTTTATTAATGATAATTTAAAATATATGGATCATAATTATATTTTTGAAATGCTTTTAAATTTAAAAGTTGAATATCATGAGGAAGGTAAAGAACATGTAAGTGGAGAATATTATGAAGATGATTATAAAATCATTTTATATAAATCTCATAATTTTAATGAGGCTAATAAAAATGTTTTATCACATGAATTATGTCATGCTTTCTCTGCCTCTTTTGATAATAGTCCAGGAAGATATATTGAATTTATAAATAGTATTGTAAATAGTGAATATTGGAGTTATGATAGTGGTTATGAAGTACTAAAACCAAAAGGATATGCTTTAATAGAACTTCTAGGTTCTGAAAATATTAAAAAAGCTTATTTTAAAAATGATAATTCATCTTTAAAGAAAATTCTTTTAGGTTATATTAATGATGAAGATTTAGCTAATGAATTATTTGAATTATTTGATTTTTGTGTTAATAAATTATTAGATAATAATAGTTATGAGTTTACACAAGAAGATTATCGCATAAATGAAATATTAAAGCTTTATTATGAAGCTAAAAATAAAACAAAAGCTGAGGATAATTTATTATTCATGTATTATCTAGATAAAGATAAGACAATTAAATCTATTGCAGAAAAATTCTTAGATAATGAAGATATTGTAAAAGAAAATCTTAATTTACCTTGTAATTTTATTAAATATTATTTTAATGATGATTTAAAAGAACAAAATAGAACTGTATTAACTTTATGGCAAAATATTAATACCGAAAAAGAACCTTTAACGGATATTGAAATTTCTGATTTTATTAATCAGGGAATAATCATAATGAAAGATGATAGATATATTTCTAATGCTAGTTATCTCGTTCAAGATGAAAATGGAACGTTTTATAAAATTATTACCAAAGTACTTATTGATCCAATATATTTTGATTTAGAAAGTGGTAATTTAGTTGAAGAAGAATTAAGTAGATAGAAAGAAAGGAAAAAGAAAAATGGAAAAGAAAACATTTATGTGGGTTTTGATTAGTCTTATTTTAGTTTTAGGAATAGGTTTAGGAATAGGTTATTATGTTGGAAAGGATAGTATTTTTGAATCCAATAATCAAGAAGATAATAAAGAAAATATTTCGAATAAAGAACAAATTTATTTAGAATCATTAGGTCGGGAATTATTTAATAAAATTAATTTAGCTCAAGCAAGTCCTATTAAATATTATTATTTATTTAGTGAAAGTGATAAGACTATTAATAGTAAAATAACTAAAGATAAATTATCTTTAGATGCTTTATTTGGTTCCACTATAGCTAGTATCAAAAATATTAGTATGAATTACTGTGAAGATTGTAAAGTTTATGAATTAAATTATCAAACTTTTCTAGAAGCATTTCATAATTTATATGGTTCTAAGGCTACTTTTAATTACCAAAATGAAGATATTTTTAAAGATAACTTAGGTAATGATTGTACGATAAATAATAATAAAATTTCTTGTATGTTTCCTCAAGATGGTGATGATTCTGATATAATACCTTATATTATTTATGATAGTATTAAACAAAATAATGATGAAATAGAAATTTATGTTAAAGGTTATTTTGAAAATGTTGCTGAACAAGTTTATTATTCTCATAAAACTAAAGAAATAACTAAATATACTACAAAATATTTAGAATCATATCTTTATAATAATTATAAAGATTTATTAGATACTTATAAATTAACTTTTAAAAAAGATTCTAATAATAATTATTATTGGTATGAAACGGAACTTTTTAATTAAAAATCTAAAATATTAAAGTTTAAAAGCAAAGACCTGCTTTTTTTCTTTTTTTTAATTTGATATAATTAAAGAAGAAAGTAGGTAGTTATGAACGAAGAATTAATTAAAAAGGTTAGTTTTAAATTAAATCTTAAAGAATATCAAATTAAAAATGTTATTAAACTTTTAAGTGAAGGAGCGACTATCCCTTTCATGGCTAGGTACCGTAAAGAAGTAACGGGAAACTTAAATGAAGATGAACTAAGAAATATTGAAACTGAATATAATTATGCGGTTAATTTAAGTCATCGCAAAGAAGATGTTAAAAGATTAATTGCTGAAAAGGGGATGCTTACTTTAGAAATAGAAGAAGCTTTAAATAGCTGTGAAAAACTAAGTGAAGTTGAAGAAATTTATGCCCCATATAAAGAAAAAAGAAAAACAAAAGGAACCGAAGCTATTAAATTAGGGCTAGAACCATTAGCTAAAAAAATTATGAGTTTTCCTAAGGAAACAAGAGAACAGCTAGCTAAACCTTTTTTGACTGAACAAGTTAAAAGTATAGATGAGGCAATTACTAATGCTGGTTATATTATTGCAGATTGGTTAAGTGATCGGCCTAAGTATCGTAAGTATTTGCGGCAATATTATTTTTATCATGGCCAAGTTTTAGGTAAAGTTAAAAAGGCAGCTGATGATCCCCATAAGGTTTATGAAACTTATTATAATTTTGCTACACCAATAACGCATGTTAAACCACATCAAATTTTAGCTTTAAATCGGGCTAGTAAAGAAGGCGTAATTACTTATAGCTTAAATATTGATAATGAAAGGCCTTTAGAATATTTAAAAAAAGAAGTAATCGAGGGCAAAGAATTTCCTTTAAAAGCTGATTTAGAAAATTTTATTTTGGATGCTTGGAAAAGATTATTAGAACCATCTTTAGAAAGAGATTTAAAAGCAGAGCTTTTTGATAATGCCTCAAGCAAAGGAATTAAAGAATTTGGTAGTAATTTAGAACATTTGCTTTTAACCCCGCCTATTAAAGGAAGTATCGTCATGGGCTTTGACCCTGCTTTTCGAACCGGTTGTAAGTTAGCTATTTTAAAAGAAAATGGGGAAGTTTTAGAAATTGGGGTAATTTATCCCCATGAGCCTAAAAAAGAAATAGTTAAGTCCGAAAAAACAATGTTAGATTTAATAAATAAATATCAGGTGCAAGTTATTGCTATTGGCAATGGTACCGCCTCAAGAGAATCCGAAGCTTTCGTAGCTAATTTAATTAAAAAATATAACTTGGATGTTAAATATGTAATTGTTAGTGAAGCTGGAGCTAGCGTTTATTCGGCCTCCCGTATTGCCCAAAAAGAATTTCCTACTTATTCCGTTGAACAAAGAAGTGCTGTATCAATTGGCCGAAGACTTCAAGATGCTTTAAGTGAACTAGTTAAAATTGATCCTAAAAGCATTGGCGTTGGTTTATATCAACATGATTTAAAACCTAAAGAACTTGATGAAGAACTTTCCTTTGTTGTAGTAAAAATCGTTAATGAAGTTGGGGTAAATCTTAATAATGCTAGCGAAAGTCTTTTAAACTATGTTTCGGGCTTAGATAAAAAAGCTATTAAAAAAATCTTAGAATATAAAATTAAAAATGGCGAATTTAAAACACGAGAAGATTTACTTAAAGCAGGACTTGATGCGAAGACTTTTGAACAATCTTCAGGCTTTTTAAGAATACTTAATGGGAATAATCCTTTAGATAAAACCAATATTCACCCCGAAGATTACAAGTTAGTAACCTCTATATTACATGATTATAATATTGA
Organism: uncultured Bacilli bacterium; assembly: GCA_947624145.1. GTDB lineage: Bacteria > Bacillota_I > Bacilli_A > RF39 > UBA660 > Onthocola_B. The sequence goes on along the minus strand of CANQIU010000001.1, from coordinate 17,948 downwards.
TTTAAATAATATTGGTAGTGATTATATTAAAGAAGAAATTAAAAAAATAGATTATGAAAAAATCAAAAGAACTTATAATATAAGTTTAGAAAAATTAGAAATGATAAAAACTAACTTAAGTAAAGGTGTAATTGATCCAAGAGATAATATAAAAAAAGTAACCTTAAAAAGCGATATCTTAACTATTGATGATTTAGAAATTGGAATGTCTTTAGAAGGAGTTGTGCGAAATGTTACTAGCTTTGGGGCTTTTGTTGATATAGGTCTTCATGATGATGGCTTAATCCATATTTCTAATATGAGTCATGAATATGTTAAAGATCCTCAAGAAATAGTCAAAGTTGGTGATATTATAACGGTTTATGTAAAAAATATAGATAAAGATAAAAATCGTGTTAATTTATCTTTAATGGAGGTTTAAGATGAAATTTTTAGGTAAAGTAATTAGTTTAGTAATAAGTTTTAGTTTAGCTATCGGTTTATTAACTTTATTAATAAATGATACCTTTACTAAAACCGAATTACAAGGTATACCTATTCCACGCTTTTTATATTTAAAGGATAACTCTTCTTTAAATTATGAATTATATACTTTTAGAAAAAATACTTTATTAAATGAAACTAAAAATAATTATTTAAAAAACTTAGAAAATTGTTATGGTAATTACTATTATGATCAAAATAATGAATTAACTATTACTAAGTATGAAATTATACCTCATCAATTTTATCAAGAAGTAAAAATAAATATTGATTATAAGAATTATTGTAGTGAAAATTATATATTAAGTGATACTTGGTTAGATGAACAAAAAACAGTTCCGCGGTTAATGGATTTAAATATTAGTATAAATAATTTTAATAATTTATTAGATAAAATAAGTGAAGCTAAAAGAGATCTAGAACCAATAATTAATCCTAGTTATCATAGCGAATATATTATTACTTATAATTATTATTTACTAAATAATCATTATTATATGGAAATAAAAGATATTAATGAAAATGAAATAGTTGTTATTAAAACTTTAAATGAAGAATCTAAATTTGCTGTATATGAAATAAATACGGTTAAAGATTACTTAAAAACGATAGTTGAATAAATAATAAGTTTTATGTTATTATTTATGAGGAAGTGTTTGATATGGAAAAAAGAAATAAAATATATTTAGGAATTATTTTAGTTTGTACTTTTCTGGTAATAATTATCTGTGGATTATGTATTTATGGGAAAAATAAGAGTACTAATAAACAAACGGATGCGATGCGTTTTAAAGAAGAATATGAAGCGTTTAATGATCGAGTTTTAAGTGATGGAAAAACTCCTTATTTAAAACTTAATATTCCTCAAGATAATCCATTTATTTATAAAAGTCCTAAAGAAATATTAGATGTTTTAACAAGCGAAACTGCTATCATTTATTTTGGTTATGCGGCTTGTCCTTTAGCTCGGGATACGGTAGAAATTTTACTAGAGGCTGCTTTAGAAAAAAATATTAAGACCATTTATTATGTTGATATTCAAAATATTCGAGATGAATATGAAGCTAATGGCACATTATTTCCAACTAAAACCAAAAATGGTTCAACAGCTTATCAAGAATTAGTAAGTTTTTTTGATGAACATTTAGAAGTATATTATGTCGAAGATAGCAATAACTTTGCCTTTTCAACCGGGGTAAAAAGAATAGCTTCTCCGACCGTGGCCGTGGTAGATCATGGTGAAGTAAAAAGCATATATGCTGGTAAAAGCGAAGATGAACTTAATTTTATAAATGGCTTAAATGAAGAACAAAAAGAAATATTTAAAAATAAATATATAGAAATGTTTAGTTATATTAATGATAAAGAAAACGTTGTTTGTACGGAAAAAGGTTGTTAGATAATTTTATTTATAGTATAATTATCTAGAATGAATAGGGTGAATAATTATGGCTAAAAAAAGAAAAGTAGTAATTGTTGATAAAGAATTAACACCAACTGTTTTAAAAAATTTAGATTCTAAAAAAGGTGGTTGGTTTATTTTACTATTTATATTTATTCTTTTTGGTTTATCTATTTACTTTTTACCCCAAATAAGTGCTTTTATGGATAAAAAGTTTAAAAATAATAGTTCTTCTTATGAAAATACTTTAAAACCTAATAAAGATAAAGATAATAATAGTGATCCAGTGGAAGATATTAAACAGTATCCCTATGCTGGTAATCTAATAATCGAAGAACCAGATTTTACCCTAGATTCTTTTAAAATAAATAATAATATTTTAGCTATAAGTATTAATAATAAAACTAATAATTCGTTAAATCTAAGTAATTATCACTATTATTTACAAATTTATAATGGTAATAATACTTTATTACAAAGAATAAAACTAGATGATATCATCATTAATGCTAAGGGTAAAACAGAAGTTAATTTTTCTTTAAATAATACAAATATTACATATTTTACTTTTTTCGAAATAACAGAAGATGAATATCCTAATTATATTCCTGTGCAAAATCAAAACCAAGAGGCGATTTTAGTTTGTCGCCAAAATGATAGAACAATAAATTATTTATTAAAAGATAATAAATTATACCAAATAGAAGATTTAATTGAAGTTAATAATACGGTTTCTAATTATGCAGAATTATATCAAAAATATCAAGCCCAAAGTAATAGTTATAATCAAGTAATTGGGGTTAATTCTAGTATTAATATTGAAAGTGGTAAACTTAAATTTAATACCTATATAGATTTAAGTAAAAATGGTACAGAGAATTTAAATGATATTACGTATCCGTTAGATACTGATGCAAAAGTTATGTATTTTGAATTAGTTAGTAAAGGATATCGTTGTGAATAGGGTGGTTTAAATGATTTTTTGCATCAATGATTTTGAAGGTCCCTTGGATTTGCTTTTACATTTAGTAAGAACTGCTAAGATGGATATTTATGAGATAGATACTAAATATATTATTGATGAATATTTAAAATATATTAATTCTTTAGATAAACTAGATATTGATAATGCTAGTGAATATTTAGTAATGGCTTCAGAATTAATTCATTTAAAAAGTAAATTACTTTTAAATATTAATGATGAAGAAGAAAAAGATGAATATACAATTAATAGTGAAGAAGATTTAAAAAATAAATTAATAGAATATGAAAAATATAAAAATATTACGCAATTATTTAGAGATCTAGAAGAAAAAAGAAGTGAATTTTACACTAAAATACCAGAAAATATTGATGATTATCAAGATAATATTAGTTATGAAAATAATGAAGATATTAATCTTTTAAAAGAAGCTATGCTTAATTTACAAAAAAGAATGCTTTATCAAAAGCCTCTTAATACAAGGATTACAAAAAAAGAAATAACGGTGGAGGAAAGAACAAAGTATATTAGAGATATTTTAAAATATCGAAAAGAACTAACATTTAATGATTTATTTGAAAGTTATGCCAAAGATTTAGTGGTAGCAACTTTTTTATCAATATTAGCAATGTGTAAAAATAAAGAGATTAAATTAAAACAAAAAAATAATTTTGAAGATATATTTATAACGAGGTTAGAATAATGAAAAAAGAAGCGATTTTAGAAGGGTTATTATTTGTTGTAGGTGATGAGGGATTAACATTAAAAAATATCTGTGAGATCTTAGAACTAGATATGGATGAGGCTAAAATGCTTTTAAAAAGCTTAAAAGAAGAATATGAAAAAGATAATCGAGGCCTTAGAATTTCTTTTTTAGGAGATACTTTTAAGTTAACAACTAAAAGAGAACATAAGAATTATTATCAAAAATTAATTACCTCTAAGGGTAATAATACTTTAAGTCAAGCGGCTTTAGAAACCTTGGCCATTATTGCTTATAATCAACCTATTACTAGAGTTGAAGTTGATGAGGCAAGAGGTATTGCCAGTATTAATATGATTCGAAAATTAATGGCTAAAGATTTAGTTAAAGTAGCTGGCAAAAGTGATTTACCAGGCAAGCCTAATCTTTATAAAACGACAAGCGAATTTTTAGATTATTTTGGTTTAGCGACAATAGATGATTTACCAAAAATTGAAAAAGAAGTTGAAAATACCGAAGAACAAGAATTATTTTCATCAATATATAAAGAAAAGATTAACGAATAAGTATTGCATTTTTCAAAAAAGAAATGGTATACTTAGTTAAGTTAAATTGCCTGTATGGCGGAATTGGTAGACGCGATAGACTCAAAATCTATTTTTCTTAACGAAAGTACCGGTTCGACTCCGGTTACAGGCACCAGTTTGATAAGAAACTCGGACTTTTCGAGTAAAAATAGGAAAGCGTACTTGATAAAAGTGCGTTTTTATGATATTAATGTATTTGTCAAGGGAACTTGCATAAAATAAAAAAAGAGGAACATATTTTTATTGCTATTACCAATAAGGTGAGGATAATAAAATGATAGCAATAAGCCGAAGGACTTTTAAGTAAAAAGTTCTTTTTTTCATCGTATCCCTCTTTTCTTTCTTAAGATTGGAGACAGTCACTCAGCTATATTATAGATAAAAATCATAGTATTAGAGATTTGTTGCAAATGATAGTTAATAAAAAAGAAAGGATAAGAAGAGTTTAATTTAAAAAAATATTAGTTAAGATTATAAAAAAAACGATTATATAATCGATTTTTTCAATTCTCTTTTTTCTTGATTTTGAAGTTCAGGTATGACAAAGGTTTCATCATCAACTTTATGAGATTCAATAATGTTATAATTTTTATATTGAGGTTCATAATCTTTAAATTGCTTTAATTGATTTATATACGGAGTTAATTCTCCTTGTTTTTCAAAGCTTTTAATTTTTTCTCTTTTTACAAAAGTGGCTGAGCCATCATTAAATGTGGCAAATATGCCTATATTATAAATATAATTATCAAGTTGCATAGTCTTAAAACCATCTAAATAACTTATATTTAAAGCAATATAATTATTAAAAGTCATAAAATTATTTAAAAAACAACGACCAGGACCATTATAAAAATGAAATATAGGTTCAATTGGAAATATAAGTTTAGATATCTCTTTGGTAATTTGAACTTTTTTATATACGCCATTTTCTTCTTTAACTATGGCAAATAATGCTTCTTTTTTCCCTATAGAAAATGGTCTTAAATATAATACACTGCTTGGATTTTGGATAATTCTATTTAAATTTTCATCAATATATTCAAAAATCATTCCAAAGCCTCCTTTCTATTCAATATTATAGCATGGCTTTTTCTAACATAGCAATTTAATGTTGTATTTTTTTAATTAAAATTAGAAATTAAATATTGAAAAAAAGTAAATAATAAACTAAAATATTTAATAAATCTTAGATTTATTTGGAGGGTTTATGAATATAGAAAATTATTTAAAAATGTTTAGTGATGTAAATATCTTTCAATTAAGTTATCCAGAAAAATTAGTTACTTTTGCTAAGCCTCATAAAATTGTTAAACAAGAAGATAAGGCTAATTTAAAAATTAAGATAATGAGTGAAGATGGTCAAAGTTTACTTGGTTATACTGAATTAGATTTAGATGAAGAAAAAGTTAAAAATCAATATTGTTATTATTATAATCTTAGTAAAACTCATGAAATAGTGCAAATGACTAACTATTTATATGATGATAAGGTAAGTAAAGTATATCATAGTACTAGTTATATCTTATATGAAAATCAAGAAATTATAGGAAAATTAACTATATATAAAGAAGATGATATTTGTAAGAGTTATAGTTTTGAATATAAAGAACAATACTATTCTTATTTTCAAAATAAAGATCCTCTTAAAGAAGCTAACTCTTTAGTTTCTGATCAAGCTAATTATTTAGTTAATAAAGCATTTACTTTAAATAAGACCTTTGATAATCCTTTTCAAGATTTTTATGGAGATTATTTAGGTAATATAATAGTTAGTAATAATAAATTAACTTATTTAGTTGTTATAACTTCAAAGAAAGAAAATAATTATTATACATTTATTGATGTAACCGATGTTCATGATTATGATGAGTTTTATGACCAAGTTAAGAAGTCAATGAAAATCCCTAATTTTAAAACAATATATAAAAATGGGCATGAAGTCTTAGAGGCTTTAAATGGTATTTTAACTACGAGAGAAGTAGAATATTATAATTATTTAGAAAGTTTTAAAGAATATAAAAGAGTCAAAGAAAAGTAAAATTAATAAGGAAATAAAGAAATGACTATACTAAGAATAAGAAAGTGTTATAATGAGATTGGAGTAGTATATGAAAAAAAATAAATTATTAACAATTCTTTTTTGTTTTAGTATAGCTTTATTTGGTTTACTTATATGTAGTAAATGTTCACCTTTTTATCCTTTAAACGATTGGGTTGATGCTAATGCCTTTTTTACCACGGGGAAGGCTATGGTCAGAGGAATTGTTCCTTATAAAGATTTATTTGAACAAAAAGGACCATTTTTATACTTAATCTATGGTTTAGGTTCTTTAATATCTTATAAAAGTTTTTGGGGTGTATTTTGTTTAGAAGTAATTAACTTAACAGTTTTTCTTTATTATGTTTATAAAATAATCGCTTTATTTTTAGAGCAAAAATATGCCTATTTAATCATTCCTATTTTAACTTTTCTCATGCTAACATCTTATGCTTTTACGCATGGGGGAGGCGCGGAAGAATTTTGTTTGGCTTTCTTTGGCCTTAGTTTATATCATTTTTTAAAGCATTTTCAAAAAGAAGAAATAAGTTATAAACAACTCTTATTAAATGGCTTTATCGCCGGTTTAATTGCTATGACGAAATTTACTTTACTAGGTTTTTGGTTTATCTTTATGGCATCTATTTTCTTTTCTTTAATTTATGATAAGAAATATAAAAAGGCCTTTTTAGCTTGTTTAATCTTTTTAGGGGGAATGTCTATCCCAATTATTCTTTTCTTAATTTATTTTCTAATAAATAAAGGACTTAAAGATTTTGTTGATGTTTATTTTCTTTTTAATATGACTAACTATGGCGATGTTAAAACATCACTTTGGGTGCGACTAACTACGCTTATAAAAGGTTTATTGGGAGCTATAAATAGTAATAATAAACTTTTAGGAGGTTTTCTTTTTATCCTATCACCTTTTATGATTCTTTTCTTAAACTTAAAAAAATCAGGTAAAATAGCTTATTTCTTTTTATATTTATTTACTATCTTAGGAATTTATTTTGGTTTAAGATTTTATCGTTATTATTTTTTTCCTTTAGAAATATTTATACTTATTAGTTTAATTGGTTTATTTTATTTACTTCATAAAAGAGTTGATTTAACTAAATATAAATTAAGTTACTTTATTGTTGTTATTTTATTTATCTTAATTTCTTTTAATAATGCTAATTATAAAGATATGTTATTTTTAAAAAAAGAAGATTTATTTCAATATCGTTTTTTAGATAAAATGACTTTAGATAAAGAATCTACATTACTTAATATGGGTTATTTAGACTGTGGGTTATATACAACCTCGGGGATAATTCCTTCGACTTATTATTTTCAAGTGCAAAATATCTCTTATGAAGCTTATCCTAAGTTATATGATGAAATGCAAAACTATGTTAAAAATAAAAAAATTAAATATGTTGTTTATTTTACCACCAAAAATCTTGAATATGTTCAAGAAAATGAAAAAAATTTATGGCAAAATTATCATTTAATTGCCGAGGCAAGACAAAAATTTCAAAGTAAGAAAAGAAATATATTTTTATTCGAAAGAAATTAAAATATATTTCTTTTTAATATATAAATTGTTATAATAGAAGTAACTTAAGTAGGAGGGTTTATAAGTGAGAAAAAGTAGTAATAATTCTAAATGGCAAAAAAAAGATTATTATAATTTATTAATATTAGTAGGTAGTTTTATATTACTAATTATTTTAATGTTAAAAAAAGGGGATATGCTAGCCTCATCGACTGATTGGCCTAGTCAACATTCGGCAATTCCTGAGTATTTTCGCGCTCTTTTTTATAAAACCTTTGATTTCTTTCCTAATTTAGCTCTTAATTTAGGGGGAGGTCAAAATATTTATAATTATGCTTATTATGGTTTATTTAATCCCTTTATTTTATTATCGTATCTTTTTCCTTTTTTAAAAATGGAAATATATATTATGATATCTACTAGTGCTTCAATACTTGCCAGTATAATTTTGTTTTATAAGTTTTTAAGAAATCATAAGTTTAGTTCTTTAACTGCTTTAATAAGTAGCTTTACCTTTTTAGGAGCATCTTCTTTAATGTTTCATTTACATCGGCATATTATGTTTGTCGATTATATGCCTTTTTTACTGATGGCTTTAATGGGCGTAGATAAATACTTTAAAAATAAAAAAAGCTCGGAATTAATACTAGGAATATTTTTAATGATATTAACTAGTTACTATTATGCTGTAGGTGGTTTAGTTGCGATTGTTATCTATGGTATTTTTGTTTATTTATCTTTAAATCGGAAGTTTAAGTTTAAAAATTTTTTAATTGAAGGTTTAAAGTTTATGATTCCGCTTTTCATTGCTATTATGATGACGATGGTTTTAATTTTACCAACGCTTTTAGTTATTTTCGGTGGTCGGGAAAACATAAGCGTGGCGATTTCTTTAAAAGAAATTTTGCTCCCAAGCTTTAATTTAGGTTTTATTCTTTACCGAACTTATGGGGTAGGTCTTGCCTCGATTGCCTTATTTAGTCTTTTAAGTTTATTTTTCCAAAGAAAAGAAGAAGTTTTTTTAGCAACCGTATTAAGTTCTTTGGTTGTCTTTCCCATCTTTGTTTATTTATTTAATGCGGGAATGTATTTAGATAGTAAAGTTTTAATTCCTTTTTTACCATTATATTGTTATACGATAGCTTTATTTATGGAAAACTTGCAAGATAAAAAAACAAACTTAAAAGTCATTATTTTCCTATCTTTACCAATTATTATTATTGCTTCTTTTAAGATGGGAAATTTAAAATATGTTTTATTAATTGATGCCCTTATCACTATTATTGCTTTACTTTTAAGCCGTCAATATCGGCAAACTTTAATTGTCGGTATCCCCGTGATAATAATGGTTTTAGGTATATCTTTATATTCTTCAAAACAAGATACTTTTCTTAATTACCAAAATACTTATGGAAAAAAATACCAAAATCAAGCCGAGATTATTAATAAAGTAACTACTGAAGATAATTCTTTTTACCGGATTGCTAATAATATTAATCCCACCACTAATACGAATCGAATCTTTGGTAATCTAGATTATTATCAAAGTACGATATACTCATCAACTTATAATGTTTTATATAAAGACTTTTTTGTTAAGGTAATGCATAATCCATTTCAAAGTCGTAATCAATTTATTTTAAGCTCTCCAAAAAATTATCCTTTCTTGCTATTAATGGGGCATAAGTATTTACTTACCCAAGATTCTCCTTATATGGGTTATTTAGAGTATGCTAAAGTCGGTAATTTAACAATGTATAAAAATGATAATGCCTTGCCTTTAGCTTATGCCTCAGCCAATTTAGTTAATATAGATATCTTTAATAAACTTAGTTATCCCTATAATCAAGAGATTATTTTAAATAATGTTATAGTTGAAGATAAAGTATTAAATAATATTTCGACCCATTTAGAAGAAACGACATTAGACTTAAATTTAAAAGAATTGGCTAAGCTTAATTATAAAAAAACAAATGGTGTTTATGTCTTTTCTTTAGATGAAGAAAAAACAATTAATCTTCCTTTAAAAAAGCCTTTAAATAATGAGCTTTTATATATTAGTTTTGAATTACTAGAATCTAATTCTTGTGCTATTGGTGATACTACTATTACCATTAATGGATTAACTAATAAACTTACTTGTGAAACTTGGAAATATCATAATCAAAATTATAATTTTGATTATGTCTTAAGTACTGATGAAATAGCTAATTTAGAAATTAAGTTATCTAAAGGTAATTATAAAATTAAGAATTTAAAAACTTATACTTTAGATTATGGTTATGTTAATAATTTAAATGATAAAGTTGATGAATTTATTTTTGATAAAAATAAAACAAAAGGTGATATAATAGAAGGGAATATCGAAGTTAAAAAAGATGGTTATTTTGTTTTAAGTGTTCCTTATGATAAAGGTTATAAAGTATATGTAGATGGAATAAAACAAGCAACTTCGAAAGTTAATATTGATTTATTAGGTTTTCCAGTTAAAGAAGGAAATCATCATATCAAAATAATATATACTGCTCTTGGCAGTAGGGCGGGGCTTATGATAAGCCTTGGGGGAGTAGGAGCCTTTATAGGTCTTATAGTTTATGAAAATAAAGATAAATTTAAAAAGAAAAGAGGGTAATTAATGAAAGAAGAAATATTAGAAAAAAGAAAAGGTTTTATCGCAGCTTTAGACCAAAGCGGGGGAAGTAGTGCTAAAACTTTAAAGTTATATGGAGTTAAGGAAAGTGATTATAAGAGTGAAGAAGAAATGTTTGCTTATATTCACCAAATGCGCAAAAGAATTATAACTAATCCTAAATTTACCAGTAAACATATCTTAGGTGTTATTCTTTTTAAAAAAACAATGGAATCTTTTATCGATGATCGTTATACGGCAGAATACCTTTGGGAAGAAAAAGAAATTCCATCTTTCTTAAAAATTGATGTTGGTTTAGAAGAGCTAGATGCAGGCGTTCAAATGCTAAAAGAAATTCCTGATTTAGATGCTTTACTAAATGAGGCCTTAAAACATGGCATTGTGGGAACCAAAATGCGGTCTGTTATCAAAGAATATAATGAATATGGTATAAAGAAAGTGATAGAACAACAATTTAAATTAGCTAAACAAATCATGGCTAAAGGCTTAATTCCTATTATTGAACCCGAGGTAGATATTAAGGCTGTAGGCAAAGAAAAAATAGAAATGTATTTAAAAGAACAAATTAAAATTGAACTAAGAAAATTAAAAACGGACCAAAAACTTATATTTAAATTTACTTTGCCAACGAAGATTAATTTATATGATGAACTTTTAAGAAATAAAAATGTTTTAAGAATTGTTGCTTTATCCGGGGGTTATAGCCAAGAAGAAGCTTGTGATTTATTAAAGCAAAATAAGAAAATGATTGCCTCTTTTTCCCGGGGGTTATTAGAAGGCTTAAATATTAACCAAAGCGAAGAAGAATTTACGAAAAAACTAGAAGAATCAATTTTAAATATTTACGATGCTTCTTTTAAAAAAATAAAAAGTTAACTTAAAATAAAGGAAGTTCTACTTCCTTTATTTTAATGATAAAATTAAGTAGGGATTCTATGGATAAGATAATTAAAAATGTTTTAGAAAAAATTACGAAAAATGGTTATGAGGCTTTCATCGTGGGTGGTTATGTTCGCGATGCTTTAAGAGGCATTAATTCTTATGATGTTGATATTTGTACTAATGCTTTGCCAAAGGATATTCATAATATTTTTAATATCAATAATTATAATGGTTATGGTGGATCAAACTTAAAGATTGGTAAATATAATATTGATATTACAACCTATCGGGAAGAATTAAATTATGAAAATCGCAAACCCAGTAGTTTAGTCTATATAGATTCTTTAGAAAAAGATTTATTAAGAAGAGATTTTACCATTAATAGTATTTGTATGGATAAAGATGAACATGTAATTGATAAATTAAAGGGAATAGAAGACTTAAATAAAAATCTTATAAGAGTTATTGGTGATATAGATAAAAAACTAAAAGAAGACCCTTTAAGAATATTAAGAGCTATTAGATTTGCTACTATTCTAGATTTTAAATTAGAACCTAATTTAGAGGCCTATATTAAAGAAAATGCCTCTTTAATTAAAACTTTAAGTAAAGAAAGAATAAAAAAAGAATATGATAAGATTTTACTAAGTCCTAACTTTCAAAAAGGCTTAGATTTACTAGAAAAACTAGGAATTAATAAAATCTTAAATATAAGTTATGATCATATTACTTATACATCTTCAATAATGGGAATGTATGCTCAATTAAACTTTCGGGATATGCCATTTACAAAACAAGAAAAAAAGACTATAATAAAAATTACCGAGGTAATAAAAAAAGGATATATTGATAATGAGGTTTTATATCATAATGATTTATATATTTCTTCTGTAGCGGCCCAGATACTAGGCATAAGTTCGAAAGAAATCAATAAATTATATAAAAAATTACCGATTAAAGAAAGAAAAGATTTAAATATTAAAAGTAATGATATTGTTCATATTTTAAATTGTGAAGATAAAGTTATTAATAAAGTATATTTAGATTTAGAAAAAAATATTTTAAATAATAAATTAAAAAATAATAATAAAGAAATAAGAAAATATTTAGAAAGTAATAAAGGAAAGTGGTAAGATGAATAAATCTAATAAAAAGTTTGTTACGGAATCTCTTTTTATTAAAGAAGCTTTAAAAAAGAATCTTTCTTTAGATGAATTCTTACTACTTCTTTATTTTGATAATTCTTATGATTCGGAATTTGATATAGCTTTAATTTCGCAAGTCTTAAATATGGATGAAAAAAAAGTTCTTAATGCTTATAGTAGTTTAATGAAAAAGAACTTAATTAAAGTTAAAGCTGAAAAAAATGATTTTGGAAAGATTTGTGAAAAAGTATCTTTAGATAATTTTTATCAAGATATTAGTATTGATAATAAATCAAAAGAAAAAGAAAATACTAAGATTAGTATATATAGTATTTTTGAAGATAAATTAGGAAGAACTTTAAATGGGATGGATTATGAAGTTATTAATGCTTGGATTGATAAAGGTTTTTCCGAAGAACTTATTGTTGCCGCTTTAAATGAAACGGTTTTAAGTGGGGTAAATAGTTTAAGATATGTTGATAAAATTTTATATGATTGGCAAAGAAAAGGTATTAAAAAAGTAGATGATATTCAAAAAAAAGTTAGTGAAGATAAATCTTCATTATTTGAAACAAGTGTTTTAAATTTGGATTGGTTACATGAAAAGTGAAGAATTAGTTAAAATTTTAGATAAGTTAGTACCAAATCCAAAGTGTGAGCTTAATTACAATCAAGATTATGAATTATTAATAGCTACTCTTTTATCGGCTCAATCAACGGATAAAAGAGTTAATATGGTAACACCTATTCTATTTTCCAAGTATGATATTTTTAGCTTAAAAGAGGCAAGAATAGAAGATATTGAAGAAATTATAAGACCAGTAGGTACTTATCATAAAAAGGCTTTGTTTATTAAAAGTCTTGCTCAAAGTTTAGTAAATGATTATAAAGGAAAAGTTCCTAATAATAGAGCTTATTTAGAAAGTCTTCCGGGCGTGGGGCATAAGACCTGTAATGTGGTTTTAGCCGAAATTTATGATGTTCCTACAATTGCTGTTGATACTCATGTGGCAAGAGTTAGTAATAGATTAGGTTTAGTAGATACTTTTGATGTTAAAAAAATAGAAGAAAGATTAATGAATTACTTGCCCCAAGAAAGCTGGAATAGAGTAAATCATCAATTGCTTTTATTTGGTAGGTATATTTGTAAAAGCGTTAAACCAGAATGTGCTAATTGTCCTTTTAAAAAGATTTGTAAATTAAAACCAGATTGTTAAAAAGCAATCTGGTTTATTTTTTAATCTAACTTATCATCACTTGGTTTTTCGGTATCCGAATTATTGTTAGTATCTAACATGTTATCCACATTATTATCTAAAGCTTTAATTGTAATTTCTAAGCCATCACTCATATTGGCTGTAAAGATAGAGTAAGCTGATTTTATGACATATGTTCCTAAGGCGGAATTATTTAAAGTAAAGGTGTTTTTATCGGTTCGACCAAGATAAGTTAATGTACCGGTTGAATTTTTTTGATAGATATTATAACCAATTGTTCCAATATAATTTTGATTATATTTTAATCTTTCTTCATAATACTTAGTGGCATATTCTAAATAGTTTTTATTAAAGAATTCTTGTAAGTAAGTATTATTGATAGCATCAGGCATGGGAATTGGACTCCAAGATAAAGTAATTTGACTACCATTAAAGGTATAAGTACCATTAGTTGGGCTTTTTAATTTGGCAAATCTACTTGATACTTCGGTTGGTTCAGTTCCCGCTTTAAATGATTCAAATTTGCGTAAATCATTTGGTGTAAATTCGGAGGCTAGTTGCGTAGGGAAAGTACCATCTTCAACTTCTACGGTTACAACATCGGTTGGTTGATTAAACTTTAGCCCTTGCGTATAAATTTTCGTTCCTAGTTCTTTCATTATATCTTTTCTAATACTAGTTCCCACTTTACTAGTTAAGTAATATTCACTAGTTGTTTTATCATAACCAAGCCAAAGGGCAATCGCATATTCTGGCGAGTAAGTAATATTCCAAGCATCTCTGGTGGCATTAGTAGGAACACCTAAAGCATTAGCAGAAGCTGCATCAATATTTGTTGTTCCTCCCTTAGAGGCAATATCAGTATTGTTAAGTTTTAAACCAGAAACATTGCTATTTGTTGCACTCATTAACATATCCGTGATCATATAAGCCGTTTCGGCACTCATAACTCTAGTTTGTTCATATTTATAATCAATGGTTTGTCCCGTTTCAATTAATTCGATTTTCGTATAAACATAAGGAGCAATGTAGTAACCACCGCGAGCATAAGCCGCATAAGCAGAGCTCATTTGTAAAGGCGTAACGCCATCAAAACCTCCGATTGAAGCAGCCTCAAATAGGTTTGGTCCATAATCAATGCCTAAACTATGAACAAAGTTAGAAATTATCTTATCATCATAATTCATGACGGCTTTGAAAGCTCTTAAAGCCGGGATATTCCGGGAATTTACTAACGCTGTTCGCATGGTTATTTCGCCCATGTATTTGCCATCCGAGTTTTTAATCGCGGTTCCATTGGTATAAGTCGTTGGTTCATCAAGTAAAATCGTCGATGGCGACCAGTGTAAATATTCAATCGCTGGACCATAATCAAATAATATTTTTGCTGTTGAACCAGGTTGTCTTTTTATTTCAGTAGCTCTTTCGTTACCTCCGGCTTGATAATTTCTACCGGCTGAAATAGCCACAACAGAACCATCTTTAACATTAGTAATAGCTACACCTTCTTGCATTTTTTCATTAGGGAAGAAGTTAAGAAGTTTTCCTTTAGAATCGGTAAGTTCTCCGCGTTCAAACTTCGTTAAAATATCTTGTACATTTGGATCAATCGTTGTATATATTTTCATTGGTACATTATAAGGACTATAGCCTGTTTTTTCTTCAACTTCTTTTTTGATAAAATCGACAACAGCTTGATTAATATTAGATACTTCTTTGGAACGATCTCTTAATAAAGAAGATATTGGAATAGCTAAAACATCTTGTTTTTCTTCTTCAGTTATATAACCATGCATCACCATATAGTTAAGCACGCTAGTTTGTCTTTTTCTTACGGCTGTAGGTTTAGTATAAGGATTCATACTAGCCGGGTTTTGAAACATTCCCGCAATAATTGAGGCTTCAGCTAAGTTAATATCGGAAACCGATTTACCAAAGAAATATTGACAAGCTTGTTCAACGCCAAAAGTTCCTTCGTAATTAGTTGTTCCTCCATAAAACCACATAGTATTTACATAAAACTCAATGATTTCTTCTTTAGTATAATTTGATTCAACTTTGAAAACCGCCATATATATATCGGTCGCTTTTCTAATTAATCCTTCTAAGCCGGAATCATATTCGCCATTAGGGTCAGTGTAGGCTTTTTTAACAATTTGCATGGTTAAGGTTGAAGCTCCTCCAGCCCCCGGTTTACCTAAGATTTGCCCAATCGTTGCTTTAATAAATCTGGCTACATCTAAACCACTATGTTGGAAAAATCGAGAATCTTCGGTCGCAATAATTGCATCAATTAAGACTTGAGGTAATTCATCATAATTAACTAAAACTCGATTTTCACTTCCTAGTCTTGTTAATTCCGTTCCATCTTTATAATATATAACCGTTGCTTCTTTAGAATATAACTTATCTTTATCAAAATCTGGTGATGTAATTATGACATATAAAGCAAAAACTAAGATAAGGGAAACAAAAGCTATACCCCCAATTAAGACTAATGATATAAACCAATTCCAAAACTTCTTATGTTCCTTTTTCTTAAAAACTTTTTTTTCATCTTTCTTTTTTCTAATCTTTAACTTTTTCATTATTACCTCCAATTAATATATCTAATACCTTAAGATAATCTAAACCTTTTAAATAATTATATTTAAGTTCATATCCTTTTTCTTTAATATAACTATAAGGGATACTTTTACGCGTATTATTATTAATAAAATCTAATATATCTTTTCCTTTTACTAAATAATATTCATCATTAATCATTATAATTAAAAAGACTATTCCTCCGTGCTTAAAAATATTTTTCATATGTTTTATTTGATGTTCATGAATATTGCTTAAAGGAAAGGCTGTTTTATTCGTGGTACTTTTAGCATCAAATTCAATATAATAGCCTTTATATAAACCATTAAAGTCTAAAGTTGAGGGGGTTTTATAAAAGGCATCTAATATTCTTCTTTCTTTATTTTGATAAACAGCTTTAACAACGCCAATAGGTGTTGGTTTTTTATATATGTAAGCTAAATCATTTTCGCGATAATAAAGATTAGCTTCTTCAATGATTGTTTCTAAATCTAAACCACGATTGCTATAGTTAATAACTTTTTGATAATTTTTTTTAATCTTATTTGGATACTCCAAACCAATCACCCTTTAATAATTATAGCATATCTATCCAAAAACTTGTGTATTTTAGGTGAAAATTTAATTTATTTTTAAAAAAATTGACATCTTTTGTCGAAAATCAAGCAAGATAAAAATTATTGTTATACAATATTTTTGGTGATATAGATGCATATGGAAGTTTTTATAAATCAAATGTTAGAAAAATTGACTAGAGCAGAGTTAAGTTTTAACATTAATAGTGTCAAGAAAAAGGAAAATAAAAGTAAAAAAAGTTATTGATTTTTCCATATATTTTTAGTAGAATAATAAACAAAATATTTTGAAGGGGGATTTTGGGGATGGAAGCAACATTATTAACTAAAGAACAAGTGTTTGGCAATAAAAAATTAAATATATTTGAAAAAATTGGAACAAAATGTGCAATAACTGATTTTGCTATTACATTAGGTGTAAAAGCTTTTGATATTTTTGTAGATTATGATAATACTTTAAAGGGTTGTACAGGTACTTATTTTTTATTAGATGCTAATGGTTATGGAGATGTACTTGGTATTGATGAAAATGGGGATGAGCCAAGATATTATGCTAGTTGTGATAGAGTAAGGGGAATTCGCCCAGTTATAACCATTCCAAATAGTATTGTTTCAAGTATAAATAATATTGAAATAGAATTTGGAGAATATCCTCAATATACAGTTGATATAATTTTAGAAAAACAATTAGAACAAGCCTACCTATCAGGAAATTTAAGAAAAACTGGGAAAATTTATACAACCGATTCTAGAAAATGGGGCGAGTATACTTTATCATTTCAAGCTTCAGAATATGAAGAGTATGAGTATAATGGAAAAAAATATATAAGAGCATGCTGTAAAAATCACGATAAATATGAACTTTTTTCTAATGGTGTAATGTATGAAGAAGGAGATTATGTCTGGATAGAAGTAGCTACTTTAAAATGGTACGTTGACTACGATAATAAAATTTTAATATCTAAAAATTTGATAGCTTCAGGAATTAGATTTTGTGATAATGGAGAATATTTTGGTAATTTTAAAAAAACCGAGATGTATATGTTTTTAAATAATTATTTTCTAAAAGAAATAGTTCCTGATTTAAGTTTAAATTATCAAAAATTAAATGAAGAAGAAAATAAATTCCAAGAAAAAATAAATCCGTACGGTTTT